>JAKSBE010000137.1 GCA_022361275.1 Kiloniellales bacterium
AGTCTTCCTGCTCGACAACCTCAAGGGCGGTGGGGTCGGCTGCATCACGGCGACGGCCAACGTCACCGCTGCGGCGATCCGGGCGCTCTACGACAACTGGCAGGGCGCCGAGGCCGCGCGGCTCAACGACGAGATGGTCGCGCTGCGCAAGGCGATCCAGGCCTACCCGATGATCCCCGCGCTTAAGGAGATCATGGCCCAGCGCAACGGCGATCCCGCCTGGCGCGGCATCCGCCCGCCCCTGTCCGCGCTCGACCCCGAGCAGGCCGCGGGCCTGACCCGGGATCTGGCGCGCCTGGCCTTCCCGCTCGCGGCCGAGTAGGCGGTCGCCTTGTCAACGCTCCTTGGTATTAGCCCTGATCGCCCGCCTGACCGGCGGCCATCCTGGCGATTCTCTGCTCGAGGCCGCTGATCAGGGCATCGAAGCCCTCGCGGGCGATGACCGAGGTGTATTCCGCGCGCTTGGTCGCCACCTCGCTGAACTTGGCGTCCAGATGGATGTCCACCGCACGCCAGCCGGCCTTGAACCTGCGCATCAGGTAGTGCAGGGGAATGACCTCGCCGTCGGACTTGACCAACTGGTTACGGACCAGAACCGACTGCCGCAGCCCCGCTTCCTCGCCCAGGACCTCCATCTGCTCGCCGGCGTAGCCGTTGAAACGGGCGGCGAAGGTCGCGATGCTCATGCGCGTGAAGGCGTCGACCAGCCGCTCGCGCTGCGCCGCCGACAGCTTCGACCAATGCCGGCCGACCGAGACCCGGGCCATGAGCGCGAAGTTGAAGGTCTCGCTCAAGACCGGCGCCAGGCGCTCGTAGCGCCCCTCGTAGCCGAGTCGCTCGGCGTTCTTCATCACGTCGAGCAGGGTCGCATTGAGCCGGGCCACGGTCTCGCTCGGGCTGACCGCTTCCTCGGCGGCCGCCGGCGACCCCAAGGCCAGGAGGAGCGTCAGGATGGCAAAGAAGACGCGTGACACGATATCTCCACTGGTGCGTGTTCGGGCTGCACAGTAAGCTTCGGCTCGGCTGCAACACCCAGCGTTTCCCCCGTGCGCACTAGGTCGTATCTTTCGGCTTGCAAGTCAATGTGGTGTCATCCGGATCCGCCAGCGCCCCGGCAGCCGGGGCCGGCTCCATCCGGCTCGAGATCGGAGGCTCAATCTTGACCGTCGTCGTCACAGGCGCGACCGGCTTCGTCGGCTCGGCCGTCGTCCGAAGCTTGCTGAAGCGCGGCGAGACCGTCCGCGTGATGGCCCGTGCCGGCAGCGACCGGCGCAACCTGGAAGGCCTGGACATCGAGGTCGTCGAGGCCGACCTCCTCGCTCCGCAGTCGCTGGCGGCCCTGGTCGCCGACGCCGGCGGGCTCTATCACCTGGCGGCGGATTACCGCCTCTGGTCGCGCCGGCCGGACGAGATATATCAGGCCAACCTGGAGGGGACGCGCAACCTGATCCGCGCGGCCGCCGATGCGGGGGTGAAACGTATCGTTTACACCAGCTCCGTGGCGACCCTCGGGATCAACCGGGATGGCACGCCCGCGGACGAAGAGACGCCGTCAAGCCTGGAGGACATGATCGGGCACTACAAGCGCTCCAAGTACCTGGCCGAGGAAGCCGTCAAGGAGCTGATCACCGAGAGCGGCCTGCCCATCGTCATCGTCAACCCCTCGACGCCGATCGGCCCGCGCGACGTCAAGCCGACTCCGACCGGTCGCATGATCGTCGAGGCCGCCGCGGGCCGCATGCCGGCCTTCGTCGACACCGGCCTCAACGTCGTTCACGTGGACGACGTCGCCGAAGGCCATCTTCTGGCCTATGACGCAGGTAAGGTCGGCGAGCGGTATATCCTGGGCGGCACCAACATGACCCTGGCCGAGATCCTGCAGGGCATCGCCCGGCTGACCGGGGGGCGGGCGCCGCGGGTGAAGCTGCCGCACGGCCTGGTCATGCCGATCGCGGCGGCTTCCGAGGCCTGGTCGCGCCTGCGCCCCAACGGCACGCCTTTCGTCACCCTCGAAGGGGTCCGCATGGCGCGCAAGCGGATGTTCTTCTCCAGCGCCAAGGCCATCTCGGACCTGGGCTACCGCTTTCGGCCCTGGGAAGAGGCACTCGCGGATGCCGTCGACTGGTTCAAGCGCGGCGGCTATCTGCGGTAGGGCCGTCCGGCGCGGCCGTCAGTAGTCCAGCTTGAACTTCAAGCCGGACTTCGACGCACCGCTCCGGGTGACCTCGGATTCGACGGAGATGTTTGGCGTCAGCTCCACCTCGACGCCGACGGCGCCGGACTCCGGGGTCGCGCCCTGCTTGACGCCGAGGAAGACCTTCTCGGTCACGTACTTGCCGGCGGAGACCGCCGGGGAGGGACCCTTCTCGCCTTCGACGGTCTCGATCTGGAGCACGTCGACGCCCAGCATCCGGCGCGCCAGGCCCAGGACGTCGAGGCCGCCGGCGCCGCGCCCGGTCAGCTCCGGCAGGGCGGTGGCCAGTTGCGCCGCCTCGATGGCGGTCAGGTTGGCGACGCCCTTGTTGAACAGCACGCGGGAGACCATCTCGTCGGGCGGCAGCGCCGGCTCCGACGACAGGGCGATCTCGGGTTGCGAGAGGGCCCCGGTGACCTTGGCCGTCACGGTCAGTTCGCCGGTCTCGTGGCGGGCGACGACATCCAGCTCCGGCTCGGCGTCCTTCGGCAGCCTGATGACGCCGGAGACCAGGTCGAAGGGCTTGCCGACCACCGAGAGGCGCCCCCGGACCAGGACGGCCTCGCCCGAGACCAGGGGCGCGCCGGCGGTGCCCCGGATCCCCAGGCTGCCGGACCATTCCGAATCCAGGCCGCGGCCGCGGACGAAGACCTCCTGCGGCATCTCCAGGGTCAGCGCCAGAGCCAGGTCGTAGGGCGCCCTGCGGCGCGTCGTGGTCTCCGCTGCGGTCGCAGTGCCGACTCGGCCGTTCTCCTCGACGACGTCGAGCGCGACGACCTCGGGCGGCAGGGCGCCGATGATGCCGATCTCGACCCGGTCGGTGACCAGTGCGCCGGACAGGCGGCCGGCCTGGGCGTCGCCTTCGAGCCGGACTTGGCCGCTGACCGAAGCGGTGACGTCGTCGCGTCGCGCCAGATGGAAGTTTTCGATCTCCGCCGAAAGCTCGTAGGGGAAGCCGGCCTCCGCCGCAAAGGCGAGCCGGCCCTGCGCCGAGATCGCCCCGGCCCCGCCGTCCGTGGCGCTGAAGCGCGCGAGCCTGGCGGACTCGTCGCGCAGCTCGACGCGCAGCTCTAGATCCTTGAGCAGGGCGCCGGTCTCCAGACTCTCGTATTCGCCGCCGGCCAGGGCGATCCGCCCGTCCAGCCGCGGCGCCGCGAGCGTGCCCTGCAAGGCGAGGGCGATGTCGCCCGAACCTTCGAAACGGTGATCGGCGAGCGGCATGAAGGCGAGCAGCCGCGCGGCCTCGCCCTTCCAGGTGAGCCGGCCCTCGATCGGCTGGTCGCTCGGCAGCTCGGGGGCGAGATCGTCGGCCCGGATCCGCAGGGGAAGCTCGGCGGCGAGCCTGGCCTCGGCCGCCTCGGCGGCCCGCAGCCGGCCGTCCAGGGCCAGGCGACCGTCCCGCCAGGTCCCGGACAGCGCGACCTCCGAGGCGGGGGCGCCGGCCAGGCGCGCGGTGCGAAGTCCGCTGCCCTCCGCCGAGAACCGCCCCTCCAATGCCGCGCGCGGCCCGTCGATCTCCGCCTCGGCCGAGACGTCGCCCGTGAGGCCCAGCGGCACGGCGAGGTCGGCCAGGCGGGCCGGCAGCTTGTCGAGGGTCAGCGACGCCGACAGGGTCTCGGTGTCGATCGCCGCCGCGGCGGACAGCCTGCCGGGTCCGACCTCGGCTTCCAGCGCCCTCAGCCGAACGCTGTCCGGCCCGAGCGTCAGGCGGGCCGGCGCGCTTAGCCGGAAGCTGTCGCCCAGCGCCCGGCCCTCGGCCCGTGTCAGCTCGGCGTCCAGCTTGCCCTCGGCCCAGCCGAGGCGGCCCGCGGCGGTCACGGCGAGATCCTCGAGCCAGCGGCCTTCGGCCTGTAGCGTCACGGCGAGGTCGCGCGGGCCGCCCTCGCCGAGCACCGTCAGGTCGTCGAGCGCCAGTCCGGCCCGCCTCAGCCCACGGCCCCTCAGCTCGAAGCGGCCCGCGCCGGCCGCAAGATCGCCGCTCTGGGCCCCGATCGCCACGCGTTTGGCGCTGACCGGAATCGCGCCGGCGGCCAGGCTGGCCTGCTCGATCACGCCGTCGAGGCGCGCCGCCTGGCGGCCTTCGTCCGAGGTCAGGTTCACGGTGGCGTCGCCCCGGCCGCCGCCCGAGAGCCCTGCGATGGCCAAGACGCCGCCGAGGTCCCGGAAGCTGGCGGACAGGGTTCCCGCCAGGGGGCCGCCCTCGAGCGGCGCCGCCAGCACGCCGCTGACCTTGCCCTCGGGCGCGGTCACCTCCAGAGCCGTGAGGTGCAGCGCACGGTCGTCGATCTTCAGGTCGGTGGCGGCGGCCAGCGCCCCGAGCGGGCTGTTCGCCCGCGCCTCGACGCGACCGGCGACCTCCGGCGTCAGGCGCGCCGTCCGGTAGTCGGCGGAGAGCCTGGACAGACCGAAACCCTGGAGCTGCACGGCCGCCGCGGTGACCGTGCCGCTCAGCTCGGGGGCCGAGCTCCGGCCGCCCAGGCGGGCCGAGACCGCGCCGGGACCCTCGAGCCGGACGCCCAGCGCATCGGAGAGCACCCCGGCCTCGGGCAACGCCAGGCGGAAGGTTCCGGACAGCGTCTCGTCGTCTTCCAGGACCGCCAGTTCGCCCGTCACTTCGGCGGCCTTCGTATCGACCTTCACGTCGCGCAGGGCCACGCCGTCGGGGCCGAGCCGGAGCTTCGCCTCCAGCTTGGTCTCGGCGGAGAGCAGGTCGGCGATCACCTCGACCTCGCTGCCGGCACCGAGCAGGCGGCCGCGCAACTCGCTGCCGAGGCGGCTGCCGAAGCCTTCGATCTTCCAGGGGCCCTCGATCTCCGCGCTGCCCTTGAGACCGAGGCCGCTCATCGAGTCGAGGCGGGACAGCGTGAAGTAGCGCGCCCTGGTGGTCATCTCGCCCTGGCCGTCGTCGAGCCGCAGTCGCCCCGCGACCTCGGCCTCGAAAGCCTCGCTGGCGACGGTCAGCCGCTCCGCCGTGACGATGGGCGCCGCCAGGTCCAGCGCGCCTTCGAAACCGAGCGCGAAGGACCGGCCGATGACGGCCTGGAGCTCGGGCTCGTCCCGCAGCTCCAGGTCTTCCAGCCCGGCGTCGACGGACAGGCGGCCGCTGGGCGGTGCCTCCAGGAAGGCGTCCTCGGCCTGGAACGCCGCCTGGACGCGCAGCCCCCGGATCGCCAGCTTGTCGATGGTCAGGCGCGCCGCCCGCAGGTCGGCGGTGATCCGCGGCTTCGAGAGCCGGCCGCCGAGGGCGATCACCGCGCGGCCGTCCTCCAGGCGCTCGGCGCCGATCCATCGGGCGAGAGGCGCGCCGTCGCGCAGCCTGGCCGTCAGCTCGGCCTCGATCTCGTCCTCTTCGAGGTCGCCGCGGCCCTCGATCTCGAGGGCCGCGCCTCTCAGGGTGAAGGCGGAGACGTTCAGGCCTCCCGCACCCCGCCACTGGCCTTCGATGTTCAGGACCTGTCGCCCGGCCAGCAGCGGCCAGGGCGGCCCCTGGGACGGCGGGGTCACTCGGGCTTCGGCGTCCAGGCCAAAAGCGATCTCGGCGCCCTTGCGCAGAAAGAGCTGCGCCTCGGCGTCGAGAAGACCGTCGAGCCGGGCGGTGAGCCCGCCGCGCCAATCGCGGAGCGGTCCCGCGCCCTCGAGCTTGAGGTCGACCGCCGGGCGTCCCGGAAGATCGAGCAGATGGGCGGCCAGCCCGCCCTGCGGCTCGGAAAGCGTCACGGACAGCGCCAGGCGTTCGTCGGCGGGCCGATAGGCCGCCTCGGCGGTCAAGCCGCTGCGTCCGTCATCGCGGCGCTCGATCGTCAGCCGGGCGTCGAGCGCGCCATCGGGCTGCGCGCGGCTCCGGCCCGCGATCCGAAACCCTGCAGGCTCGCCCAGGATCGCCGGCGCCAGGTCGAGGACCTCGACCGCCAGCTGCTCGACGACGACCTCGACCGGCAGTTCGGGCGGCAGTTCGGGCGGCAACTCGGGCGGGGCGAAGCCGGCGCCGTCCTCGGCGGCTGCCGCTGCGGCCGGCGTGCGCGAGATCTCGACGGTCCCGGCGCGGAGCCGCGCGACCTCGAAGCGGCCGCGCAGCAGGGCCAGGGGCCGCCAGTCCAACACGAGTCCCTCGACCCGCAGCCAGATCCCCTCGGGATCCCGCGCCGTGAGCCTGGAGACCTGCAGGGACTGCGGCAGCGAGCCCGTGAGCGACTCGATCGCGATCTCGTTCCCGCCCGGCGTACTGAGCGCCGCCTCTGCTTGGCGCCGCGCCCAGTCGCGTCCGCCGTCGGTCTGCAGCCAGGCGTAGACGCCGCCACCCGCCGCCAGCGGCAGCGCGGCGCAGCCGGCGAGGGCGACAAAGAGGCGGCGGAGGTTGCGCGTCAGGGCCGGCATGTCAGAAGGCTTGGCCGAAGCTCACGTAGAACTGGAAGACGTCGTCGACGTCGTCGCGCGGGTTCAGAGGGAAGGCCACGTCCAGCCGCAGCGGGCCGAAACCGGTGAAATAGCGGACGCCCAGGCCGGCTGCCCAGCGAAGCGTCTCGTCCATGTCGGGATAAGGCGAATCGAAGACCGTGCCGCCGTCTATGAAGGGTACGGCGCCGATCTCCTCGGTCAGGCGGACCCTGACCTCGCCGCCCAGCTCGAGCAGCGACCGGCCGCCCAGCGGCTCGTTGTCTTCGTCCAGCGGCCCGACTCTCTGGAACTCGTAGCCGCGGATCGAACCGCCGCCGCCGGCATAGAAGCGGCGGTCCGCCGGTACCGCCTCGGTCCGCTCGCCGACGATCGAGCCGATCCGGGAGCGCCCGGCCAGCACGAAGCGGTCGTCGGGCCCGAAACCGTAGTAGGCCGAGCCGCCGGCGGCGGCCTTGGCGAAGAGCAGCTGGTCGCTGCCGGCGCCGAAGGTCGGGGTCAAGGCGACGTCGAGGAAAAGGCCGCTCGTCGGGTCGAGCAGGTCGTCCCGCGTATCGCGGACCGCCGTCAGGGGCAGGCCGATCAGCGCCAGCCGCCGCTCGTCGTCGCGGTCGACCTCGTCCAGGTTCGAAACGCTCGGCGCGACCCCGGCCGAGAGCCGCCAGTTTTCCTGCCAGCCGCGCTCGATCGCGAAGGAGCTCTCGACGAACAGTTGGTCGAAGGCATCGGTGTCCCGGTTGCCGCCGGTCAGGCTCGCCAGCAAATCCTGGCCGCGCTCCAGGAACACCGGCTTGCGCAGCGTGACCGCGCCGACCTGCTCGACAAAGGAGCCGGTCGCGCTGAGCCGGAGCTGCTCGTTCTCGCCGAGAAAGTTGCGGTGTTCCCAGAAGACCTCGCCCTCGGGGCCGACATCGGTCGAATAGCCGACGCTCGCGCCGATGGTCCGGTGTTTGCCCTCCACGACAGTCAGTTGCATCGGCACCCGTAGCTGATCGCCTGGGGCCTGATCGTCGGGGGCCTGACCATCGGGGATTGGGCCCGTGGCGATCCCGACGCTCTCGAAGAGCCCGGTCCCGGACAGGTTGCGGCGCGTCGAATCGACCTTGCGCCGGTCGTAGATCTCGCCGTCCTCCCAGTCGATCAAGGCGCGCAGGAAGTCCTGTTCGACCTCCTGAGCGCCTGCGATGCTGAGCGCACCGAAGCGTGCCAGGGCGCCGGTCGAGATCGAGAGGCGGACGACCATGCCCCGAGTCTCGTGCCGGACGATCGACTTGCGCTCGGCCACCCGGGCGAAGGGATAGCCGCGCTCGTTCAGTAACGACACCAGCTTGCGTTCCGCGGCGACGATGTCCGGTGCGCGGGCGGCCATGCCGGGTTCGATCCCGATATCCTCGAGCCGGGGTGGGGCGCCTGCCGTTGGCGCCGCGCCGTCCGCGTAGTCGATATCGTAGGCGGTCAGGCTGTAGCGGGGCCCCGGCGTCACCGCCAGGGTGACGGTTCTGGCCGTTTCGGTCTCCTCGATCCGATAGTCGACTTCGGCCGCGTAGTAGCCCTCGGACCGCAGCGCCGTCTGCAGGCGCGCCAAGTCGTCCTGGGCGCGGCGCTCGAGTCCGGCGAGGGTCGGCGGCGGCCGGTTAGACAAGGCGAAGAGCTGCGCGCTGGCTTCCAGCACCTCGCGCAACCCGGAATCGTCGACTCCTTCCAGGGCCGCGGTGTAGCTGGTCACGGGACCGGTGACCACCGGCTCCGGCTCGGGCAGCGCCCATTCATAGCCGTCGCGCTCTTCCGCCCGGGTCGGCACCGCGATCAGGCAGAACAACAGGGCCGCGGTCCATATCGCGCGGAACGGCGGACTCGGGCGGCGAGGGCGGCGGGCCGGCGCTGCGGCCACGGCAGCTAGGGTTTCCAAGGGTTTGATCTTCTTTTGTTCTCATCCTGGCTCGCATCCGCTGAGTCTAGCCTTTGGCTGCGTCATCATTATGGCAGGACCAAGCGCCATCGCATCGTGTCGGCGAAGCGGCCGGCCTGCAAGCCACGGGCTGGAGCGCCATAAGCGACTGCAAGTCAGGCTGGTTTCCCGGACTGTTGCGCGTCGGTCACGCCCGGATCATCTTTTCGCTTTCCGGCCGTCTCTTTGCCGGCTTGCCCTTGAAGCCCGGATGCCGACGGAGCATTTTGCAAGTTGGACGCCAAATGCGTCTGATTCGCAACTGCGCTCCGGCCCGCTCGGGCGGGGCGCAGGGATGCATGCCCGCCTTTCATTCACGAGAGGGTCTTGACCTTGCCGATACCCCTGAGACAGCAGATCCGCGTCGGTGCCTACATCCTCAAGCAGCGTCTGACCGGGCGGCGGCGCTATCCCCTGGTGCTGATGCTGGAGCCTCTGTTTCGATGTAATCTGGCCTGTCCGGGCTGCGGCAAGATCGACTATCCGGACGCGATCCTGAACAAGCGCCTCTCGGTCGAGGACTGCATCCAGGCGGCCGAGGAATGCGGCGCCCCCATGGTCTCGATCCCGGGCGGCGAGCCGCTGCTGCACAAGGAGATCGGCGAGATCGTCTCGGAGCTCGTCAAGCGCAAGCGCTTCGTCTACCTCTGTACCAACGCGCTGCTGCTGGAGAAGAAGCTCCACCTCTTCAAGCCCAGCCCCTATCTGACCTTCTCCATCCACCTCGACGGTCTGGAGGAGGAACATGACCACGCGGTCGACCAGAAGGGCGTCTTCAATCGCGCGGTCAAGGCGATCAAGGCGGTCAAGGCCCAGGGCTTCCGGGTCAATGTCAACTCGACGCTGTTCAACAACGCAGAGCCCGACAAAGTCGCCGAGTTTTTCGATTACGTCACCGATGAGCTCAAGGTCGACGGCATCACCGTGTCGCCCGGCTACGCCTACGAGCGCGCGCCGGACCAGGAGCACTTCCTGACCCGGGAGCGGACCAAGAATCTGTTCCGCGACGTCTTCCGGCGCGGCAAGGACAAGAACTGGGACTTCAGCCAGTCGACCCTGTTCCTGGACTTCCTGGCCGGCAACCAGACCTACGAGTGCACCCCCTGGGGCAACCCGACGCGCAACATCTTCGGCTGGCAGCGGCCCTGCTACCTGCTGAACGAGGGTTACGCCGCCTCCTTTACGGAGCTGATGGAGACGACCGACTGGGACGGCTACGGCACCGGCAACTACGAGAAGTGCGCCGACTGCATGGTGCACTGCGGCTACGAGGCGACGGCGGTGACCGACACCCTCAACAATCCGTTCAAGGCCTGGCGGCTGTCCCGCAAGGGCATCGACACCGAAGGCCCGATGGCGCCGGACATCCCGCTCGACAAGCAGCGCCCGGCGGAGTTCGTCTTCGATACCCTGGTCCGCGACGCGGTCCAGGAGATCCACACGGCTGCGCCGGAGCGGAAGGCTTCAGAGCGGGAGCCCGAGGTGCGGGCAAAGACCGACAGCGCGGCCTAGCGCCTTCAGCGCGCTTCGGGTCTCCAGGCCGAGCCGGATCGACGCCGGGACCTGCCAGGGCCGGCGGCTGAGCGCCGCGATCGCGACGCCTGGCTTGACCCGGCCGTCGGCGCCGGTAGCAGCCATCGCCCAGCCCGGCAGGGCGCGCTCGGCCGGATCCGCGACGCTGCGCAGCACCAGAAAGGGCCGGCCGGCCGCCTGAGCGGCGGCGGCCACGGCGTGGCTTTCCATGTCCACCGCCAGGGCGCCGTGGCGCGCGAAGAGCGCCGCCTTGGCTTTCGGCGTGGTCACCGCCTCCGCGCTGCCGAGCAGGGGCCCTCCGGCGGCCGTGAGCCCTTGTCCCTCGAGGCAGGCCGCCAGCTTCTGGCGCCATCGGGGATCGGTTTCGATGCGCCCGCCATCCGGCAGGACGACGGCCGAGGGCAGGATCAGGGCGCCCGGACGCAGGGCCGGCGAGAGCGCGCCGGCGATGCCGAAGGACAAGAGAGCCTCGGCCCCCTGCGCGATCAGGCGGCCGGCCGACTCGGCGGCGCGGGCGCTGTCGGCGCCCGAGATCGCCGGCGCCTCCGAGAGGGGCTCCGCACGGGCGACGATCCCGGCCTCGGTCGCGAGGCCGGTGACCACGCCCAGCCGGGTCACATGCCGTACCTGACGCGCCGCTCGTTGGCCTGGCGGAGGTTGCGGTAGCGGGCCAGGGCCCAGAGCGGGAAATAGGCGCTGTAGCCGTCGTAGCGGATGTAGAAGACGCGCGGGAAGCCCGTGCCCGTGTAATGGTCCTCCTGCCACTTGGCCCCCTCGCGCGGCAGGCGGAGCAGGTAGTTGATGCCGCGCTCGACGGCCGGGCTGTCGACTTCGCCGGCCGCCATCAGGGCGAGCAGGGCCCAGGAGGTCTGCGACGCGGTGCTGGCCTTGGACTCGTCGCGCCGGCCCACCCAGTAGGTGGCGCAGTCCTCGCCCCAGCCGCCGTCCTCGCGCTGGACCGACTCCAGGTACCTGACCGCCTTGCGGATGTGCGGTGCCTGCATGTCCTCGCCGGCGATGTTGAAGGTGCAGAGCGCCGACCAGGTGCCGTAGACGTAGTTGATGCCCCAGCGGCCGTACCAGGAGCCGTCGTCCTCCTGCTCGCTGCGCAGGTACGCCAGGCCGCGGGCGATCACCTGGTGGTCCCGGTCGTAGCCGAGCTGGCAGAGCATCGAGAGGCAGCGCGCGGTGACGTCGACGGTCGGCGGATCGAGCAGGGCGCCGTGGTCGGCGAAGGGGATGTAGTTCAGATAGTCGTGGGTGTTGTCGGCGTCGAAGGAGCCCCAGCCGCCGTTGCGGCTCTGCATGCCTTCGATCCAGTCGGCGGCGCGCTTGATCGCGGCGTGGTGCTTCGGAGTCTTGGCCCGGTCCAGGGCCGCGACCACGACCGCGGTGTCGTCGACGTCGGGGTAGCGGTCGTTGCGGTACTCGAAGGCCCAGCCGCTCGGCGACAGATCCGGGCGTTGCCAGGCCCAGTCGCCCTTGACCTCGGTGATCTCGCGGTCGAGCAGCCACTGATAGGCCTTGCCCATGGCGATGCTGTCAGGGTCCTCGCCGGCCTCGAGCAGGGCGTGGGCGGCCAGGCAGGTGTCCCAGATCGGCGACAGGCAGGGCTGGCAGTAGGCCTCGTCGTCGCGCACCACCAGCAGCTTCTCGATCGCCTCGCGGGCGGTCGCGAAGTCGGCGTCGTCGCGCGGATAGCCCAGGGCCTCGAAGGCCATGACCGCGTTGGCCATGGCCGGGAAGATGCCGCCCAGGCCGTCCTCGCCGTTCAGCCGCGGCTTGATGAAGTCGACCGCCTTCTCGATCGCCAGTTCCCGGCTCTTCTTGGGGAACAGGGGCTCCACCGCGCGCAGCACCTTGTCGATCCCGACGAAGACCGAGCCCAGCGCCTTGCCCGTGGCGTTCATCTTGTAGTCCTCGTGCTCCGGATCCCGGAGGAAGAGCTCGCGGATGTCGACGCCCTTGGGGTTCTTGGCCTGCGGCTTCAGCGCCATCAGAACCAGCAGCGGCGCGATCACCGTTCGCGACCAGTAGGACACCTTCGACAGGTGGAAAGGGAACCACTGGGGCAGCAGCATGATCTCGACCGGCATGACCGGCACCGCCCGCCAGGGCACCTGGCCGAAGAGCGCCAGGGTGATGCGGGTGAAGACGTTGGCCTTGGCCGCGCCGCCCCGGACCAGGAGCGCCTCGCGCGCCCGTGCCATATGCGGGGCGTCCGGGTCGTCGCCGGCCAGTTTCAGTGCGTAGTAGGCCTTGACCGTCGCCGAGATGTCGAGGTCGCCGTCGAAGAACAGCGGCCAGCCGCCGTGCTCGCCCTGGATCCGGCGCAGGTAGACCGCGATCTTCGCCTGCAGCTCCTCATCGACGCTGCCGAGGAAGTGCTGAAGCAGCAGGTATTCCGACGGAATCGTCGCGTCCGCCTCGAACTCGAAGATCCAATGGCCGTCGCCGCGTTGCTGCTTCAACAGCTCTTCCTTGGCGTCTTCGATAACTGATTCGAGGTTGGGGGATTCCGGTTCGATAGGTCGGGCGTGGGAATCCATTGTGTGTCGACTACCCCACATTGTTAACGGTAACTGCCCGCCGCGCGAGAAAGTAGAGCAGGCTGCGTTCGAGTGCAATAGCGTGAATTGGCAAGATTCTTAATGGTTTGCAAGTTTTTTTGCTGCGGCCTGCCCCGAGCGGATGGCACCTTCGATGGTTGCGGGGAAGCCGGTGTCGGTCCAGTCGCCGGCGAGGAAGGCGTTGCGCCAGCGCGTCCCGGGCCCCGGGCGATGCGCCACCGCCTCGGGCGTCTGGGCAAAGGTGGCGCGCTTTTCCTTGATGATGCGAATCGGCGGCATCTCGGCCGGGTCGAGCTCCAGCGCCTTTGCGGTGTCCTGCCAGAGGCGCGCGGCCACGGTCTCGTTCGGCAGGCCGGCCAGCTCCTCGGCGGCGCTGACCGTCAGGCTGGCCACGTCGCCGCGCAGGAACAGCCACTGGGCCGTGCCGCCGATCAGGCCGAGCACCGGACCGGCCTCGGGCAGGCTGACCGGGCGCGGCAGGCGGATGTGGCCGTTGACGATCGGGCGGGTGTCGAGCGGCGCCTCGAGCTCCGGCAGGATCGCCTTGGCACCGGGCGCGGGCAGGGCGAGCACGAGGGACTCCGAGGGGCCGAGCGTCCGGCGTTCCGCCCCGAAGTCGAGCGCCGTGATCCGCGCGCCGTCGTCCTCCAGGGCGCGGAGCCGCCAGTTGAAGAGGATCTCGGCGCCGCGCACCCGGAGGTAGGCCAGGGCTGGCTCGACGAAGCTGTCGGAGAGGCCCTCCTTCGCGATCAGCGGCCGGCAGGCCGCCGCGCCGCGGGCGAAGGTCTCCATCACGACCGCCCGCAGCAGCCTCGCCGAGGCCTCCTCCGGCGCGGTGTTGAGGGCGGCCACGGTCAAGGGCTCCCAGAAGCGCTCCCACAGCGGTCCCTCCGCGGCGATGCGGTCGGTCACGGTATCCCGCTCCTTGGCGCAGAGGATCGCCAGGCCGCTGAGGTAGTCGCCGAGGCGGCTGCCCGGCACCCGCCGGCCGGAGACGAGGATCCACCAGGGCAGCGGTCCGTTGTTCGGCCGCAGGGTCCAGCGCTCGCCGCTGCGCAGGTCGAGGAAGGGAAAGGCGGCCTCCGGCGGCCCGACCAGGCTGTCGCCCGCGCCGACGGTGTCGAGGAAGCCCAGCGTGGCGCGGTTGGCCGAGAGCAGCAGGTGGTTGCCGTTGTCGATCGGCCGTCCGAGGCCCTGGTCGAAGAGCGAGCGGCAGCGGCCGCCGGCCTGTCCGGCGGCGTCGTAGAGGCTGACCGGCCGGCCCTGCGCCGCCAGGCCGACCGCGCAGGCCAGGCCGCCCAGGCCGGCACCGACGATGTGGCAGCGCCCCTGGGTGACGGCTACGGGGGCGCTCTCAGGTGTCGAATGCGGAGAGTCACCCCTTCCCCGACCCGCCCCCATCGAGGGCGAGGGAGGGTATCGAGGCAGCCGCGCGCTCAAGCTCTCCCCCTCGATGGGGGCGGGTCGGGAGGGGGTGGGTCTCCGACTCGAGCGAGCTGGCACTACAGCACTCCATGGCGGAAGGCGATCCAGAGCTTCTCGAGCTTCGGCACCTTGACCGGCACCTCGGGCTTGTCCCAGCCGCGCGCCTCCAGCCTTTGGAGGATCCGGTCGTAGACTTCCATCATCAGGATCGCCGGCTTCAGGTGCTGCCGGTCGCAGCGGGCGATCAGGTCGCGCGAGCGCGCGAAGCGTTCCCGCGCGGTCCGCGCCAGCTCGGCCGCGACCGCGGGCAGGGCCGGGTGGTGCAGCACCTCCGTCGCATCGCGCGAGGTGATCCCGTGCTTGTCGAGCAGCTCCTGCGGCAGGTAGAGCCGGCCGCGCTCGGCGTCCTCGGCGATGTCGCGCAGGATGTTGGTCAACTGCAGGGCCTCGCCCAGGGCGACGGCCAGCTCCTCGGCCTCGCGCTCCAGGGCGCCGAAGACCTTGATCGACAGCATGCCGACCGCGCCGGCGACCCGCCGGCAATAACACTTCAGGTCTTCCAGGCTCGGTCCGATCAGGCCGTCGCCGACGTCCATCTCCATGCCCTCGATCAGGGCGATGAACTCCTGGCGCGGCAGGGCGTAGTTGCGTACCGGCTCCAGCAGCGCACGGGCGGTCGGATAGGTCGGACGGCCGGCGTAGAGCCGTTCGATCTCCTCCCGCCAGGCGGCGAGACGGGCGTGCTTCTCGTCCTCCGGGCCCTCCTCGTCGGCGATGTCGTCGACCTCGCGGCAGAAGGCGTAGATCGCGAACATGCCGCGGCGCCGCTCCTCCGGCAGGATCCGCATGCCCCAGAGGAAGGAGGTCGCGGACTCCTCGACGACCTGGCGCGCGTGGGCGCGCGCAGCCTCCAGATCGGCACTGGTCAAGGTATCGGCCTTGGGCATGCCTTCGGACCCCCGGGAACTGCGTACCCTGAACTACCCGCGCCCGCCTGCCGGCTGCAAGCGTTTTGCGCTGGGACGCAGCCGGCCGAGGATCTCGCCGACGACGCCCCGCAGGCCGCACCACAGGAAGGCCGGCTTGCTCAGCTCGACCCGTTCGGCCAGCGGATCGCGGTGCCGCAGCTTGATGGTCAGCGCCTCGGCGACGCGGACGATGACCGCGGATTCCATGCCGAGGTGCAGGCCGTGCAGGCGGGCGGGGAGTTCGCCGGCCTGCCGGACCAGGAGCTCGGTGCCGTCCAGGCAGCGGTCGATGACCCCGCGCAGTCCGGGGGAAGCGGCCTCGCCGCGCAGCGCCTCGACCGTGATCCCGGCTTCGGCCATCCAGTCCTGCGGCAGGTAGACGCGGTCCAGGCTCAGATAGTCGTCCTGGCAGTCCTGCAGGTGGTTGAGCACCTGCAGGGCGCTGCAGAGCGCGTCGGAGGCGGGATAGCCCTCCGGGCTCTCGCCGTGCAGGTCGAGCAGGTAGCGTCCGACCGGATTGGCCGAGCGGTCGCAGTAGTCCAGCAGGTCGGCCCAGTCGTCGTAGCGCAGCTTCACGGCGTCCTGCTGGAAGGCCGAGATCAGGTCCAGGCAGTGCCTGGTGGTGACGTCGGTCTCCAGCAGGCTCCGGCGCATGCGCTCCGCGGTCGCCAGGGCGGGCACCCCGGACTCCCGGCCTTCGATCGCCGCGGCCATGCGGTCGAGGCGCGCGACCTTGTCCCCCGGCGCGAGCTCCGGGTTGTCGGCGATGTCGTCGATCGCGCGCGCGTAGGCGTAGAAGACCGCGACGTGCGGGCGCAGCCGCCGGGGCAGGAGGAAGGAGCCGACCGGGAAGTTCTCGTCGCCGGCGCCCTTTCCCGAAGGCGTCTCGACCTGGGCAGTGGTGTCGTTCATGGCGCGCAGCTTAACCGGGGTTGCCGCCCCGTTCCAGCGCCGCGCCGCCCGCGACCCGGCCCTTCCAGGCGCCGCCGCGGCCGCGCCAATGGGCCAGGGCGGAGTCCAGGGTCATGGCGGCGTAGAGCAGGCCGGCGAGCGGCAGCAGCAGGGCAAAGGCGCGCGGCTGCCGGTAGAGCCGCAGGGTCGGGAGGAAGGAACCGGCCATCATCGCCCAGACCAGCAGGCCCAAGGCCGCCGGGATGCCGGCGCCGTGCCAGGGGAAGGTCAAGGCGACGGCCGGGGCCAGGAGATAGACCAGAGCCATCCCGAGCAGGGTGCCGAGCAGCAGCAGGAGCGAATGCCGAAGCTGGGTGTAGGCCGAGCGCGCGACCATCCGCCAGACGCCGCCCAGCCCCTCGTAGGGGCGCAGGCTCTCGGCCGCGCTGGTCAGGGCGAGGAACAGACGGCCGCCCCCGGGACGGCCCCGCTCGGCGATCGCGCGGGCCAGGGTGCAGTCGTCGATCAGGGCGTCCTTGATGACCTCGAAGCCGCCGGCCGCGGCCAGGGCGCGCCGCCGCAGCAGGACGCAGCCGCCGGCCGCCCCGGCGACGTCGCGGCGGTGGTCGTTGACCCAGGCGAAGGGATAGAGCTTCTGGAAGAAGAACACGAAGGCCGGGATCAGCAGCCGGGCCCAGAAGCCCTCGCTGCGCAGGATCACCATCTGGGAGACCTGGTCCAGATCCTCCGCCTCGGCCTTGGCGACCAGGCGGCGCAGGTTTTGCGGGTCGTGGGCGATGTCGGCGTCGGTCAGCCAGACGTAGCTCGCCTCGGGGGGCGCCTCGGGGGCCGCCTCGGGGGCCGCCGCGTCGGCGTGGCGCAGACCTTCCGACAGGGCCCAGGGCTTGCCCAGCCAGCCGGGCGGCAGGTCGCGGGAGACCCGGACCTGAAGGCGCTCGGGCCGCTCCGTGCCTCGGGCCGCCGCCGTCGCGGCCTCGGCCGTCCCGTCCTCGCTGTGGTCGTCGACCAGGATCACGGTCAGCGCGCCGGGGTAGTCCTGGCGCAGCAGCGAGGCCATGGCCTGGCCGACGACCTCGGCCTCGTTGCGTGCCGGCACGATGGCGGCGACCGCCGGCCAGTCGGCGCGTTCGCCGGGCGCGCCGTCCAGGCGCTCGCGACCGCGCCAGAAGCCGCCGTGGAACGGCAGCAGATAGAGCCAGGCGAGCAGCGGCAGGATGGCGGCGATCAGCAGGGCGGACATGGCGGTGACTGATAGCCGCCGCTGCCGCCGGGGTCCAGAGCCCTGCTGCCGTGTCAGCGGCCCTCGGCCGCCGGACCGTCGAGCGCCTCGAAACGCGCCAGGAAGCGCGACTTGGCCTCGGCGGGCGGCCAGGGCTGAAGCGCGATGCAGTCCAGTTCCAGCGCCTCGAAGCCGCGCGGCCGGCCGAAGACGCGCTTGGCCTCGGCCTCGCCGAAACCGGCCAGCTGGGTCGCCTCCAGGTAGGCCGCCGCGCGATCGGCGCGCTTGATCGCGGCACTCAGCGCCTCGGGCAGCCTGGCCGGCAGGCTGAAGCGCAGGTGCACGGCGGTCAGCAGGCGTTGCTCCAGGGCCTTGTAGCCGCCGCCGACCGAGGCCTTGAAGGGGGTAATCAGGTCACCGACCACGTATTCGGGCGCGTCGTGCAGCAGGGCCGCCCGGCACTGCGCCTGCGTCGCGTCGGGCCGCAGGCGGCGGAAGATCTCCTCGACGACCAGGCTGTGCTGCGCGACCGAGAAGGCCCAGTCGCCCGAGGTCTGGCCGTTCCAGCGCGCGACCCGCGACAGGCCATGGGCGATGTCCTCGATCTCGACGTCCAGGGGCGAGGGGTCGAGCAGGTCGAGCCGCCGGCCCGAGAGCATGCGCTGCCAGGCGCGGGGGGCCTTGTCGGCCATCTTGGTCGTTCCTCCTGCGATGGTGGGCGGTTTCCGCGAGCGGACTCTACACTCTGTAAAGGTAAAGCGTCCGGGCTCCCCGCGAGGTGAGACGGAGACGTGCTAATCCGAACTTAACCGCAAGCAGCATAAATCCGTCGATGATCGCGCGTCGGCATAGGTTCGGCGGATCGGGAACCGCCTATTGGCCGATTCTGCCGTCGGGACGGCGAAAACGGAGGTGCTGATGACCCATCGCACGCTGTGGGCCCTCTTGGGCCTTGTCCTGCTGATCGCCGGGGCCTCACCGGAGTCCTCGTCGACTTCGGTGCCTTGAAGGACGCGCTGGCCTGTCACGGCCGTTACGGCCTGCCGGAACAACTGCGGGAGCCGGCGCGGCCACCGGGCGAGTCGACGGACTTCGCCGAGGCGGTCACGCTCAACAACCAAGCCGTCCAGCTCGAGTGGGCCGACCGGAGCAGGGTCGGGGAGGCCCGAGCGCTCTACCGCCGCGCCGCGTCGATGGGCCTGGCGGTCGCCGAGTTCAACCTGGCGAACAGCTACATCCAGCCTGGGGCGAGCCGGGAGGACTACGTCGAAGCGGCGAGGATCCACTGGAGGGCTGCCGACCAGGGCCATCCCCTGGCCATGATCAGCCTGGCGCAGCTTCTCTACCGACAGGACTTCGGCGACCTCAGCACGCAGCTCGCCTCGGCGCGCAACAAGAACGACCACGACGCGAGCGACCGGCCGCGCAGCGCGTGATCTTCTGTCCCTTGCCGCTGGCGGGGAGGGTGTGTCCACGACCTCCGGCGCGTCCTTCAGGAGCGTGACTCGCCCGGCCTCGATCAGGGCGTTCAGCACGAAGGCCGATCCGGTCTCCCGCTGGCGGCAGGTCTCGGCTTGCATGAACCGGAGTGTCACCCCCACCCCGGCCCTCCCCCATCGAGGGGGAGGGAGAATGTGGTGGCGGCCGCATCCTTCTCCCTCCCCCTCGATGGGGGAGGGCCGGGGTGGGGGTGACACTCCAACCTCGACAACTCTGCACTATGCGCCGTCCTCGTCCTTGGGCACCAGGTTCAGGGAGGCGGAGTTGATGCAGTAGCGCTGGCCGGTCGGCGCCGGGCCGTCGGGGAAGACGTGGCCGAGGTGGGCCTCGCAGCGCGCGCAGTGGACCTCGGTGCGGACCATGAAGAAGGAGCGGTCCTCCTCCTCCTCGACCGCCGCGGCGTCGATCGGCTGCCAGTAGGAGGGCCAGCCGGTCCCGGAATCGAACTTGTGCGCGGAGCTGAACAGGGGCACGCCGCAGCAGATGCAGGCATAGGTCCCCGGTGTCTTGTCGTCGTGGTACCTGCCGGTGAAGGCGCGCTCGGTGCCCTTGCGCCGGGTGACGTGGAACTGCTCGCGGGTGAGCTGCCGCTGCCATTCCTCGTCCGACTTGCGGATCTTGTCCTTGGCGTCGCTGTCGGTCATCGGCTTGTCCTCCCGTCTGAACAGCTTAGAACTTTGCCCGCGCCTCTCAAGTCCCTGCTTCCCATACGCGCGGCCGACGGCCAAGGGAGACCTCGAGCCGGCGTGACGTCATCCGGCGAGGGCTGTCGTTCGGGAGCGGCTCAGGGCCCGCGCCGCTTGCGCCGGTACCTGCCCTTGCCGCTCTTGGACTTGGCGTCGGCGCGGGCGACCTTGCCGGCGAAGGAGGTGTCGCTCGGCAGCTCCAGGTCCTGCTGCTCCAGGCGGCGGATCTCGTCGCGCAGGCGCGCGGCCTCCTCGAACTCCAGGTCGGCGGCGGCGCTGCGCATCCGCTCGTCCAGTTCGGCGATGTAGGCCTTGAGGTTGTGGCCGATCAGGTGGTTGTGGGCCTCGTCGCCGGTCTTCACGGTGACGTGGTCGCCCTCGAAGACGCTGTCCAGGATGTTGGCGATGTCCTTGCGGACGCTCTCCGGCGTGATGCCGTGGGCGGCGTTGTAGGCCTGCTGCTTCTCGCGCCGGCGGTTGGTCTCCCCCAGGGCGTGCTGCAGGCTGTCGGTCATGCGGTCGGCGTAGAGGATGACCCGGCCGTCGACGTTGCGCGCCGCCCGGCCGATGGTCTGGATCAGCGAGGTCGCCGAGCGCAGGTAGCCCTCCTTGTCGGCGTCGAGGATGCAGACCAGGGCGCATTCCGGGATGTCCAGGCCCTCGCGCAGCAGGTTGATGCCGACCAGCACGTCGAAGGCGCCGAGCCGGAGGTCGCGGATGATCTCGATCCGCTCCAGGGTGTCGACGTCGGAATGGATGTAGCGCACCCGGATCCCGGCCTCGTGCAGGTACTCGGTCAGGTCCTCGGCCATCCGCTTGGTCAGGGTGGTGACCAGGACGCGGCCGCCCTTGCCGACCACCTCGCGGCACTCGCTCATCAGGTCGTCGACCTGGCTCTCGGTCGGCCGGACGATGCAGACCGGGTCGATCAGGCCGGTCGGGCGGATCACCTGCTCGACGAAGACGCCGCCGGTGCGCTCCAGCTCCCACTTGCCGGGGGTGGCCGAGACCAGGACCGTGGGCGGGCGCATGACGTCCCACTCCTCGAACTTGAGCGGCCGGTTGTCGATGCAGGACGGCAGGCGGAAGCCGTACTCGGCCAGGGTTGACTTGCGCGCGTAGTCGCCGCGGAACATGCCGTTGAGCTGGGGCACGGTGACGTGGCTCTCGTCGACGAAGAGCAGGGCGTCCTCGGGCAGGTACTCGAACAGGGTCGGCGGCGGCTCGCCCGGCTGGCGGCCGGTCAGATAGCGGGAGTAGTTCTCGATCCCGGCGCAGGAGCCGGTCGCCTCCATCATCTCCAGGTCGAAGGTCGTGCGCTGCTCCAGGCGCTCGGCCTCCAGCAGCTTGCCGGTCGCGCGCAGCTCCTCCAGCCGGACCTTCAGCTCCTCCTTGATCGTCTTGGCGGCCTGCTGCAGGGTCGGCCGCGGGATCACGTAGTGGCTGTTGGCGTAGACCCGCACCGCCTCCAGGCCGTCGGTCTTCTCGCCGGTCAGGGGGTCGAACTCGAAGATCGCCTCGACCTCGTCGCCGAAGAGCGAGACCCGCCAGGCCCGGTCCTCGTAGTGCGCCGGGAAGATCTCCAGGGTGTCGCCGCGCACCCGGAAGGTGCCGCGCTGGAAGGCGGTGTCGTTGCGCTTGTACTGCAGCTCGACCAGGGCCTTCTGCAGGTCCGAGCGGTTCAGGGTCTGGCCGGCCTTCACGTCGACGACCATCTTGGAGTAGGTCTCGGGCGAGCCGATGCCGTAGATGCAGGAGACCGAGGCGACGATCACCACGTCGCGGCGCTCGAAGAGCGCCCGGGTCGCCGAGTGGCGCATGCGGTCGATCTGCTCGTTGATCGAGCTTTCCTTCTCGATGTAGGTGTCGCTGCGCGGGACGTAGGCCTCGGGCTGGTAGTAGTCGTAGTAGGAGACGAAGTACTCCACCGCGTTGTCCGGGAAGAAGGTCTTCATCTCGCCGTAGAGCTGGGCGGCCAGGGTCTTGTTCGGCGCCAGGATCAGGCTCGGCCGGTTCA
>JAKSBE010000155.1 GCA_022361275.1 Kiloniellales bacterium
CCGGCCGCGCCGATCGCGGCCTTGACGGCGGTTCCGCAGCGGGGGCGCCGGGCCCGCGCGCAAGGGCGGCCGGGCGGAGGGGGATCGCCCGCGCTGCACAAGCGCAGCGCGGAAGCGCGGGGAGACCGTCCGGCCGGGCGTAGCCTTCACCCTTGCGCCTTTGGCGGGGCCCGCCGCCGCTAGACCGCCGCCCTTCAAGGCCGCGGGCGCGGCCCTTCCGGAGCAGCCGGGATGACGAACGTGGCCCTCCAGCGAGCCCGCTGTCACGGAGCTGCGGCGTCCTCAGCCGAGGCGGTCGGCAGTGCCGGCCGCAGGAGACGCCGCACGCAGGCGGTGAAGGCGGCCCGGCCGAGCGCCCGCAGGTCCTCGTTGAAGTCGCCGAGGCGCGGCACGAGGTCGCGGACGGCGATGTCCTCGGCCTCGGCCCGGGCGCGCAGGCGCCTGGCCGCGCGGCGGCCCACAGTGCCCCGGTCCCGGGCGATCCAGAACCGTTCCAGCGCCGGCGGCAGGACCAGTCCGGCGAGGTGGCTGGCCGAGAGCGCGGCGATCATAGGCAGCTCGGGACAGGCGCTCTTGAGCGAGAGCAGGGTCTCGACGCCCTCGCCCACGACCAGGTCGCGCGACGCGCGGCCGAAGCGGACGCCCTGGCCGAGATGGGGGCCGAGCGACCGCTTGGGCGCCGGGACGGAGGCCAAGGCCGGTACGTCGGGATCGAGCCAGATGCGGTGCACGCCGACGACCCGGCCCTCCAGGTCCGTGATCGCGGCGAGCAGGGCGGGCAGGCGCCGCAGGGGCGCATGGTCGTCGGCGCGGTAGTAGACGCGGGCGTGATAGCGCAGCGCCGGGAGGCAGGTCAGCCAGATCCCACGGGCCCGGAGATAGGCCTCGGCCGGCGTGCCGGCGACCGGACCCGCCGCCGCCCAGAGCCGGCGCGCGGCCTGGGTCTTCAACTGACAGCGGCCTGTCCGCTCTGCCGGCTGCGGTGCCGTCGACGGCGAGGCACCCAGGAAGGCCCGCGCCTCCTCCATCGCTTCCTTCAGGCTCGCGAGGCCCTGGTTCAGCCGGATCAGGTCGAGCAGGTCGCCGTGCTCGCCAGTC
>JAKSBE010000108.1 GCA_022361275.1 Kiloniellales bacterium
GCAGCGCGGGGCTGATCGACTGGGTCACCGGCTTCGACATCGCGCCGCTGACCATGCTCGCGGTGATGTTCCTGGTCCTGCTGATGCTCGGCATGTTCATGGACCAGCTCTCGATGATGCTGCTGACCGTGCCGATCTTCTATCCCCTGGCCGAGCAGTTCGGCTTCGACCTGATCTGGTTCAGCATCATCATCCTGCTGGCGCTGGAGATCAGCTTCACCACCCCGCCCTTCGGCCTGCTGCTCTTCGTCATGCAGAGCGTGGCGCCGCCCGGCACCCGCTTCGTTGAGATCTGCGTCGCCGCCCTGCCCTTCATGGCCTGCGCCATGCTGCTGGTCCTGCTGCTGATCGCGGTGCCGGAGCTGGCGACCTGGCTGCCCTCGGTGAGCCGCTGACATGGCCGCACGCACTCTAGCCGAGAAGATCATCGCCCGGGCCGCCGGGCGCGCCGCGGTGACGCCGGGGGAGACCGTGACCTGCCGGGTCGACCTGGCGATGATGCACGACTCCGGCGGGCCGCGGCGGGTCAAGCCGATCCTGGAGCGCCTGGGGGTCAAGGTCTGGGACCCGGACAAGGTGGTGGTGATCACCGACCACTTCGTCCCGGCCACGGACGCCGGCAGCCGGGCGATCCTGGACCTGACCCGCGACTGGGTCGCCGAGCAGGGCATCCGCGCCTTCCACGACCGCGAGGGCATCTGCCACGTCGTGCTGCCGCAGCGCGGCCACCTGCGGCCGGGGATGTTCGTGGTCGGCGGCGACAGCCACTCGCCGACCGGCGGCGCCTTCGGCTGCTACATGTTCGGCATCGGCGCCACCGAGATGGCCGGGGTGCTGGTCACCGGCGAGATCTGGCTGAAGGTGCCCGAGACCATCCGCATCGACTGGTCGGGCCGCCTGGCGAAGGGCGTGGTGGCCAAGGACATCATGCTGTTCCTCTGCACCCGCCTGGGCATGGACGGCGGCCGCTACCAGGCGGTGGAGTACAGCGGCGCGGCCGTCTCCGCCCTGTCGATGCAGGAGCGCATGACCCTGTGCAACATGGCGGCGGAGCTGGGCGCCCAGACCGGGATCATCGCGCCGGACGCGACGACCGCCGCCTTCCTGAGGGCGGCCGGGGCGGAGCCGGGCGAGATCGCGGCCTGGCAGAGCGATCCCGAGGCGATGGTCGGCGAGGAGCACCGCTACGACGCCAGCGCGCTGGCGCCGCAGGTCGCGGCACCGCACAGCCCGGCCCTGGCCGCGCCCGCCGCCGAGTTCTCGAAGGTGAAGCCGCAGGTCGCCTACATCGGCGCCTGCACCGGCGC
>JAKSBE010000062.1 GCA_022361275.1 Kiloniellales bacterium
CGCCCAGCCGAAGGCGCCGGCCAGGGCCGCCCAGGCCAGCCACCACCAGTCCTTGTAGCGCACCACCCCCAGGGCCGCGGCGGAGATCACCAGGAGATAGAGGAAGAGCGGCCAGGGCTGGGGCGAGTCGGTCGAGACCAGAAGCGGCGTCGCGAAGCCGCCGAGCAGACCGATCAGGGCGATCACCGGCCCCTGCAGCAGGGACAGCGCGATCCCGCCCAACGCCACCGCGGCCAGATCGAGGAAGGCGGCCGGCGGACCGAGGAAGCCGTAGAGTCCGTAGGCGGCGTAGAGACTGGCGAAGGCGACGAAGAGCCCGGCCCCGGCCAGGGCCGGCGGCACGTAGTCCGGACGCAGGCTCGCGATCGCCTTCTGCAGCGGGCGGCGGCGCAGCCATTCGCCGGCGCCGACGCAGGCCAGGCCGAAGAGGAACCCGGCGGTGACCCGCAGGCCGGCCCCGAGCCAGCCGCGGTCGATCGAGACCTTGACCAGGAAGGCGCCGCCGAGCGCCAGGGCCAGGGCGCCGACCCAGACCAGCCAGCGCGAGGCCAGGGATTCCTCCAGGCCGGCCAGCCAGCCGGGCCCGCCCTCGGCCGCGCGCGTAGCCGTGGCGGGCGGAGGCGGCGGCGCTGCAGGCGCCGGCATCGGCGGGGGCGAGGCGTCCCGGGCTCTCTCCGCCGCCGGCGGGCGCGCGCCTTGCTGAAGCGCCTCGATCGCGCGTTTCGCCGCCGCCAGCTCTTGGCCCAGGCCGGCGACCGCGCGCTGCAGCTCGCGAAGCTCGGCCTGGGCGCGGCCGGCGGCCGCGTTCGCGATGATGCCGAAGATCGGCGCGATGAAGAGGTAGCCGACGATCAGGATCGCGAGCAGCCAGAACAAGGGCTCCATGGTCTTTCCCCCGTGACTTCAGGTTCCGCGGCCTCAGGCGTCCGACGGCGGCGCCGTCCTGGCCAGATGATCGAGCGCCCCGCGCTTCCACTGCCGCAGGTGATAGTGCAGCTGCTCGGCGGCCAGGCCGTGCAGCATCAGGCGGAAGCCGGCGCGCAGGGTCGACAGCGGGATGACCGGATGGCGGTTGTTGGCGAAGAAGAGGTGGTAGGGGCTGCCCAGCAGCTTGGCGACGTAGACGCCGATCGTCTCGTCGAGCTGCAGGGAGTTGCTGGCCCGCCAGAAGTCGCTGTTGCGCAGGAAGAGCTGGTAGAGCGGCGTGTAGGCCTCGATCGCGGTCTGCAGGTCGACGAGGTTCCAGCGCCCCTCCGGCAGGGTCTCGATCGGGAACTCGGCGTCGGTGATCGCCCGGAAGTTGAGCTTGCCGCGCGGCGCCAGGTCCCTTCCCTGGCGGCGCAGGTGGGCGTTCATCTGGGCGATGAAGAGGAAGATGTTCAGGTCGTGCTGCAGGAACACGTCGTCGATCAGGTCCTCCAGCGTGTTCGGATAAAGCGGCACCGTGTCCGGCTTGAAGCCCGGCACGTTGTCGGCGATGAAGGCCAGGATCTCGCTGCCGATGTGGAAGTGGCGCAGGATCAGGTAGTTCGCCTCGGGCGCGACGAAGGTCTTCAGGCCCCAGTGGATCAGGCGGTGCAGGCGGGCCGAGGAATGCCAGCGGTTGGGGATCAGGATCCGGAGGACCGTGAACAGGACGATGAAGGTCCGCGCGAGGGGCCGCACGAAGGGCAGCAGCCGGGACCGCGACGGCCGGCGCATCGAGCGCAGCAGCGCGACCCGGGCCGAGTCGTCGATCGGAACGCTCTGGTCCAGGTAGAGCGCGAGCCAGGGATCGGGATCGGAGAGCTCGAGGCCGGCCGGATCGAAGTCCGGCGGAAAGGGGCCGGCCGCCAGCTCGGCGACCCGCCCCGAGTC
>JAKSBE010000296.1 GCA_022361275.1 Kiloniellales bacterium
AGCGGCTTCATCAACGGCGACCTCTCGACGGTGATGAGCCCGCGCACGGTGATCACCTGGGCCGAGAACGCCGAGATCTTCAAGGACATCGGCTATGCCTTCCGCGTGACCTTCGTCAACAAGTGCGACGAGGTCGAGCGCCCGGTCGTCGCCGAGTACTACCAGCGCTGCTTCGGGACCGAGTTGGCCGACGAAGGGGCGAAGGCCCTCCTGGTCTAGGAGCCGGCCTGCCATGTCCGACCTCGGATCGCGCGACGAATCCCCGCTGGAGCGCTTCAAGCGCATCACCGGGGCGACCTTGCGCGCCGTCTCGGAAGAGGCCGAGATCACCGTCAGCTTCGCCCCCAGCGGCCAGGGCCTGATCGGCAAGGAGGCGCGCCTGACGGCCCCGGGCCGCGATCTGCCGATCGAGGACAAGTCCCTGGCCCGCGGCGAGGCCGACGCCATCGCCCTGCGCCTGCGCTACCACGACGAAGGCCGGCACGCCAAGGGGCGGCCGGGTGCCCAGATCGCCCGCGAGATCTACGACGCGGTCGAGCAGGCCCGTTGCGAGGCCCTGGGCATGCGCCGCATGGCCGGGGTGGGCGTCAACCTCGACGCCGCGACCGAGACCGAGTACCGCAAGCGGGGCCTGGCGCGGGCCTCGACCCAGGACGAGGCGCCGCTGTCCGAGGTCATGCACATGCTCGCCCGCGAGGCCATGACCGGAGTCGCGCCGCCCCCGGCCGCCCGGCAGATGATCGACTGCTGGCGTGCCAGCTTCGACGCACGGGTGCTGGAGGCGCTGAACAACCTCGGCGGCCTGGCCGACGACCAGGAGGCCTTCGCCGAGGAGGTACGCCGCCTGCTCGGCCACCTCAACGTCGACCTCGGCCGCGAGGAGGAGAGCGGCGGCGAGGAGCAGAGCGAGGGCGAGCAGCAGGAAGGCCAGAGCGAGACCTCGGAGGAGAGCAGCGAGGGCGGCGAGGAGGACAGCGGCGAGACCCTCGCCATGCTGGAGGGCGAGCGCGGCGACAGCAGCGAGGCCCAGAGCCTGGACGACGCCAGCGCCGAGATGGACAGCGAGATGATGCCCGGCGCCGGCGAGGACGAGCCGGGCGACCCGGGCCGGCCGCCGAACTTCGAGGACGGCCAGAACCGCCCCAACGCCGAGGCCTACGGCTTCTACATCGCCCAGTTCGACGAGATCGTGGGCGCCGAGGAGCTCTGCGACGCCGACGAACTGGCCCGGCTGCGCAAGATGCTGGATCAGCAGCTCTCTCATCTCCAAGGCGTCATCGCCCGCCTGGCCAACCGCCTGCAGCGCCGCCTGCTCGCCAAGCAGACCCGGGCCTGGGAGTTCAACCTCGAGGAAGGGCTGCTGGACACCGCGCGCCTGGCGCGGGTCGTGGTCAACCCCATGCACTCGCTGTCCTACAAGCGGGAGCTGGAGACCGAGTTCCGCGACACTGTGGTCACCCTGCTGATCGACAACTCGGGCTCGATGCGCGGCCGGCCGATCACCGTCGCCGCGATGAGCGCCGACATCCTGGCGCGGACCCTGGAGCGCTGCGGCGTAAAGGTCGAGATCCTGGGCTTCACCACCCGGATGTGGAAGGGCGGCCAGTCGCGGGAGCACTGGATCGCCCAGGGCAAGCCGCCCAATCCCGGCCGCCTCAACGACCTGCGCCACATCATCTACAAGCCGGCCGACGCGCCCTGGCGGCGGGCCCGCAAGAACCTGGGCCTGATGCTGCGCGAGGGCATCCTGAAGGAGAACATCGACGGCGAAGCCCTGCTCTGGGCTCACGCCCGTCTGCTCGGCCGGCCCGAGCAACGCCGGGTGCTGATGGTCATCTCCGACGGCGCGCCGGTCGACGACTCGACCCTCTCGGTCAACCCCGGCAACTATCTGGAGCGGCATCTGCGCGAGGTCATCGACTACATCGAGACCCGCTCGCCGGTGCAGCTGGTCGCGATCGGCATCGGCCACGACGTGACCCGCTACTACCGCCGCGCCGTCACCATTGTCGACGCCGAGCAACTCGGCGGCACCATGATGGAGAAACTGGCCGAACTCTTCGAGGAAGGCACCCCCGATACCCGCGTCCGATACGGCGCCGCGTAGTCCGGCCCCCGGGCAGGGATCAGCTTCGGTCCGGCAGCCAGCTATAGCCTTCGGGTCCCGGTATCACCTCGAGGCGCCAGGCGACGGCGAGGGCGGTCAGCGAAGGGAGAACGGCCGTTGCGGCCGCTTCCGGCAGGGCGCAATAGATGTCGCCATCGAACAGGGCGACGACCCGGTCCGCGCGGGCCGGGACCAGCGATTCCGGACGAGACCAGTCTTCCCTGGCCCCGCACCACCGGCGGATCGTTTCGAGGTCCCAGGTCCCGCCGCCGGGCGCCGAGAACAGGAACTCGACGTCGAACTCCGTATCGCCGCCGGCCCACGCCAAGACCAGGTCGGCGACCTCGGGCGCCGCCAGATCGGCCAGCACGAGCGCCCTGCCCTGCCAAGCGAAGGTCTCGACCCAAAGATGGCCCCCGGTCGGTCGAGGTTCAGGCGATCAGGAAGCCTGGCCGCCCCGTGGCCGGACAGCCCGCTCGTCTTCAGAACCTCCGCGGTCGTCCACCATGCGACCAGGCCAGGGTCGCCCAGCAATTCCGACAGGATCGCCCGGCACCAGCCGTCACCGGCAACCTCTTCCAGTGACGGGAAACTCCGGTAGCTCTCTGCATCGTAGGGCTGGCCATCTCCCAAACGCTGGGGCAGGCCGAGCCTGCACAGGGAGTCTCGCATCGACCTCGCGATCGGCCAGGTCCTGATCCCCATTCCGTACCTCTGCGTGACGCCTGGCAACGAGATCGCTCGGAGAACCTCGAACTCAAGGGTATCCGGGCGCTGTAGAGGTCTCAAGCCGACCCCGCCGAACGCAGGGCCGCCACAAACCCACATTGGAACTATGGTCATTTGATATAGGTCAATGCGCGAGGAGCAGCGTCGGGGGCAGGCTGAGCGTCCGAATCTGCAGCAGGAGATCGAAGCCGATGCCCTTCGACGATACCCTCTTCCTCGCCGGTGTCCTGGGAGCCTTCACCGTTTTCGGGCTGGTTCTCGCCTTGGTATCCATGGAGGACAGCCGCTACCGCAAGCAGAAGGACTAGATCAAACTGCGCCTCATTGGCCTCAATGAGGCGGAGATAAGCGGTTCGCGGCGCGGCCCTTGAGGGGACCGCGCCGCGAGGCTCTCCCGCCCGCACGGTGGGAGGGCCAATGCGGGGGAGAGGCAGCTCACGCGTCCCAGCTTTGTCGAGCTGCCTTTCCTTTTCCCGCTTTCGCGCCAGCCCGGCGCGGCGTCTCAGCCTTGAAGATTGGCCGCGAAGAAGGCCAGGGTCCGCTCCCAGGCGAGCTTGGCGTCGGCCTCGTCGTAGCGCGCGCTGGTCGGATTCGCGAAGGCGTGGTCGGCCTCGTACCAATGGTTGGTCGCGGTCTTGCCGGCCGCCTTCATGGCCGCCTCGAAGCCGCTGACCATCTCCTTGTTGATCCACTGGTCCTGGGTCGCGAAGTGCCCCAGGACCGGTCCCTTGAGAGCCTTCAGGTCCTCGGCCGTACGGTTGACCCGGCCGTAGTAGACCACGGTGGCATCGACCGGCGTGGCGATCCCGGTGTTGAGCGACCAGCCGCCGCCGAAGCACCAGCCGACGGTGCCGACCTTTCCGGTCGCCCCCTCGTGCCCCTTCAGCCAGGCGACCCAGGATACCAGGGTGTCGGTCGCCTCGGCCTCGACGACGCCCTGCATGTAGTTCCGGGCCTGCTCCCGGTCGCCGGGGCCGGCGAGCTTGCCGTCATAGAGGTCGACCGCCAGGGCGACATAACCCTGACCGGCGAGATCGGCCGCCACCGACTTGATCTGGTCGTTCAAGCCCCACCATTCGTGGATCAGCAGCAGGGTCGGCGCCGGCGTCCTCGCCGGCAGGGCCAGCGAGGCCTTGACCGCCTTGCCGCCCTGGGTGGTCAGGTCGACCTCCTGGAGGCCGGCCGCGGCGGCCCGCGCCAGGCGCGGATCGGCGAGCACGGCGGCCAAGGGCAGGCTGGCCAGGGAGGTGACGACATGGCGTCGGCGGAGTTGAGTCATGGAGAGGCTCCTCACTTGTCAGTGGTTTCGGTGAGTATGCCGCAAAGCACCCCGCGCCGGGAGACGCTTCACGAAGACCTGAAGCTTTGCTACCAAGCCGTCACCGACATTCATGGCTCCGGCACGATGATTCGCCGCATTCTCCTCCTGTTCTGCCTGCTCGCGCCGGTGCTTTCGGCCGGACCCGCGGCGGCCGAGCCGCTGGCCCTGACGGTCAAGCCCTTGCCGCTCAATTCCGAGAATCCGGCCCAGGCGACGCTGGACGGGCTGACCTGGCGGGGCAGCCTGGAGATTACCGCCGACAACCCGCGCTTCGGCAGCCTTTCCGGACTGCTGCTCGAGCCCGAGGGCGACCGGCTGCTCGCCGTGACCGACGCCGGCCACTGGGTCTCGGCCCGGATCCGGCTGGATGACGAAGGCTTCCTGGTCGGCCTGGAGGACGCGGAGATCCATCGGCTTCGGGACGGCGACAACCGGGCCCTGGCCAGCAAGCGCGCGGGCGATGCCGAATCCCTGGCCCGGCTGCACGACGGCACGACCCTGGTCGCCTTCGAGCAAGCCCACAGGATCTGGCGCTATCCGGCCGGCGCCGGCGGCCTCGGCCGGCCGGCACAGCCCTTCCCGGCACCGCCGGGACTCGACCGGCTGAGGGACAACGGCGGTCTCGAGGCCCTGACCGAACTGCCCGACGGCCGGCTGCTCGTCGTCGCTGAGCACGGCGGCGACACCCCGACCCTGCCCGGATACCTCTGGCAGCAGGGTCGGTGGTCCGAACTCGCCCTGCGCCGTCGGGCACGCTATCGGCCGACCGGCGCCGCGATCCTGCCGTCGGGCGACGTCCTGCTCCTGGAGCGGCGTTTCAGCGTCCTGGGCGGCTTGGCCGCCAGCCTGCGGCGGCTTCCCCTGGCGGAAATCGAGACCGGCGCCACCCTGGAGGGGGAGGTCCTGGCCGAACTGCATCCGCCCCTGGTCTACGATAACATGGAAGGGATCGCGGCGCGGGCCGAGCCCGGCGGCGGAGTCCGGATCTACCTGGTGTCGGACGACAACTTCAACCCGTTCCAGCGGACTGTGCTGATCAGCCTCCTTCTGGAGGCCGAGTAGCCCGGCGCAAAACCGCCGGGCCGGGCTTCAGCCCGCGGCGGGTGCCGCGGCGTCGGTCTTGGCCGCGGCCTTCTGGATCCGCCGCTTCAGGCGCCGGGCTTCCTCGCCCAGCTTGACGTTCGCGGTCGAGAGCAGGAAGGCGTCCAGGCCGCCGTTGTGCTCGATCGTCCGGATCGCGCGGGTCGAAAGCCGCAGGCGCACCATCTGGCCCAGGGTGTCGCTGTAGAGCGAGGTCCGCTGCAGGTTGGGCAGGAAGCGGCGCCGGGTCTTGTTGTGGGCGTGGCTGACGTTGTTACCGGTCTGGACACCCTTGCCGGTGAAGGCGCAGCGGCGGGCCATGGCTGAAATCCCAAGCTTTGATCAGAAAACCCCGGGCGCCCCGCAAGGCGCCCGTTTCGGCCGGGTTTTGTAGGGCAGCCGGACAACCCGGTCAAGGCCGGAAGAACGGTTGAAACGGGGCGCCCTCGGCCACGAGCGCCCAGCGCAAAGCAGGACGAAACAACGAAAACGACCAATGGACGCCCTTGTGAGGCCGTGGGCCTCAGCAACGGCCGGACAAAGCTGCATCGCTAACGGCTTCCGAGAAATGCCCTCAGCAGCACCTGCGCCGCCGCCGTGGCCGGCAGGTCGCCGGCCTTGACCCGGGCCTCCAGGGCGGCGACCTCGGCCTTGACCGCGGGGTCGGCCTTGAGCGCGGCCATGAGCCCTTCCTGGACCTCCTGCCAGAGCCATTGCCGGGCCTGCTCGGCGCGGCGCGCGGCGATCTCGCCGGGCAGTCCCGGAGCCGCGCGGTAGGCGCCGACGGCCTCCCAGACCTCGGGCACCCCGCTGCCGGTCAGAGCCGAGCAGAGCAGCACCCGGGGCGTCCAGTGCGGGCTGCGGGGCCGCAGCAGCTGCAGCGCGCCCTGGTACTCCGCGGCCGTGCGGCCCGCCTCGTCCTTAAGCTGGCCGTCGGCCTTGTTGACCACGACGAGGTCGGCGATCTCCATGATCCCGCGCTTGATGCCCTGCAGCTCGTCGCCGCCGCCGGGCGCGATCAGCAGCAGGAAGAGGTCGACCATGTCGGCGACCGTGGTCTCGGACTGGCCGACGCCGACGGTCTCGACGATGACCACGTCGAAGCCGGCGGCCTCGCTCGCCAGCATGGCCTCGCGGGTGCGCCGGGCGACCCCGCCCAGGGTGCCGCGGCTCGGCGAGGGCCGGATGAAGGCGGCCTCGGCGGAGGCCAGTTCGGGCATGCGGGTCTTGTCGCCCAGGATCGAGCCGCCGCTGCGCTGCGAGGAGGGGTCGACCGCAAGGACCGCGACCCGGTGCCCGGCCTCGATCAGCTTCAGCCCCAAGGCCTCGATGAAGGTCGACTTGCCGACCCCCGGCACGCCGGAGATGCCGAGGCGGATCGAGCGGCCGGCCTGCGGCAGCAGGGTCTCCAGCAGCTCGGCCGCCTCGCGCCGATGGTCGTCCCGGGTCGATTCGATCAGGGTGATCGCCCGCGCCAGGGCCCGACGGTCGCCGGCCAGGACGCCCTCGGCCAGGGACTCGCTCTGGGACGCCGGCTTGCGGGCGCGCTTGGCCGTGCTCACCTGGCCCGCCCTTCCGAGCTTCGCCCTTCCGCGCCGGGGCCGAGCGGCTGGCCGTAGCTGAACTCGACGAAGTTGCCGTCGGGGTCCTTGAGGCCGCAGTAGTAGCCCACGGGATAGGGATCCTGGCGCGGCGGCCAGGCCAGGCAGCCGGCGGCCTCGGCCTTCTCGGCGATGGCGTCGACCGCCGCCTTGCTGTCCAGGGCGAAGCCGAAGTGGCTGTAGTCGCCCTCGCCCTGGTCACGCCCGGGCCCGCCCGGCAGCAGGACGAAGATGAACTCCGTCTCGCGCCCCGGCTCGGCCAGCCAGACCACCCGGGTGCCGCCGTCCTGGCGCTGATGCACGATCTTGAGGCCGCAGAAGTCCTGGTAGAAGCCGATGCAGGCCTCCAGGTCCCGGACGTGCAGTGCGATATGGGTGAGGTTTGGAGTCATCGCAGGCACACTAGCGTCCGGAGCGGGGTTTTGAGAAGCGGATCAGAAAACAGAAAAAGGGGTCAGAGTCATTTTTCGGACTCGGCCTCAACTTCTGAGAATGATTATGCACTGCGAAAAATGACTCTGACCCCTTTTTCTGTTTTCTGGTCACTCCGCCGCCTCCGCTGCCGGCTCCGCCTTGCTCTCGGCGGCGGACCTCTGCTGGCGCTCCCACATGGTGGCGTAGGCGCCGCGGGCGGCGAGCAGCGCCGCGTGGCGACCGCGCTCGACGACGCGGCCGGCCTCGAGGACCAGGATCTGGTCGGCCTCGACCACGGTCGAGAGCCGGTGGGCGATGACCAGGGTCGAGCGGCCGCGGGACACAGCGCGCAGGCTGTCCTGGATCTCGCGCTCGGTCTTGGTGTCCAGCGAGGAGGTCGCTTCGTCGAAGAGGAAGATGCAGGGGTTCTTGAGCAGGGTCCGGGCGATGGCGACCCGCTGCTTCTCACCGCCCGAGAGCTTCAGGCCGCGCTCGCCGACCATGGAATCGTAGCCGTCCGGCAGGCCCTGGACGAAGTCGTGAATCCGGGCCAGGCGCGCCGCCGCCTCGACCTCGGCCCGGTCGGCCTCCGGCCGGCCATAGGCGATGTTGTAGTAGATCGTATCGTTGAACAGCACGGTGTCCTGGGGAACGATGCCGATCGCGGCGCGCAGCGACCTCTGGGTCACTTCGCGGATGTCCTGGCCGTCGATCAGGATCCGGCCCTCGGTCACGTCGTAGAAGCGGAAGAGGAGCCGGCTGACGGTCGACTTGCCGGCGCCGCTGGGCCCGACGATGGCCACGGTCCGGCCGGCCGGGACCTGGAAGGAGACCTCCTGCAGGATCGGCCGCCGCGGGTCGTAGCCGAAGGAGACGCCCTCGAAGGCGACCGCGCCGCGCCGAACAGCCAGGGGCGCGGCGTCGGGCCGGTCCTCGACCTCCGGCGCCGAGCGCAGCAGGCCGAACATGACCTCCAGGTCGACCAGCGACTGCTTGATCTCGCGGTAGACCGTGCCGAGGAAGCCGAGCGGCATGGCGAGCTGCAGCAGGTAGGTGTTGACCATGACGAAGTCGCCCACGGTCATGGTCCCGGCCAGCACGCCGCGGGCGGCCATGATCATCATCAGGGTGATGCCCAGGGTGACGATGACGGTCTGGCCGCTGTTCAGCATCGAGAGGCTGGTCCGGCTCTTGACCGCGGCGCCCTCGTAGTGCGCCAGGGCCCGGTCGAAGCGCCGGGCCTCGTGCGCCTCGTTGCCGAAGTACTTGACCGTCTCGTAGTTGAGCAGGCTGTCGACGGCCTTGGTGTTGGCGTCGTTGTCGGCCTCGTTCATCACCCGGCGCAACCGGATCCGCCACTCCGTCACCCGGAAGGTGAACCAGACGTAGCCGACCACGGTCGCCAGCGTGACCGCGGAGAAGCGCCAGTCGAAGAGCACCCAGAGGATGCCGGCGACCAGGGCGATCTCGACCAGGGTCGGCAGGACGCTGAAGGAGACGAACTGCAGCAGGAACTCGATGCCCTTGGCGCCCCGGTCGATCGCCCGGTTCAGACCGCCGGTCTGCCGCTCCAGGTGGAAGCGCAGGGCCAAGGCGTGGAGATGCCTGAAGGTCTTCAGCGCGAGTTGCCGGATCGCGCTCTGGGCGACCTTGGCGAAGACGGCGTCGCGGACTTCGGCGAAGGCCCGGGCCAGAACCCGGACCACGCCGTAGGCCAGCAGCAGGCCGAGCGGGACCGCCGCGAGCGCGGCGCCCGGCTCCGGGCTCAGCGCATCGACGGCGCGGCCCAGCAGCAGGGGTACGTAGACGGTGGCGACCTTGGCCGCGACCAGGAAGACCGCGGCCAGCAGCACCCGGGCCCTGAGGTCGCCCCGCCCCTTCGGCCAGAGGTAGGGCAGCAGGGCCAGAAGCGTCTTCAGGTGCGCGCCGAAGCGGACCTCGCCGGTGTCGATGGTGGTCGCCCGCATCCGGGCAGTCTATCCGAGGAGGCCGGCAGGGCTACGCTTTTCTGGCCGGGAACCGCTTAGTGCCGACTCTCAGACTGCGGTGTGCCACCCTCCCCCATCGAGGGGGAGGGTGGGGTGAGGGTGAACCTCCGGCCTGCGCAAGCCAGTCCTAGGCCACCGCCCTCACTCCGCCGCCCTCACTCCGCCGCCGTCACTCCGCCGCCCGTCCCAGCGAGCGGGCGAGCAGCAGGTAGAGCTTGCCGACATCGGCGGTCAGAAACGTCGTGCTGAGGACGTTCTCCGGATCGCAGTTGCTGGCCTGGTCGAGCAGGCTCTCGAAGTCGCGGATGTAGCGCTCGGCCTGGCGGCGGAAGCGCTCGTCGGTCTCGAAGCGGCGCTCGATCATCGGCATGGAGTTGTCGTCGCTGCGCCGTGCCAGGCGGCGGGCGAAGATCGAGCGGTCGCCCTTGTGATAGCGCTTCCACAGGGTGTCGGGCGGCTCGTCCTCGAGGTAGCGGTGCAGGTCGGCCGCGACCGAGTTCAGGTCCTCGATCATCGAGGTCGCGGTGCGGAAGAAGTCGCCGCGCTGCTCGACCTCCTCGCGCTCGCGCATCGCCTGGGCCTGGACGATCGCCTGCTCCGAGGCCTTGATCAGCTCGCGCGCCTGGCTGCGGAAGCCCTCGCCGACCTTGGCGACGTTGCGCTCGACCCGCTCGACCGCGCGGCCGACGTCCTTGCTGCGGACCTCCAGGGCCTTGCTCAGCTGCTCGCTGCGCTTCAGCGCGTCGTCGGCGGCGCCGCGCAGGGAGTCGGCGCGCTGGCCGATCGAGGCGCCGGCCTCGTGCACCCGCTGCACCACCTCCTTCGAGGCCTCGACCAGGGCCTTGGCCTCGGCCTGCAGCTCGCCGCGCACCTCCTTGGCGGTCGCGCGGGCGGCCTCCGCGGCGGCACGGATCTGGGTGCTCTCCTCGCCGACCGCGTTGTCGAGCTTGGCGATGGTGTCGCGGGCCTCGTCGAAGAGCCGGCCGATCTGGGCGATCTCCTCGACCACCGCCGCCTTCATCCTGGCGGCCTCCTCGCCGGCCGCGCCGGCCGCCTGGGTGATCGACGTGCTCTGCTGCTCGAAGGTGCCGGAGAGCTCGGCGCAGCGGTCCAGAGTCTCGGTGATCTGGCCGGCGATGTCCCGCCACTTGCCGTCCAGGGCCTCGGCGGCGCCAGCGGCGCGGCCGAGGGACTGCTCGTAGGCGGTGCCCAGCTGCTCGGCGTGACGCTGGAAGACCTCCGTGGTCCGCGCCGCCCGGCTGACCGCCCGGTCCAGCCGCTCGGAGAAGAGCTGGACGAAGGGATCGAGCTCCGCCCCGGCCGCGACCGCACGGGACGCCGCCTCCTCGATCTTGCTCGACAGCGCGTCGATCCGCGGCTGCAGGCCGTCGCTGGCCTCCAGGGCCTGGCCGATCGCACCTTCGATGCGGGTCGACAGGGCCTCGACCTGCGGCTCCAGGGTCTCGCCGGCACGCTGCACGCGCAGAAGCGAGGCCTCCAGGTCACTGCCCAGGCGGTCCATCTCCGGCCGCAGCTTTGTCCCGACCTCCTCGACCCGGGCCAGGGACTGGGTCATCAGGGCGTTGAGCTGCGCCGAGAGCTGCTCCATCTCGGGCCGCAGCTTGTCGCCCACCGCCCCGGCGCGCTGCAGGGATTCGGTGATCAGCGCGTCCATCTGCTTGGTGAGCCGGGCCATCTCGGGGCCCAGCTTGTCGCCGATCTCGCCGGCGCGCTTCAGCGAGTCGGAGATCAGGGCGTCCATCTGCAGGGAAAGCTGCGCCATCTCGGGGCGCAGCTTGTCGCCCACGGCACCGGCGCGATCGAGGGCTTCCTTGATCAGGGCGTCGAGTTGCTCCGACAGGCGGATCATCTCCGGCCGCAGCTTGTCGCCGACCGCACCGGCGCGTTCCAGCGCATCGTTGACCAGGGCGTCGAGTTCCTTGGACAGCTCGGCCAACTCGGGGCGCAGGCGGTCGCCCACGGCGCCGGCCCGCTCCAGCGCGTCGGCGACCAGGGTGTCGATCTCCTTGGAGAGCTGGCCGATCTCCGGGCGCAGACGGTCGCCGACCGAACCGACACGCTCCAACGCGTCGCCGATCAAGGCGTCGACCTCCTGGGAGAGCTGCGCGATCTCCGGGCGCAGCTTGTCGCCGACCGCACCGGCGCGCTCCAGCGCATCGCCGACCAGGGCGTCGAGTTCCTTGGACAGCTCGGCCATCTCGGGACGCAGGCGGTCGCCCACGGCGCCGGCCCGCTCCAGCGCGTCGGCGACCAGGGCGTCGATCTCCTTGGAGAGCCGGCCGATCTCCGGACGCAGACGGTCGCCGACCGCACCGGCACGCTCCAGCGCGTCGCCGATCAAGGCGTCGATCTCCTGGGAGAGCTGCGCGATCTCCGGGCGCAGGCGGTCGCCGACCGCACCGGCGCGCTCCAGCGCGTCGCCGACCAGGGCGTCGAGTTCCTTGGACAGCTCGGCCATCTCGGGACGCAGGCGGTCGCCCACGGCGCCGGCCCGCTCCAGCGCGTCGGCGACCATGGTGTCGATCTCCTGGGAGAGCCGGCCGATCTCCGGACGCAGACGGTCGCCGACCGCACCGGCACGCTCCAATGCGTCGCCGACCATGGCGTCGATCTCCTGGGAGAGCTGCGCCATCTCCGGGCGCAGGGTCTCGGGCACCTGCCCGGCCCGGGTCAGCGCGTCCGAGATCAGGCCGTCGAGCTGCTGCGAGAGCTGGGCCAGCTCCGGACGCAGCCGCTCGGAGACCTGGCTGCTGCGCTCCAGGGCATGGTCGATCAGCTTGTCGATCTCGCCTGAAAGCTGCAGCAGCTCCGGCCGCAGCTTGTCGCCGACCTGCCCGGCGCGATCCAGGGCGTCGGCCACCAGGGCATTGAGCTCTTCGGAGAGCTGGCCGAACTCCGGCCGCAGGCGGTCGCCGGCCTGCCCGGCGCGGTCCAGGGTGCCGTTGATCAGGGCGTCCAGCTCCTCAGAGAGGCGGGCCATCTCCGGCCGCAGCTTGTCGCCGACCGCGCTGGCGCGGTCCAGCGCTTCGTTGATCAGGGCGTCGAGCTGCACCGAAAGCTGGGCCATCTCGGGCCGCAGCTTGTCGCCGGCCTGGGCGGCGCGGGCGACCGCCTCGTCGATCGCCTTGTCCAGGCGCTCGGACAGGCGGGCCAGCTCCGGCTCGATCGCCTCGCCGGCCAGGGCCACGCGTTCGGCCACCTTGTCGACCCGTCCGGTCAGTTCGTCGATCTGCGGCCGCAGGGTCTCGCCCGCGTTGGACATCACCTTCTCGGCGTACTTCACCACGTCGGCGATGCGCCGGGTCTCGGCATCGGTCGCCTCCGAGAGGCGGCTGCCGATCAGTTGCGAGGTATCGATCAGCTTCTCGATCACCTCGTCGCCGACCCGGGCCAGGGACTCGCCTTCCTCCCGGAAGGCCTCGGTCATCGAGCGCGCCCGGGCGGCGGCGGCGCCGAGGGTCGCCTCGGTCCGCTCGGCCTGGACCTCGAGGTCGCCGGTCATCGACTTGGTCATCTCCTGCGAGCGCTCGGCCGCGCGCATCAGGGTCTGGGCCTGCTCGTCCAGGACCTCACGGACCTCCCGGGCGTGGTTCGCGGTACGGTCCGTGACCTCCTGGAGGACGCTGATCTGCGCCGCCATCTGATCCTTGAGGGACTGGATACGGGTGATCGCACCCTGGCCGACCTCCTTGATCGCCTCCAGGTCCTTGGCCACGCCGCCGCGCAGGCCGTCGCCGGCCTCGGCGGTCTTTTGGGCCGCGGCCAGCACCGATTCGGCCTGCGTGTCGAAGGCGGCGACCGCCTCGGCGCTCTCGAGGCTGAGACGGGCGATGGTGTCGTTGATGCTCTCCACCTGCTGGGCCAGGGACTGGCTGGCGTCGCCGCCGGCGCCGCGGACCTTGTTCAGGGCGTCGGTGAGCGCCGCGGCGTGCGCCTCGACCGACTCGCGGGAATCGCCCATGATCTTGGCGAAGTCGCCCTGCCCCTGCAGGATCTCCTCGCGCTGGCCCTGGAGGGAGTCGCGCAGCTCCTGCGCCTGGGAGGCGGCCCGGGTGCTGATGCCCATCAGCTCCTGGGTCTGCTCGCGGAAGGTCTCGCAGAGGCCCTTGATGTCGCCGGCCACCCCTTCCGAGGCCTCCTTCAGGATCGCCGCCTGCTCCTTCAGGGCCTCGGCCTGGCGTATGCACTGGACCTCCGCGTTGTCGGTCATCATGGTCGAGGCGTCGCGCAGCATCGTCGCCTGCTGCTCCATCGAGCGGACCGTCTTGCCGGCCCATTCCTCGGCGTGGGCGGCGTCGTAGGACAGCAGATCGAAGCGCCGCTGCAGGCGGCGCTGGGCATAGCCGATCACCCCCAGCCAAAGGCAGGCGATGGGCGCGAAGATGCCGCCCAGGTAGAGAGCGACCGCCACCGGATCCTGCCAGAGGGCTTGGAGGCTGGCGGGATTGAAGAAATAGGATACCGAGACCGCCAGCCAGGCGACCGTGAGAACCAGGCCGGCGACGACCTCCACACCGATTTTCTCAAGGACTTTGGGCATAACGGCGATCCTGCGTCAGGGCGCCGCACGCGGTGACCCGAACAGCTCCAGGGGCTCCCGCGCGGCGGACCGGGGCGTTGTGACCAGGACGGTAGATTGCGCTAAGGCCTTCGTCTAGCAAGAAATCGCGCGGCGGCGAACAAAAGTAGGGCTCGATTCTGGTCGGCCTCAGGTGCGAGCAGGACCAGGTGCCAGTATCACGAGACAAAGCCAAGAAAGCCGGGCCGGGCCTGCCTGACATATCTGGTTGCGGGCAGGTGCCCGGCAGCTTGCCAAGCTGACAGTTCTTGACAATTCTGCGGCCTCCGAAGAAGCGCCCAAGTAGCAGCGTCAGGGGCTCATACCAAGGAGCGTTGATCATGACTCATTTGATGGCACGCGGCGGAACCGGCGGCAGCGCCCGGGTCGCGGCGCGGCTTGCGGGTTCGGCCCCGCGGCCGAGGGACGGTCGATCGGCTCAGGCGGCGGCGGCCCCGCGCTTCTCGCGGATCAGGCCGAGGATCTCGCTGGCCGCCCGGGGAATATTGGTGCCGGGGCCGTAGATCGCGCTCACCCCGTGACTGCGCAGGGAGTCGTAGTCCTGCGGCGGGATGACGCCGCCGCAGACGACCAGGGTCTCGCTCGCCCCGCCCTGGCGAAGTGCGGCGATCAGCTGCGGCACCAGGGTTTTGTGGCCGGCCGCCTGGCTGGACACACCGACCACGTGGACGTCGTTCTCGATGGCCTGGCGGGCGCCCTCCTCCGGGGTCTGGAACAACGGGCCGATGTCGACGTCGAAGCCGATGTCGGCGAAGGCGGTGGCGATCACCTTGGCGCCGCGGTCGTGACCGTCCTGGCCCAGCTTGACCACCAGCATGCGCGGCCGCCGGCCCTCCGCCGCCGCGAAGGCCTCGACCTCGCCGCGGATCCGCTCGAAGCCCTCGTCGCCCTCGTAGGCCGCGCCGTAGACGCCGGAGATGCTGTGAGTCACGGCGCGGTGCCGGGTGAAGACCACCTCCAGGGCGTCGGAGATCTCGCCGACCGTGGCCCGGGCGCGGCTGGCCTCGACCGAAAGCGCCAGCAGGTTGCCGTCGCCGCGCTCCGCCGCCCGGGTCAGCGCCGCGAGGGCCGCTTTGCAAGCGGCCTCGTCCCGGCGCGCCCGGATCGCCTTGAGGCGCTCGACCTGCTGCGCCCGCACCTTGCTGTTGTCGATGTCGAGGATGTCGATCGGCTCGTCTTCCGCCGGACGGAACTTGTTGACCCCGACGATGACCTCCTCGCCGCGGTCGATGCGGGCCTGGCGGCGGGCCGCCGACTCCTCGATCCGCAGCTTGGGCATGCCGCTCTCGACCGCCCGGGTCATGCCGCCCAGGGCCTCGACCTCGTCGATCAGCTTCTGCGCTTCGGCCACCAGGCTGGCGGTCAGGCTCTCGACGTAGTAGCTGCCGGCCAAGGGATCGACGACCCTGGTGACCCCGGTCTCGTGCTGCAGGATCAGCTGGGTGTTGCGGGCGATCCGCGACGACATGGGCGTCGGCAGGGCGATGGCCTCGTCGAAGGAGTTGGTGTGCAGCGACTGGGTGCCGCCGAGCGCCGCGGCCAGGGCCTCGATCGCGGTCCGCACCACGTTGTTGTAGGGATCCTGCTCGGTCAGGCTGACCCCCGAGGTCTGGCAGTGGGTCCTGAGCGCCAGGCTCATCGGGTTCTTGGGCTCGAACCGGCGCATGATCCGGGCCCAGAGGAAGCGCGCCGCGCGCAGCTTGGCGACCTCCATGAAGAAGTCCATGCCGATGGCGAAGAAGAAGCTGAGCCGGGGCGCGAAGGCGTCCACGTCCAGGCCCTTCGACAAGGCGGCGCGGACGTACTCCAGGCCGTCGGCCAGGGTGAAGGCCAATTCCTGAACCGCCGTCGCGCCGGCCTCCTGCATGTGATAGCCGGAGATCGAGATCGAATTGAACTTCGGCATCTCCTTTGCGGTGTAGGCAATGATGTCGGCGACGATCCGCATCGAGGGCGCCGGCGGATAGATGTAGGTGTTGCGGACCATGAACTCCTTGAGGATGTCGTTCTGGATCGTGCCGGAGAGCGCCGAGATCGGCAGGCCCTGCTCCTCGCCGGCGACGATGAAGCCGGCCAGAACCGGCAGCACGGCGCCGTTCATGGTCATGGAGACGCTCATCTTGTCGAGCGGGATGCCGTCGAAGAGGATCTTCATGTCTTCGACCGAATCGATCGCCACCCCGGCCTTGCCGACGTCGCCCTCGACCCGGGGATGGTCGGAATCGTAGCCGCGGTGGGTGGCCAGATCGAAGGCCACCGAAAGGCCGCGCTGGCCGCCGGCCAGGGCCTGGCGGTAGAAGGCGTTGGACTCCTCGGCGGTCGAGAAGCCGGCGTACTGCCGGATGGTCCAGGGCCGGTTGGCAGACATGGTCGCCCGCGGCCCGCCCAGGTAGGGCGGGAAACCCGGCAGGCCGCCCAGGGTCTCGAGTCCTTCCAGGTCCTCGGCGGTATAGAGCGGCTTGACCGCGATCCCCTCCGGGGTC
>JAKSBE010000230.1 GCA_022361275.1 Kiloniellales bacterium
CTCATCCAAATGGGCGAGGCTCGCCAAATGCTCTCAGGATACCGCCTATCGAGATATTCTCGACTTGATGGAACGGGGCATTCTCAAAAAGAACCCTGGAGGTGGCCGCAGTACCAGCTACGACATCGTCGGTGTTTGAGAGCCCAACCCGAAACTAGTTGAGTGGTTTCAGTAGGTTGTGATTCTGTTCGGTTGCAACACTGAGCAGAGGTCACGATGCCCTGGACTGAAACCACTCGCCGCGAGTATGAGCGGCGGGGCCGGCGCTACGCAAGCGATACGACGGACGCGGAGTGGGCGCGGAGTGGGCGTTGATGGCGCCGTTGATGCCGGAGCGCAAGCGCACCGGCCGGCCCCCCACGACGGCGCTTCGCGCCGTGGTGGATGCGCTCCTCTACATGGCGGCGACGGGTTGCCAGTGGGCGATGGTGCAGCGCTATTTCTACGACTGGCGCGACAGCGGCCTGTGGGCGCGGATCAACCACCATCTGGTCATGGCAGCGCGCGAACTGGAGGGCCGCGAGGCCAGCCCGACCGCCGGCGTGATCGACAGCCAGACCGTGAAAACCACGGAATCCGGCGGGATCAGCGGCTATGACGCGGGCAAGAAGATCAACGGGCGCAAACGGCACATCGTCACCGATACCCTGGGCCTGCTGGTCGGATTGGTCGTCCACGGGGCCGACATCCAGGACCGCGACGGCGCGCCGCTCGTCCTCAAATCCATCCTGCGGGCCTTTGCCTGGCTGCGCCACCTCTTCGCCGATGGCGGCTATGCCGGCCCCAAGCTGCGCCCCGCCTTGCAGAAGACCGGCGATTGGACGATCGAGATCGTCAAGCGATCCGACGGCGCCAAAGGCTTCGAGGTCATCCCGCGACGCTGGGTCGTCGAACGCACCTTCGCATGGCTCGGGCGATGCCGAAGGCTGGCCAAGGACTTCGAGAAAACCATCGCCAGCGCCGAGGCTTGCTTCTCCATCGCTCCATCCTCTCAAGAGCTGGAGCCTCCGGCAAACCCGATGGGGTGGATGCCCCCGCCGGGCGGGGTCGCGATATGCAATGTTGATTTGAACAGAGAAGAGCAGATCGAGAGGCATCCATGAGCAGTGCGACCATCATTGGCATCGACTTGGCGAAGAGCAGCTTCCAGCTCCACGGCGCGTCGGCGGACGGCGCGGTCGTGTTCCGCAAGAAGTTGTCGCGGGACAGAGTCCTGCCGTTTCTCGGCGCGCATCCCAAGGCGCTCGTCGCCCTGGAGGCCTGTGCGAGCGCGCATCACTGGGCGCGCGAGATCGCA
>JAKSBE010000012.1 GCA_022361275.1 Kiloniellales bacterium
ACCAACGCTCCTGGTATGACTATTTCAGGCCGCCGGCAAAGCCCATTGTCAGCTTTTTCTGGACCACCCCGACCAATGCCAGGATCGGCAGCGAGGCGAGCAAGCCGATCGCGGCTAGGCGGCCCCAGAAGGTCTCGTCTTCCGTGATCAAGGTGGCGATGTAGGTCGGCAGGGTGAATTTCGATGGCGTCTGGATGAAGAGGAGCGCGTAGACGAACTCGTTCCAGCTCAGGATCATCAGGAAGATCGCGGTCGCGGTCAGGCCGGGCAGCATGATCGGCACCACGACCCTGGTCATCCGCTGCAGGAGCGAGGCGCCATCGATCAGGGCGGCTTCCTCGTAGCTGATCGGGACGTCGCGCACGAACCCGATCAGCATCCAGATCGCGAAGGGCAGGGCGTAGACCTGATAGACCAGGACCAGGCCGAGCAGCGTGTCCAGCAGGCCGAGCGCGCGCAGGACCTGATACAGCGGAATGGCGAGGACGATCGGCGGCGCGAGCTTGATCAGGAGAACGAACAGCAGGAAGCCGATATCGAGACGCCTTGGCAGTCGCAGGCGGACCAGGGCGTAGGCGGCGGGAAAAGCGGCGATCAGCGCGAGCGCCGTCGTGCCGAAGGCGACCAGAAGGCTGTTCATCACCTTGCCCAGGATGTCGTCATCGGCGAGCTGGCGATAATGCTCGAGCGTGACCGCGTCGGGCAGAAGATCCACCGATGTCGAGACATATTCGACCGGCGGCTTGAACGAGGTGCCGATCATCCAGAGGATCGGCAGAAGGAAGACAGCGGTCAGGGCGAACGCGCAGGCGGCATGGAACGCCTCACGCCACATGGGAGCGTCCACCGATGATGCGGGCGGCATAGATTGCGGCCAGGAGACCGGCGACGATGACCATGATGACCGCCGCCGCCGAGGCCAGACCGACATCGAAGAACCTGAAGCCGAGACGGTAGACATACATCGAAAGCGTTTCGGTCGCCTGCCCGGGGCCGCCGCCGGTAAGCGCGTAGACCTTGTCGAAAATCTTGAAGCTGTCCAGGCTGCGCAGAAGCGCCGCCAGCAAGATGTGCGGCATCAGGAGCGGGAGCGTGATGCGGAACAGCATCTGCCTGGGTGTTGCGCCATCGATGCGCGCCGCCTCGTAGACTTCGGGCTGGATCGACTGGAGGCCGGCGAGCAGGATCAGACAGGTCAGTGGTGCGGTCTGCCAGAGATCGACCAGGACCAGAGAGATCATCGCCAGATCGGGATCGAAAAGCCATTTCACGGGCGGCAGATGCACCGCGCGCAGGACGTTGTTCAAGAAGCCGAAATCATAGTGAAACCACGCACTCCAGATGGCGGTCACGACCATGGTCGAGAGCACGAAGGGGGCGACCACCGCAGGGATCACCAGCCAGCGACCGGGAAAGCGGCGGTTCAACATCAGCGCCAGCATGAGGCCGAGCGCCACTTCGCTCGAGGTCGCCATCAAGGTGAAGGCCACCGTGTTCCAGGCGGCGATCCGGAAAAACCTGTCGCCGAGAAGATCGGTATAGTTCTCCAGCCCAACGAAGGCCGCCCCGGCAAAACCATAGTCGGTCGCGAAGAAGGAGAGCAAAAGGCCTCGACCAAGAGGGTAGAGAGTCAAGATCGCGAACAGCGCCAGAGCCGGCGCCAGGAGGAGAAGGGGGACGAGACGTTCGGATTGCATGCAGGCTTACCGGCGAGAGGCAAGGGGGACGGGGAAGGCTCTTGCTCCCCCGCCGCCCCTAAACGATTTGCCGCTAACGTTTCAGCGCGCGTGCGACCTTGCCGTTGGCTTCGGCAAGAGCCTCCCTCGGCGCCATCTGGCCGATCAGAGCCAGCTGGAGGTAGTCGCCGAGAATGGTCTCGACCCGGCTCCACTGGGTGATGCGCGGCCTCGGTTGGGCTTTGTTCAGCGCCTCGGCCTGGGCTGGATACCAGCGATACTTGCCGATGACCTCGGCGTCTTCGTAAACGCTCGCCCGGGTCGGCGGCGTGCCCACCTCGAGCGCCAAGGTCTTCTGCATCTCGGGCGAGGTCAGGAAGTCGATGAAGTCGCGCGCCCGCTCGGGGTTCTTGGAGTCGGCCGGCACCGCGACCAGCCAGGAACCGAGCATCGGCGCCGGACCTTGAACCTGGCCGGGTGCCGCCATGATCTCGATCAGGTTCGGCACCTTCGAGGCCGATGGATCGTCGAGTGACGGCGCCCAGGACGGCCAAAGCTCGATGGTCATCGCGGTCGTGCCTTGCATGAGGGCGTCCCGGACCTCGGTCGAGTTGTAGGTCTCGACACCGATCGGTGCGTAGTTCTTGAGTTCGAGATAGAGGTTCAGGGCTTCCAGCGCTGCATCGCTGTCCAGCGCCGCATGGCCGTTCTCGTCGATGATCCGCGCCCCATGCGCCCAGAGAATCGGCAGAAAGCCGGTGACGATCGGATTGGCCTTCTTGCCCCTGAAGACGACGCCGGAAACACCGTCTTCCGCCTCGCTGATGGTCTTCGCGGCATTGAGGACATCGGTCCAGCTTTCCGGGCGGGCGAGACCGTTCTTCTCGAACAGGTCCCGGCGATAGGCGAAAAGTTCGACATTGCCGACGAAAGGCACGGCGTAGTAGGGGCCGCTGCCGACCGGATAGCGGGAGACCCGTCTTGCTGGCTCGACGAAATCGTCATCGACGCCGCCGCCGAGCTTGTCGAGATCGGCGAGCCAGCCATTGGACATGAACTCAACCGCCCAGGGATCATCGAGCATGATCACGTCATAGGCGCCGGACCGCTCGCGCATGGCGATGGTGACTTTCTCCAGGAGCCCGCCGCCGGTCAATTCAAGGCGCTCCACCTCCAGGTCCGGGTTTTCGGCTTTGTAGGCGTCGACGGCGATTGCCAACGCGTCGGCATAGCCCCCATCGCGTCCGGCAATCACCAGCGTCTCGGCTTGAACGGCGCCCGCTCCGGCCAACAGGGTCCCGGCCAACAAGGCCCCCGACAACCACTTCATGACTCGTCTCCTCTGTTCTTGACGTTGCGCCACGGCCGCATCGCACGCCCGCCCTTTGGGTCTTCGGTCTTCACACCTGGGTTTTGCCATTGCTTGGCCAAGGAGTGCAAACCTTTGCATATTTTTATCATCTGCAAAACCAAACTTATTCTGAACGCTACTGTGTCGATGTGTAGGTTTTATGACGTTGATTTGAAAACCTTTGCAAAACCCATCGGCCGGGGGATAATGGGCGAATGGAACGAGCGACGATAAAGGATGTGGCCCGTGTCGCCGGCGTCTCCCCTTCAGCCGTGTCACGCGTCTTCAGCGACGGTGGCAGCGCCTCGACCGAGACGAGGGCAAAGGTCAAGGCGGCCGCCGAGCGGCTCGGCTATCGGCCGTCCCTTCTTGCGCGCGGCCTCGTCAGCAAGCGGACCAGCCTGGTCACCCTGGTGACCGGCCCGCTTGGCGATCCCTTCGATGCGGAGCTTGTCGAGTGCCTCGCCGATGCGCTCGCCGAGGACGGCATACGGCTTCTCCTGACGTTGGCCTCGTCAACGGCGCCAGGCGGCGGCAGCCTGCTGCACGCCCTCGACTATCAATCGGATGCGGTCATCGTCAGTGCCGGCACCATGCCGCTCGAGGACTCGGCGGTCTGCGTGAAGGCCGGCCTTCCGGTGATTCTGGTCGGCCGGGTGCTGGAAGCCGAAGGAGTCGACTGCGTCCTCGCCGACAACCGCGATGGCGGGCGCCAGGCCGCTGGCCTGCTCCTGCGCACAGGCTGTCGTCATCCGGCCTATCTGGGTCTTGGCAAGACCACGTTCTCCGATCGGGAGCGGCTCCAGGGTTTCGGCCAGGTCATTGCCGATGCCGGTCTGCCGTTGGACGAGCGGGCGGTCGACGGTCGCGACCATGGGGCGGCCTTTATGGCCGCGAGCGATCTGCTTTGCCGCAATCCCCGGCCTGACGGGCTCTTCTGCAGCAACGACAGCATCGCGATCGCCACGATCGAGGCCGCCCGGGCGCTGGGGATAGCGATTCCGGAACAGCTTTCTGTGGTGGGCTTCAACAATCTCGGTATGGCGTCCTGGCAGAGCTTCCAGCTGACCACACTGGACTATCCGGTGAGCGCCCTGGCGGGCGAGGTCATGGACCTATTGAAGAGCAGGCTGGATAACCCAAAGCGCGCCGATGAAATCCGACGTCTGGTGACCCGGCTGGTCGTCCGTGGCACGACGCGACGTCTTTTCGCCTCGAGCTGATGCGGAACATGAAGCTCCTGGTTCTCAGCGACCTGCACGTTACGACCGGCGCGCCTATTCACGGGCGTGATCCGGTCACTTGGCTGACACGCGCCGTCGACCATATCGTTCGCTGCCACGCCGGCGCCGATCGTTGCCTGATCGTCGGAGACCTCGCTCATCACGGCCGGGTGGCGGAGTATCGGGCGCTGAAGGCCGCCCTCGAACGCCTGCCCATGCCCTATGGCCTCACGCTGGGCAATCATGACGATCGGGGACACTTCCTGAGTGTCTTCGGGTCGGATTTCGCCGATGAGACGGGCTTCGTTCAGTCCGTCATCGACATCGGGACCTATCGCTGCCTTCTTGTCGATACGCACCGGCCCGGCAGCGGCGCCGGCAGCCTCGATAACGGCCGGCTGGAGCGACTCGAGGCCATGATCGCGGGAGCGGATCGTCCCTGCCTTCTCTTCATGCACCATCCGCCGATCGATACCTGCCTGCCCGCATTCGAAACCATCGGCTTGATCGACCGGCCGGCCTTCGCAGCCATGCTCGCCGCGCATCGGGATACCGTCGCCGGCATCTTCTTCGGTCACTGCCATATGCCGATCAACGGCACGATCGAAGGCATACCCGCCTTCGGCGTTCGCTCGCCGGTCTACCAATCCCTGCCGGATTTCGACCGCCCTCGCTTCCTCGCCGGTCCCGACCTGCTGCCAGCCTACAGCCTGGTCATCGAGACCGGCAGCGGACTCGCGATCCACGCGATCGAGTTCGGCTATAGCGGGTCGATTACGGCCAGCGATTGAAGGCGATGTTCTCGACGGATGATGAGCGGAACGTGGGCTCCCGGCTGACAACAGATCATTTCTCGAACTCGACGGGGCTGAGGTGGCAAAAAGGCCATGGAGGCGAGATCCAAGTATCCCTGGTACATCGTTCCGTTTTCGTTTCGACCCTTGTCGGCGTAAGACCCTTGTCGGCGCAAGACAAGAGCATGTCTTTCACATGTTGTTCAACGACGACCGCCTGCCTTTGAGGTCGTTGTAGACGGTGGCGCGGCTGACTCCCAGAACCCGGGCGATGTAGGAAGCGGCGTGCTTTTCCCTGAGACCGTCGGTGCGGTCTATGGCGTCCAGCAGTTCGCGCCGGTCGTCCCGCGACAGCGAGTCGACCGCCAGTCCCCTTTCGCGGCACCATCCGACGATGTAACGGTTCATTTTTTCGTGCCAGTCGTTCTTGAGTAGGGCCTCCGGCTCTTCGCCGGAGAGCGGCGCGCCGATCAGGGCACCGATGGCGTTCTGGGCGGCACGGACGTCCGAGACGTCGAAGTTGATACAGGCCAGGGCCGCCGGCGCGCCCTCTGAATCGCGCAGCACGGCGCTGATCGAGCGGATGACGCGGCCATCCCAGTTGATCCGCTCAAAGGGCCCCAGCACGCTGTCCCCTGCGCGGAAGTCGAGTTCCGTCATATAGGAAGGGTCGCCGACCTCCCGCTTGGAGAAGGGGTTGCAGATATGCGCCACCGTCTCCGTTTGCAGGGAATGGATGACCACTTCGACCTTGGGACCCAGCAGCTTCGATACGGCCTCTGCGAAGGGCACCGCCATCTCCGCAATGACGCCGCCCGGCTCCGCCTTGGATGCCGAGCGCGCGCCCAACGTCTTCGGCTTCCTGACGTCACGTCCCGCCATGCACGTCTCTCCTGCGCGAGCTGTTAGGCCGGGGCGATTTCGCGGCCGATGACCGCAAGCACGTCGCCTCGCTTCACGAGCCCCTGGCCGTTCTTGCAGACGAGGATACCATCTACGCCGGCCGGCACCTCGGACGGCGGGTACTCGACGCGGTCCACGCGATGCAGCCGGCCGATCGCGGCTCCCGCCGCGACCCTATCGCCGAGATCGGCAAAGGGCTCGAACACGCCGTTCTCGTCGGCATAGACATAGTGGCTGTGCCCCTCGACCCGCACCATGCGCACAGGCTTCGGCCGGACGACCCGCGGCCCGGTCCGGCCGCGGGAGCCAGCGATCCCCATGGAACTCATGACGCCCAGCACGCCGTTCAGCGCAATGGCCGTGGTCTCGGGCGTCAAGGTGCCCAGCCCGCCCAGTTCGGTCGCCAGCATGAGCTTGCCCTGCGCCTCGACCTCGGCGTCGATCATGGCTGCGACCTCCGGCTCGCGCAGCACGATCGTCAAGGGTGCGTCGAAGGCCGCGGCCAGGGCGAGGATGCGCTCCGTGGCCTCCGGCGTCTTCTGCACGGGCACGATGGTGCTGGGCACGAACATCAGCGAGCGCCCTCCGGAATGCAGGTCGAGCACGACGTCCACCCTGGGAATCAGCTCCCGCGTCACGAAGGCGGCGATCCTCGAGGTCGCGGTGCCCCGCGGATCACCCGGAAAGGCCCGGTTCATGTTCCCGCCGTCGATCGGCGAGAGCCGGGTTCCCTTCAGAACGGCCGGCGTGTTCAGCGCCGGCAGGATAATGACCCGGCCGGCAATATCGGCCGTCTCGAGATGGTCGTGGACGAGTTTCGACAGCGCGACGGGACCTTCGAATTCATCGCCGTGGCTACCGCCGAGCAGAAGAAGACCGGGGCCGTCGCCGTTCTTGAAGCTGAAGATCGGGACGCGCAGGTTCGACCAGGCGCTGTCGTTCAGGGAGACCGGGACATCCAGATATCCCTTGTGGACCCCCTCGGCATCGAGATCGACCGTCGTCGTGACCATCGTCAGCCCCTATGCCTGCGAGAGGATCTCGGCGACCATCTGGTTGAGGCGCCTCAAGCCCTCCCTCAGGTAGGCCTCGGGCAGGGCCGAGCTGAAACGGAAATGCTTCTCCACGTGGAACTTGTCGCCGGGGATGACGAGCACGTCCTTCTCGGCGTGCAGGCGCCGCGCGAGGGTGTCGGAGTCGACCGGCAGGTCGAAGCGGACGAACGACATGGCCGAGGCCTGGGGCGGGGTCACGGAGAAGACGCCGGGATGAACGGCGAGCGCCTCCGTCAAGGTCTCGAATCCGATGCGGATCAGACTTCTGGCGCGCGCGACGATCGCGTTGCGTCCCGGTTCCTCGAGCACGGCCTCCGCCAGCTTCATGGAGAGCGTGCTGGCCGCGACCGCGGCATACTCGTGTCGGCGCCAGGTGGCCGTGATCTCCGGTTCCGGCCCGACGAGCCAGCCCAGCCGCAGGCCGGGCAGACCATAGGCCTTGCTCATGGAGTTGAGGACCATGACCTTGTCGTAGTCCCCCCAGAAGCTTCGCGTCGTGATGTCGGTGTCCCGTTCGGTCCCGGCATAGACCTCGTCGGAGACGATCCAGGCGCCGACCTTCTGGGCCGCCGACACGATCGCCGCGCGCTCGGCGGCGTCGAGCACGCGCCCCGTCGGGTTGTTGGGGTTGATCACGTGCACGACCTTGGTGGTCTCGTCGACCGCAGCCGCGACCGCCGCGCCGTCGATCCGCCAGGAGTTGAAGGGATCCATCTCGACGTAGCGCACCGTCACGCCGCGGTTGCGGGCATTGCCGGTCAGTTGCTCGTAGATCGGGCGGAAGGCGACCATGCTGTCGCCCGGCGCCAGCAGGGTATTGGCGACGAGCGTGTTGGCCTCGGTGGCGCCGACGGTCACCATGACGTTCGCCGCGCCGGCGCCGGCATAGAGGGACGCGATGCGCTCGCGCAGCAGCGCGAAGCCGTTGACCTGCGGATAGTCGAGCAGGGTATCCATGAAGGCCTCGAGGTCGAGGCCGGTCATCCCGGCCAGCTCCCGGAGCGTCATGGGGTGGACGCCGCTTTCGGAGAAGTTATAGCTGACGCCATGCTCCAGCTCGGAGAGGAACTGCTCGACGTCGAACGGATGAAACATCTTGAACCCCTTGTTCTTTCCGATCAGCGCAGGCGCCGCTCAAGGGCGGAAAACGCGCCGGTCACGGTGATGGAGATGGCGAGATAGATGGTGCCGGCGGCGATGAAGGCCTCGAAGGGCGCGAAGCTCTGCGACGCGAGCTTCCGCGCGAGGCCCGTGATCTCCATGATCGAGATGGTGCTGGCGAGCGCGGTCCCCTTGAGCATGAGGATGATCTCGTTGCCGTAGGCGGGAAGCGCGATGCGCAGCGCCTGCGGCAGCAGGACCAGGCGCAGGGTCTGCAGCGGGGAGAACCCGTAGGCCGCGGCCGCTTCGAGCTGCGCGCGCTCGACTCCCAGGACCCCGCCGCGCATGATCTCGGAGGTGAAGGCGGCCGAGTTCAGGCCCAGCGCGAGAACGGCGCAGAACCAGGCCTCGCGCAGCAGGGGCCAGGCGAAGCTCTCGCGAACCGCCTCGAACTGGCCGAGGCCGAAATAGATCGCGAAGAGCTGCACGAGCAGCGGCGTCCCCCGGAAGAACAGGACGTAAAGGTCGCAGGCATGCGAGAGGCCCGGCACGCGGTGCATCCGCAGCCTGCAGATCGGGGCGCCGAGCAGGACTCCGATGGCCAGGCCACCGGCGAGCAGGCCGAGGGTGAGCCCGACACCCCAGAACAGCTTGGGATAGAAGGACAGCAGAAGGGACCAGTCCATCAGCCGGCCCCCTTCAGCGCAAACTGCGTCTCGACGCGCTGGATGACACGTTCGGAGAAGAACGAAACCGTCAGATAGATCAAGGCCGCGACGGCGTAGAAGGTGAAGGGGCGGTGGGTCGAGCCCGCCGCGACCGTGGCCTGCCGCATGAGCTCGGCGACGGCGGTGAGCGACACCAGGGCGGTGTCCTTCAGGATGATCAGCCAGACGTTGCCCAGGGCGGGCAGGGCGACGCGCAAGAGCTGCGGCAGTTCGATCAGAAAGAAGCGCCGCGCGGCGGAAAAGCCGAAGGCCTCCGCCGCCTCGAGCTGCCCGCGCGGTATGCTGTTGGCCGCGCCGCGGAAGGCCTCGGTGGCATAGGCCGTGGCGATCACCGAGAGGGCCAGCACGCCGAGCGCGAAACCGCTCAGGTTGATCCGCTCCGTGTATCCCAGGCTGGCGGCGATGCCCTGGACCAGGGTTCCCGTGCCGAAGAAGAAGAGGTAGAGCACGAGCAGCTCCGGCACGCCGCGAAAGGTGGTCACATAGGCCGAGACCAGGGCGCGCGAGAACGCGCCCTGGCGCCGGGCGAGCATGAGCAGCAGTCCGAAGACGGTGCCGGCGGCGAAGGAGACGGCCGCCAGCAGCAGGGTGACGGCAAGGCCGGACAGGAGCTCGTCGCCCCATCCGCCCGGCCCGAAGGACAGCAGGTCCGGCATCGGCCGCAGCGCCCCGTTCAAGGCGAAAGGGCGCGCTGGTCTGGCCGGCGCGGCCCTGCCCGGCGCATCACAGGCCTCAGGGCGAGACGTCGTAGCCGAACCATTTTTCGGACAGCTTGGCGATCGTGCCGTCGTCGATCAGGGCCGCGATGGCTGCGTCGACACGCGCCTTCAGGTCGTCGGCGTCCTTGGCGAGACCGAAGCCGATGCCCTCGCCAAGCTCCGGATAGGCATCGTAGGTCAGGGCCGGCCCGAACATGGTCAGGCCGAAGTCCTTGTTCGCGCCCGCGAACTCTTCCCACGCGGAGATCTCCATGACGGCGGCATCCAGCCGGCCGGTGCGCAGGTCGGCGATGATTTCGTCCGCGCGCTGATAGACCCGGACGCTGGTGTCGCCGAAATGCCGGTCCACCAGGTTCTCGAAGATCGAGGCGCCCTGGACGCCGATCGACTTGCCTGCGAGGGCCGCCGTCAGCGCCGCCTTGTCGGCCGGGGCGCCGAACCTGTCCCCGATCGTGCCGAAAGAAGCGGGCGCCTGGGCATAGGGAATGGAGAAGTTGATTTTCTTCTTGCGCTCTTCGGTGATGGAGATGGCCGAGATGATGAGGTCGTACTGACCGGCGACCAGCGCCGGCAGCAGCCCGTCGTAGGCCTGGTTGGTCCATTCGCAGTCCGCCTCGATCCGCGCGCAGACCGCGTTGCCGAGGTCGATGTCGAAGCCGACCATGTTTCCGGCCGAATCGACGCTTTCCCAGGGCGGATAGTCCGCGCTGGTGGCGACCCGCAGGGTTTCGGCGCCGGCCGGCAGAATTCCCAGTGCCGCGATCGCGCCGGCAAGAAGAAGCGCTTTCATGAATGCCTCCCTTTCACATGACTGATGCCAGGAACTGCGCCGCCCGTTGTGTGCGCGGCGCATCGAAGACCTGGGCCGGCGGTCCGGCTTCGGCGATCCGGCCTTGGTCGAGCAGGACCACCTGATCGGACACGTTGCGCGCGAAGCCCATTTCGTGGGTGACCAGGATCATGGTGTCGCCGGCCTCGGCCAAACCTTCGATCACCTTGAGCACCTCGCCGACGAGCTCCGGATCCAGGGCCGAGGTCGGCTCGTCGAACAACAGCACCTTCGGTGTCATGGCCAGCGCACGGGCGATGGCCGCGCGCTGCTGCTGGCCGCCGGACAACTGGTGCGGATAGTGATCGGCCCGGTCGGCCAGGCCGACGCGCGCGAGAAGATCGGCCGCCTGTGCGCGGGCCTCCTTGCGCGGGCGGCCGAGGACGTGGATCGGCGCCGCGGCGACGTTGTCGAGGGCCGTCATGTGGCGCCAGAGATTGAAGCTCTGGAACACCATGGGCAGGGAGGCGCGCAAGGCCTGTATCTCTCTCGATACCTTCAGCCTGCCGCCGCGCAGCTCGAAGCGCACCGGCTCGCCGTCGATCAGAACCTCGCCCGAATCCGGCGTCTCCAGAAGGTTGAGGCAACGCAGAAAGGTGCTCTTGCCCGAGCCGGACGAGCCGATGATCGAGGTCACCCGACCCCTTTCCGCGTCCAGCGAAACCGCATCGAGCACGGTGACGGTACCAAAGGACTTGGAGAGCGCGCGCACCGAAAGACGCGGCGTTTCCTGCGCCATCGTCAAGGCCCCCCTGTGATTCTTATTGTACAATTATATCTAAATTTGACTACTTTGTCTTATTCTTGTCAATCGCCCCTGTATCATCCCCGTCCGGATCTGCGCCCGCCCGGGCCCTCGAAGGGGCTCTATGTGTCCAGTCGGTGCCAGACGCAACGCGCGATCGCGGCGTCCTGGACGGCGACCCCCGTGAGGTCGGCGATGGTGATGTCGTCCTCGGCGCGCGCGAGCGGCGCCTGCGACAGCGCGACGCCCAAGGGCAGCAGGGCGTCTCGCGCGATGATGCCGGCGCCGACGGCATGGGCGGTTTCGCCGTGGGCCGTGCACTGCGCGACGGAATCGACGATGACATGACGGGCGCGGGCGAACAGGGCCGGGTCCAGCTCCTGCTTGCCCGGCGAGTCGGCGCCGACGGCCGTGATGTGGGTCCCCGGCCTGACCCAGTCCGCGCGGACGATGGCCGCCCGCGCCGCGGTCGCGGTGATGATGGTATCGGCCCGGGCACAAAGATCGGCCGGCGTCGGGGCGGTCGAGATCTCGAGGTCCGGAAGGCTGGCGCGCAGCGAATCGGCCAGCGCCGCCGCCTTTTCGCTGGCGCGGGCCCAGAGCACGAGGCTGTCGTAGCCGAGTAACTCGCAGGTGAACTCGGCCTGGAGGCGCGCCTGTACGCCCGAGCCGACGATCCCGAGCGTTCTGGCGCCGCGGCGCCCGCCAAGGCGCGTCGCGATGACGCCGGCCAGCGCCGTGCGCAGGTCGGTCAGGGCGCCGTCGTCCTGCAGGATGGCCCGGGGCTCGCCGGTGGTGGCGGAAACGACCGCCATGAAGCCGTTGCTGGACGGCAGGCCTCGCTTGGGGTTGTCGTAGAAGCCGGTCGCGAGCTTGACCGTGAAGACCTCGTCGCCCTCGACATGGGCCGCCTTGACATGGCACTCGCCGGCGGCCGCGGGGAAGGCCAGATGGATCACCGGGGCGACCTGGGCCTGATCCCGGGCGAAGGCCTTGAAGCCGTCTTCGATCGCATCCAGGACGGCATGCCTGTCGAAATGGGCGAGAATGTCTTGCCTTGTTACAACGCGCATCTTTTGCTTGTTCCGTTGTCCCTGGCCGGATGGGCGCGGCGGATCGGGCCGGGGCGCTTTCGGGCCGGACACCCGGCTTGTTATGTCGCATGGCCTCACTATAGACTGTTAGTCTAGATTAGACGCGATAGTCAACATATCGGTTCTCTCTTCGAACGAGCGTTCGGCGGATTTGGTGTCCCATGAACCCGGGGATCGACGACGTTTACGCGGCGCGCGCGCGCATTGCCCCGCTGGTGCGGGCGACCCCCTTGCGGTGGTCGCCTGTCCTGAGCCTGCGGCTCGGCCGTCCCGTCTGGCTCAAGATGGAGACCATGACCGATATCGGGGCGTTCAAGATCCGCGGCGCGGCCAACAAGATCCTCTCCCTGGCGGAGGACGAGCGCCGCGCCGGCGTCATCACCGTCTCGAGCGGCAATCACGGCAAGGCCGTCGCCTATGTGGCGCGCCAC
>JAKSBE010000291.1 GCA_022361275.1 Kiloniellales bacterium
AGTGGGCCAGCAATTCTCCGTCACCCGCGAACGCATCCGCCAGATCGAGGCCAAGGCGCTGAGGAAGCTGAAGCATCCGAGCCGCAGCCGGAAGCTGCGGAGTTTCCTGGATACGTAAGGGGCCGCCCCCCTACCCTTCTCCCGCCATTCCGGCGAAAACCGGACTCCAGACACCGTCCGATCCTGGACCCCGGCTTTCGCCGGGGTGACGCCGTTGTACGGGGTGAACACCCTTTGCGACGCCCGCAGCAAGCCACCGCCTAAACCCGTCAGACCAGCCCTTCTTTCACCGCCGCGTAGACGGCCCCGGCGTTGGTTTTGCAGAAGAACGACCGGCCGGCGGTGGCGATGTGATGGTTGGCGGTGCTTTCGCTGGTGCCCAGTTTCTTGGCCGTCTGCACCAACGTCTGATCGCGCTGCCCCATCAGCCGCAGAATCTGCATCGGCCGACGCCTGGCGAACGCCTGTCTACCCATCGACCGGCTCAGATGGGCATACAGACCATCGATCTCCCGACGCTTGTCGGCGATCTGTTTCATGATCTCCAATCCCGCCCGCAGTTGGTCCACACCGTCGATCCGCAGGATGTCGGCCCACAGCAGCAGATAGTCGTCGGCTTGATCCCCCAAGCCTTGTTCGATCAGGTCGTCTAACACCAGTTCCCCCACCTAGCCTGCTTCACCGACCCCAAATGAGACTCATAATCTGTAGACCGATAGTCATCAACCGGGCTTGCTGCCGGGATGGACATCCGGCGGCGATTGGGGCGCAACGTTGCGCGCATCCGGCACGACAAAGGCTGGTCCCAGGAGGACCTTGCCTTTGAGTGCGGCCTGCATCGCACCTACATCAGTGGGATCGAACGGGGTATCCGCAACCCGACCGTTCTCGTCCTCGAAAAGGTCGCCAAGCAACTTGGCGTCTCCCCCGGCCGCCTGCTCGACTAGCTACGCCCAACACCCAACCGCCACCCGCTGAGGTTCAAAATCTCCACCGCGCGAGCACGCAGCCAAAAATGAGACTTATAGTCTTCAGACCAATAGTGTTCATTCCGGCCTGCTGTCGGACATGGATATTGTGGTCCAGGTCGGTCAAAATCTCAGGCTCTTGAGAAAGCAGAAAGGCTTGTCTCAAGAGAAGCTGGGCTTTGCGGCTGGCTTGGACCGAACCTATATCAGCAGCATCGAGCGCGCCAAAAAGAACCTCGCCGTCAGGTCCATCGCCAAAATCGCTAAAGCCCTGGACGCCCTGCCTGCCCGATTGTTGGCGGAGTAAATCACATAATACGGTAGGCTAACGTGGAACTTGCAATGCCGCCACACCGAGACAATTGCTGTCGGTGCTGGGTGCAGAATTAGCCAAATTCCTTAGAGCAACGCTAGCTACTCATCGGGGGTTTGCCGGTGGTCAAACCATCCGCCCTTTTTATCCTCGAATGGCTCTAGAAACTCCACTAGCACGACGCCTCGTCCCTCGATCACGCTCACACGAGATGATACGTCCCCGGCATTTGCTGTCGAGAGTCCGAGGTCGAACCACTCAGCTTCTGCTGTTGTGTCAAAGATATGAATCTCATAGATCCGAGAAGCATCTGGCTCTCTCCAACCACTTGGCTCTTTCTCGGTCGGGTTCTGGGTGCTCACCTTTAGATCTCCATCATCGCCTTCGAAAACAGACAGACGCTTCAGGAAGTTCGACTCCTGGGACCCATTAGACTCCTGCTCGAATTTTCGATCCGTCCAGAGGTTCTTTTTTAGTCGCGCTCTCATCGTTTGATCGGGAAATAACTTGTTATACCTTTTCCTTAGTTTATCTAAATCCTCTCTTTCATTCTCCAGGGCTCTGAATCGGTCCACTATCACATCGCACGGACCGATTTCAGTCCCTTCCCAACGCCGGCCTTTCATCTCAGCCACTACATAGGTTGTTCCCGCCCCCCCGAAGGGGTCAAAGACTAGGTCATTTTCCTTACTGGCCATCTCTATAACGCGGTCGAGAAGTTTGACTGGAAGTTCATTGGCATCCTTTCTCTTCTTGTACTTCTTGTGTCTCACCGGAGACAAATCAGTCCAGACATCTGAAAGAGTTATGCCGCTTGGGTTCATCTTGTTTTTGTATCCACCGTAGTCACGAAGATCGCCGTGACAATGTGGGCAAACCTCCATGGGAAGCCTATCTGGGTCAAATGTTTTGGAAGCATGGTGCTTAGTATAATATAGTAGAGAGTAGTGAGCAGGATACAATCTCCCTTTTATTGGAAGGCTGTATTTCATACTACAACATATCCAATTTCTAAAAATGAGATTTTCGTTTAGAATATTCGATATATATGTATTCCATTTTGGCAAGTTCATTACAAATATACTGCCACCATCTTTCAGTAACCTCTCACATTCAATCAGCCATTTCTTGCACCATAATATATACTCCCTTTCTTTCAACGCGTCATCGATGCCCGACGGGTATTTCTTATCGAGGTTGAATGGAGGATCAGCAAATATCAGATCATACTTGTTGGACTCCTGACTCTTCATAAAATCTAAACAATCGATGTTGTACAGAGAGCCGAGCGGAGTCGAAAACACGGCCTCTGGGTATGTGGCTGCTGATTTCGATGATGCCGCGTGAATGTCCATAGTTTGAATTTCCGTCATTTTTTGATTGTCTGCAGACTATAGTCCGTCGACCAAAGTCTTCAAATGCTGTCATAGCTTGCTCGCTTAGGCGAGGGCTATATGACGCCACAGGACGCTTTTGGCAGCGTGTTACGTTCTTTAAGGCTTGCGCGCAAGCTATCGCAGGAACGACTAGCTTTGGAAGCGAACTTGGACCGCACCTTCGTCTCCCTCCTGGAACGAGGCAAGCGCCAGCCCAGTTTGGAGACGCTGCTGAGGGTCGCTAAGGTCCTTGGCCTGACTCCCGCCGAGCTTGTTACTCGCACGGTGGAGTTAGTCGACGGTGAAGATCTACGACCCAATAATCCTGATTGATAAGGGCGATTTTTCCAGTTCAAGGAGTTGGCAAAGGATTCATGACCAAGTTGTTATGTCCATCCAGGCTGTAAAGTGGCCAAAAAACTCCGACCAATTTTGCATCTTTCCAGGAACAAAAGGGAACCGCCTTAAGGGCATACCAGATACGCTAAATGGCGTTAAGCCAATAAAGGATGCCTTTGTATCCAAGATAGTGGAATTTGATGACTACGGTAAATGGCATTTAGAACGCCGTGCAGACGTAGCAACCCGCAAAACACCGGGGAAAATAGATGCGGTGTTCGAATCGCCTGAACTTGGAGATAGGCTTTTCGCTGTGGAATGGGAAACAGGAAATATATCTTCATCTCATCGGGCAATAAATAAAATGGCTTTGGGACTGCTGAAGGGAATCTTAATTGGCGGCCTCCTAATCGTTCCTACAAGAGATTTCTATAAGCATTTAACTGACCGTGTGGGCAATCTATCGGAACTGGAGCCCTATTTTGATTTGTGGCGAAACATCAAGATTACAGATGGGTTCTTGGCCATCCTCCCCATCGAACAAGATGCCGTTTCCACGGCTGTGCCCAGAATTGACAAAGGTACAGATGGAAGAGCCCTCGTCTAGCTGACGCGTCAAAACCCAATATGACTACCGCCTGCCGACGGCACTCGTGCAGCATCGCGACACGGTAGGCGCGGCAGGTGGCGAGGCGTCCACCGGCACCACCCCTACCGCAACAGCTCGAACGCACGGCGCACGGCGGCATGTTGGTCGTCGCGGCGATAGGGAAAGGCCCAGCTGTAGTCGGACCAGCGATAGTCGGGCCGGACGGCGTGGAGTTGCTTCAGGTAGGCGCGCGCGGTCTTCGCGGCCAGCCAGCAGCCAAGCACCCCGGCGAAGCGTTACGGTGTCGGAATGGTTTACACATCCAGCCGGCGGATGGCGGCGTGGTGGGCATAAGCGCTTGACAGGACACGAAGGCGCGAATCTGTCACGGTTCTTGCCCCCATGAAGCGCAAAGCCGTCGACATGCCGCCGACGCACTCTAGGGGGAACGACTTCATGCGTAAGCTTCTTGCCGGTGTGGCCCTGGCCACCCTTGCCGCCGGCCCGGCCATGGCCGCACCCATCGCAACCGACTTCAACCTGATCACCGACCAGGTCGAATACGAAGAGATTGGCAGCGCCAATAGCCTGAATGCGTTGTCCATCAATGACGCCGACTCCGCCCCCATCGGCGGCGGTTCCGACCATTTCGACGACGCGTTGGCCATGTTCATCGACGGCAATCCGTTCCTGGACACTGGAACGCTGGACGTGGTCGACAACGGCGACAGCTTCTCGGTCAACAGCGGCATCCAGGCGTTCGGCGACGTGGACGTGCAGGTCGCCTACGAGCTGTTCGACGGCACGCCGGTGGCGCGCCAGATCGTCACCTTCCAGAACACCGGCACCGGCCAGGCCAGCCTGTCGGCGTCCTGGGCCAACAACACGGGCAACGACGGCAGCCAGGTGCTGGTCGACGACTCGTCGGGCAACAACGCCCTGGGGCTGGACGACACCTGGGTGACCACAGCGGACACGGCCGACCCGACCGCTGTCAACAGCTAGACCAACATGTGGGTGTTCGGCGGCGGCACGCCGGGCAACTTCCTGGTGCCCACCCTGGTGTCGCTGCTGGACGGGGTTCCGGGCGGCGATTTCGGCACCTCCGGCGATCAGGGCTTCAACGCCGTGTTCGACCTTACGCTGGACCCGGGCGAGACCGCGGCCCTGATGTTCTTCGTCGGCACGCCGGCGGGCAACGGGCTGGGCGGGCTGACCTTCGGCGACCAGTTCAACAACCTCAACACACCCTTCTTCGCCAACCTGATCGACGACCTGTCGGGCACCCAACGGGCGCAAATCCTGAACTTCGATCTGTCGGGCACTACTGCGGTGCCGACCCCCGGCCCCATCGCCCTGCTGGGCCTGGCCGGCCTTGCCGGCCTGCGCCGCCGCAGGGGGTAGCCCCCTACCCCCGCGAAGCCAGCGCCCCCGTCGGCGTCACCACCAGCACGGCCAGGACGGCCAGGACGGCCAGGACGGCCAGCCCGAACCACGGGTAGACC
>JAKSBE010000216.1 GCA_022361275.1 Kiloniellales bacterium
ACCTCGCCCCTGTACATGACGGCGATGCGGTCGCAGATCTGGGCGGCGACGCGCAGGTCGTGGGTGATGAAGAGCATGGCCAGGTCGAAGCGCCTGCGCACGTCGTCCAGCAGCGCCAGGACCTGGGCCTGGACCGAGACGTCGAGGGCCGAGACCGCCTCGTCGGCGATCAGGACCTCGGGCTCCATGGCCAGCGCCCGGGCGATGCAGATGCGCTGGCGCTGGCCGCCGGAGAACTGATGCGGGAAGCGGTCGAGCGACGTCGGGTCGAGGCCGACCAGGCCCATGAGGTCGCGGGCGCGGTCCAGGGCGGCGGCGCGCGCCAGACCGAAGTTCATCGGGCCCTCGACGATCGAGGCGCCGACCGTGCGCCGCGGGTTGAGCGAGCGGTAGGGGTCCTGGAATACGATCTGGACGTCGCGGCGGTGGGCGCGGAGCCGCCCGGCCGAGAGCCCGGCGATGTCCTCGCCGTCGATCAGGACCTGGCCGCCCGAGGGGTCGATCAGGCGCACGATGCAGCGGGCCACGGTCGACTTGCCGGAGCCGGACTCGCCGACGATGCCCAGGGTCTCGCCGCGGCGCACGGTCAGGTCGACCTCGTGGGCGGCGCGGACCTCGCGGGCCTTCTGGAAGAAGCCGCCGCTGCGGTAGGTCTTGCTGAGCGCCCGGGTCTTCAGCACCACCGGCGCGCCAGCTTCCGAGGGGGCCTTCGACGGCCGGGCCGGCGGCGTGATGCTGGGCACCGAAGAGATCAGCATCCGGGTGTAGGCGTCCTCGGGGGCTTTGAGCAGGGGCAGGGTCTCGCCCTGCTCGACCACCCGGCCGTGCTGCATGACCACGACCCGGTCGGCGATCTCGGCCACGACGCCGAAGTCGTGGGTGATGAACAGGATCGCGGTGCCGTGGCTCTGCTGGATGTCCTTCATCAGCTTGAGGATCTGGGCCTGGGTCGTGACGTCGAGGGCCGTGGTCGGCTCGTCGGCGATCAGCAGCGCCGGCTCCAGCGCCAGGGCGGCGGCGATCATGACCCGCTGGCGCTGGCCGCCCGACAGCTGGTGCGGATAGGTCTGCACCAGGCGCTCCGGCTCCGGCAGGTTGACCGCCTGCATGACCTCGATGACCCGGGCCGTGCGCTCCCGCGCGCTCAGGCGGGTGTGGATCTCCAGGACCTCCTCGATCTGGTCGCCGACCCGCATCACCGGGTTCAGCGCGGTCATGGGCTCCTGGAAGATCATCGACATGCGCGCACCGCGCAGGTCGCGCATCTCGGCCCGGGACTTCTTCAGCAGGTCCTCGCCCTGCAGCAGGATCTCGCCGCTCGTCGGCACCAGCTGCTTCGGCGGCAGCAGGCCCATGACCGTGTGCGCGGTGACCGACTTGCCCGAGCCGGACTCCCCGACCACGCAGAGGATCTCGTGCGGCTGCACCGTGAAGGAGACCTTCTGGATCGCGTTCTCGCGGTCCGCGTCGCGCGGCAGGCGGACGGTCAGGTCGCGGATGTCCAGGACGGGCGCGTCGCGTCGGCTCATGGGATCACATCTTTTTCGCGATGCGCGGGTCGAGGGTGTCGCGCAGGCCGTCGCCCAGGACGTTCACGGCCAGGATGGTCAGCGCCAGGGTGATGCCCGGGAAGAGCACGATCCAGGGCGCCAGCTGGAAGTAGGTCCGCCCCTCGGACATGATGTTGCCCCAGCTCGGAATCTCCGGCGGCGTGCCGACGCCGAGAAAGCCGAGCAGCGCCTCGGTCAGCATGGCCGAGGCGCAGACGTAGGTGGCCTGTACGATCAGCGGCGGAATGGTGTTGGGCAGCACGTGGCGCAGCAGGATCTGCGGCAGCCGCGTGCCCGCCGCGATGGCCGCCTCGACATAGGGCTCCTCGCGCAC
>JAKSBE010000272.1 GCA_022361275.1 Kiloniellales bacterium
GATTCGGACATCGTCAACATGGCCGCCATCGCCGCCTTCAACGTCGGCAGCTAGGGCAATTCGAGCCTGGGGTCGGGTATCGTTCCTCACCCGGTCCGGGCAGCCATCACCGCATCGATGCGGGTCGCGAGGGCCGGGCTGGCGCCGGTCATCGGCAAGCGCAGTTCGGGGCTGGCGATGAGGCCGGCGCGCCACAGCCAGTGCTTGATGCCGGCGGGGCTGGGCTCGGCGAAGAGCAGGCGGGTTAGATCGGCAATCGCCGCCCAACGCGCCAGGGCGTCACCCCAGTCGCCGGCGGCCAGGGCATCGCGGACGCCGGCAAAGCCGGCCGTTTCGACGTGGGCGGAGGCGAGGATCGCACCGTCGGCGCCGTGCGCGAGCGCGCTGTAGTAGAGCGCGTCCTCGCCGGTCAGGACCGAAAACCCGGCCGGCCTGCGGCGGATGAGGTCGAAAGTCTGCCACATGTCCTGGCAGCAATCCTTGATTCCGACGACGGTGTCGATCTCGGCCAGCGCCAGCACGGTTTCGTTGCTCATATTGACGCCTGTGCGATAGGGGATGTTGTAAAGCGCCAGCGGCCGGTCGACGGCGGAGGCAATGGTGGTGAAATGCCGGAGCAGGCCCTCCTGGGACGGCCGACTGTAAGACGGGCAGGAAACAAGATAGCCGTCTAATGGCCAAGTCGCGGTTCGTTCGAGCCGGGCAGCGAGCTCCGCCGTGTCGCTACCCGCCAGGCCGAGGTAAACCGGTAGGGCGCCGGCCGCCGCCCCGGCCACGATCGTCACGGCCTCGCGTATCTCCGCCGCCGTGAGGGTCAACCCCTCACCGGTCGTCGCGGCCACGATCAGCCCGTCGAGTGGCTGGGCCGCGTAATGCCGGACGAGGTGTTCGAGGGATCGCGTATCGAGAGCGCCGTCGAGGAACGGCGTGACGATCGGCAGCCACAGACCGCCGGTCAGGTTTTGGTTGAAGGGCATGGTACAGCTCCTGTGCAAGGCGGCACCCGGGAGCATGGACGCGCGAAAAACCCCGGGCACGGCCGGGGTTGGTCTTTCGTCAGGCGTTGCGGACCGAAGTCTTCAAGGCAGGCGAACCCGTCCCCGGAAAGGGCACGGTTTGCGTTTCAGAGCGACGGTGATGTGCTTGGCCATAGCCGCC
>JAKSBE010000295.1 GCA_022361275.1 Kiloniellales bacterium
ACCGAGGAACTGCTGCAGGACGTGCCGCAGAGCGTCGTCGCCATCGACACCGAGGAGATCGAGCGCTCCAACATCGAGACCCTGGAGGACTACTTCGAGCGCGCGCCCAACGTGGCCTTCACCGAGAATGGCACCCGGGCGCGCAACAATCCGGCGATCCGCGGGCTCTCCGATCTCTCCTTTGCCGGGACCTCCGCCGTCGTCGGATTCTACGTGGACGAGACCTCGATCAACCCCTTGGGCAACAATTTGGGAGTCGATACCAACCTTCTGGACGTCGAACGGATCGAGGTCGTCTACGGCCCGCAAGGCACGACCTTCGGCCGCAACGCGCTCGGAGGCGTCGTCAACATCGTCACCAAGAAGCCGAGTCCGGAGTTCGAGGCGGAAGCCGAGGGAGAGGTCAATTCCGTACCCGGCGGAGACGGCAAGTTCGCCGTCAACGGCGGCCTGCTGCCGGATGGCCTGCTCTCCGCCCGGCTGTCGGCCTATGGCGAGGCATCGGACGGCTTCGTCGATCTGTCGCAGGCGCGTGGAAGCGATCCCGATTCGATCGGCGAGCGCAGCTACGGCGCCCGCCTGGCGCTCCGCTCCCAGCCGAACGATCGTCTGCTGGTGGATCTCACGGGCTCCTTTTCCAGCTACGAGACCGACGGGCTCAACGCCATTACTTTCGACGATTTCCAGGCCGGCGATTTCACGAACGACAGCGACTTCATCGGTCAGACCAGCCTCGACCGCTACCGCGCCGTAGCACGCGTCGAATACGACTTCGACGCCTTCACGCTGATATCCAACACGTCCTATTTCGATGCCGAACGAACGGAGGACTTCGACGCCGACTTCTCTCCCCTCGATATCACGACCCTGCGCGATCGGACTGACGACCTCACGGAGGCCGCCCAGGAAATCCGCTTCGAGAGCCAGAGCTTCGACCTCCCCCTGCTCGGGAAAACGGAAGCGGTTTTCGGTGCCAACACCTCCCTTGGGAGAAGCGAGGGTTTCTTCGCCTTCGACTTCGGCGCGGATTCGCCAATCGGCCCCGCCTTCTTGGAGGCTTCCAGCGAGAAAGAGGTCTTCAGCCTCGGGGTCTTCTCGGACGTCCGCATCCGCCCCCTCGAGAAGCTCGAAATCAACGCCGGCCTGCGCTACAGCCGCGACGAGGTCGAGCAGACCTTCGAGCAGGGTGGCGACGCCCAGCCGAGTGTGCCCTCCACGACCGTTTCCGGCAATTTTTCCTCGCTCGATCCCAAGGTCTCCGTCTCCTACCGCTGGACCGAGGGCTTCCTGACCTACGCCACCGTCTCCACCGGCTACCGCGGCGGCGGCTTCAACGGCCCCGACAGCGGCGCCCCCGGGCAGCCTATCGAGGAAGAGAATGCCATCTCCTACGAAGCCGGCGTGAAGTCGACCTGGCTCGACCAGAGGCTGCTGGTGAACCTGGCGGGGTTCTATACGGAGTATGACGACATCCAGGTCGCGACTCCGGGCGTGTTCGGTAACTCCTTTATCGTCAACGCGGCCGAGGCCCGAAGCACGGGGATGGAAGCGACCCTTGTGGCGGAACCCCTGGACGGCCTGACCCTCGGCGTGAACTATGGCCTCAACTTCGCGGAGTTCACCGACTTCGAGGACTCGCCCTTCGGGGACCTGACGGGGCGCCAGCTTCCGACGGCGCCACGGCA
>JAKSBE010000096.1 GCA_022361275.1 Kiloniellales bacterium
ATCGCCGGCCTGCTGATCACCCTGATCAACATCGTCGGCGGCATCATCATCGGCGTCGGCCAGCAGGACCTCGGCTTTCTGGAGGCCGGGCACAGCTACACCGTGCTGACCGTGGGCGACGGCCTGGTCACCCAGATCCCGGCCCTGATCGTCTCGACCGCGGCCGGCCTGCTGGTCTCCAAGTCGGCGATGACCGGCCCGGCCAACGAGGTGCTTTTCGGCCAGCTCGGCGGCTATCCCCAGGCGCTCGGCCTGTCGGCGGTCCTGATGCTGGCCCTGGCGCTGTTGCCCGGCATCCCCTTCCTGCCCTTCCTCGCCCTGGCCCTGGTCTCGGGCGGCCTGGCCTGGAACGTCAGCCGTCGCAAGGCGGCGGCCAAGGCGGCCGAGGCCGAGCAGGAACGGCTGGCGGCCGAGGCGGTCCCGGTCGCCGAGGAGCCGATCTCCACCGCCCTGCAGATCGACCACATCCGCCTCGAGCTCGGCTACGGCCTGCTGCAACTGATCAACGGCGAGTCCAACAAGCGCCTGACCGAGCAGATCAAGGCCCTGCGCCGCCAGCTGGCCCACGAGATGGGATTCGTCCTGCCCTCGGTCCGGATCCAGGACAACCTGCAGCTGCCGGCCAACGCCTACGTCCTGCGGGTCAAGGAGATCGAGGCCGGGCGCGGCGACCTCAGGCCCAACATGCTGCTGGTGATGGACCCGCGCGGCGGCGAGATCACCCTGCCGGGCGAGAACACCCGCGAGCCGACCTTCGGCCTGCCGGCCAAGTGGATCGACGGCGGCGGCCGCGAGGAGGCCCTGTTCCGCGGCTACACCGTGGTCGACCCCGCGACCGTGATCACCACCCACCTGACCGAGCTGGTCAAGGAGAACATGGCCGAGCTGCTGTCCTACACCGAGACCCAGAAGCTGCTCGACGAGCAGGGCGCCGCGCACCAGAAGCTGATCGCCGACCTGATCCCGGCGCAGATCTCGGTCGGCGGCGTGCAGCGGGTCCTGCAGAGCCTGCTGAACGAGCGGGTGTCGATCCGCGACCTGCCGACGATCCTGGAAGGCGTTTCCGAGGCCTGCGGCTTCACCCGCAGCATCACCCAGATCACCGAGCACGTCCGCGGCCGCCTGGCCCGCCAGCTCTGCAACGACAACGTCAACGAGAACGGCTTCATACCCCTGGTCACCCTGTCGCCCGACTGGGAGCAGGCCTTCGCGGAATCGCTGGTCGGCGAAGGCGAGGACCGGCAGCTGGCGATGGCGCCGTCGCGCCTGCAGAGCTTCATCGCCAAGGTGCGCGACAGTTTCGAGGACTACGCGAAGCAGGGCGAGACCCCGGTGCTGCTGACCGGACCGGCGACCCGGCCCTTCGTGCGCTCCATCGTCGAGCGCTTCCGGCCCAGCACCGTGGTCATGTCGCAGAACGAGATCCATCCCCGGATGAAGATCAAGACCCTGGGACAGATTTGAGCGGCAGGCGGGACGCCTGAACGGAACGAAACGCCCGGAACGAGATGTTTGAACGATGCGGCTGAAGAGCTTTACAGGGGCCAGCCTGCCGGAGGCCATGAAGGCGGTCCGGGACCACTTCGGGCCGGACGCCGTCATCCTGTCGACGGTCGAGGACGAGCCCGGCGGCGGGATCCGGGTCACGGCCGCCCTGGAGAACGACGCGCCCAAGGGCGGCGCGGAGGCCACGCCCGAGGCGCTGGCGGCGGTCGACACCCTGGCGGCGGCGCTGTCCTTCCACCGCGTGCCCCAAGGCCTGACCGACCGGATTCTGGCCGCCGCGGCGACCATCGGCGCCGAGGACTCCGTCCTCAGCCTGGCCGGCGCCCTGGACGCCGAGTTCGGCTTCAAGCCCTTCGCCGCCGAGACCGAGACGCGGCCGCTTCTGCTGCTCGGCCCGCCGGGCGGCGGCAAGACCTCCAGCGCCGCCAAGCTCTGCACCCTGGCGAAGCTGACCGGCCGCGAGGCGACCCTGATCACCATGGACGGCGCCAAGGCCGGCGGCCGGGACCAGATCTCGATCTTCGCCAGCGCGCTGGAGGCCCGTCTTCTCGAAGCCCAGGACGCCGCGGCCTTGGCCCGCTGCGTGGCCTCGGTCGGCAAGGACCGCCTGGTGATCATCGACACCCCGGGCGCCAACGCCTTCGTGCCGCAGGACCTCGAGGGGCTGAAAGCGGCCCTGGAGGCCTCCGGCGCCCAGCCGGTGCTGGTCCTGCCGGCCGGCGGCGACGCCCTGGAATCGGCCGAGGCCGCCCAGGCCTTCGCCGGGCTCGGCCAGCTTCGGATCATCGCCACCAAGCTGGACGCCGTACGCCGCCTGGGCGGCGTGCTGGCCGGCGCCTTCCTCGGCGGCTGCCTCTTCTCGGCGGCCGGCATCGCGCCCCAGATCGCCGGCGGGCTGGTGCCGATCAACCCGGTCTGGCTGGCCCGCCTGCTGCTGCCCGAGGGCGTCGTGCCCATCGA
>JAKSBE010000279.1 GCA_022361275.1 Kiloniellales bacterium
CCCGGACGATGCCAGCGGTGTCGGGGCTGCACTCGTTGTCGGCGACGACGAGTTCGGTGCCCTGCGGCAGGCGGCAGGCCTCCCGCAGGTGGCGCAGCAGCCTGCGCAGCATCTCCGGTCGGCGGTAGGTGCAAAGGCAGATCGCGGTCTTGATTGCGCACGCCGGGCTAGCCTCGATGGCTGGCAGCGAAACCGGGCTGGCGGGCGCGGGGAGACCACTGAGCGGTTTTACAGACATCCTCTAACCTCTTGATTCACTTATACGTGAACAAGACCGGAACTCAGTAAAACCGCTCTGATAACCTGTTGATTGTCAAAGACTCTTAATCAGCGGGTCCAAGGTTCGAGTCCTTGTGCGCCCACCAATCCTTTCAAGGACTTAGAAGGTCAGCTGGTCTGACCTTTCAGAATCCGATTTCAGAATCTTCTAGGTCTTGTTCTTGCCTTGTTCACGGAACCGCTTGCGCGCGGCTCGTGCATCATCGGCCCGCATCCTTTTGACGTAGTAGCGTTGCGTGCCTATCGACATCCGAACCTTTCGTCGTGTTCCCTCTTCGATTGATGGACAGGATCGGCATAACCGAAAAACAATGCGTAGTTGCCATGAGAGGCCTCGGGAAAGCCGTCTCGGCTGCGCCACCATTCCCAACGAGATCCCAGCCTTCCATCTGAGCGCAGCGAATCCAGATAGGCAGCGGCGGTCTTCGGAGTCATGACCGCTGGCCAGCCAGGAAAGTGCTGGATCTCAACCACCCTGCTCTGCCATCCCATACAGCCTGACACTGCTCACGAAGGGTGGACCCGCCTTCCGGCGTGTTATTCGCATCTCTCTTGACCAGGATCGATCATGACTTTTCATCCTGGAACAATAGTGTTCGCGCGATTGCGCATTCCTCGCGCTCTCCACGTGCCCGCGGTAGAAGTTGCGGTCAGCTCTTTGAATATATTCCTTTTTCGGTTGCGCTTTGGACCATAACGGAGGGCTTTCGCCGAGTTTGGCGAAAACCAGCATGGGCTCTACTTCTGATTGGGGGAAAACTGGGGCTCAGTTCACCCGTGCCAGGTCTTCCGCGATCTCGGAATACCGGTCGTGATACTCCGGCCGGACCCCGGTGCCGACTGTCCGCCGCTCAGCCGGTGTCGGCTTGTCCGGCAGCCTGCCCGCCACCATCCGCGCGGCCTGCTCATCGGCCAGGGTCATGTCGAGCTCCAAGGGCATCCTGCACGTCGACGGCTATGCCGGGTTCGAGACGCTGACCGGCGACGGCGACGTCGTGCTCGCGGCCTGCTGGGCGCACACGCAGCGCAAGTTCTACGAGGTCGTCGAAGCGACCGGATCGCCGGTCGCGACCGAGGCCCTGCGCCGGATCGGCGAGCTCTACGCCATCGAAGCAGAGGCCCGCGGACGCTCCGCCGCCTATCGGCTGGCGGCGCGGCGGTCCTTCTCCAGGCCGGTCGTCGGGTGCTGGCCAATTCACGCAACGTACGCAGACTGGGTTAGACATGCGAACGATGCCGGATATGCTGTGGGAGGCGATTGTGTCGATCGCTGGGGGCCCGCGCGCCGAAGCTTGATGGCGTTTTTCAGAACTGCGACAAATAGCGAGAAGCGTTCCGGGGTGTTCTGAGCCAGCCAGACGGTAATGAAACGCGGTATCAGGTATAGTGCCGCCAGAGTCCTCGCAATGCTGGCCATCGGCCTGCAGGCTCTCCTGCCGGGCGCTCTTGCCTTTGCCGCATCGAATGGCGTCGACGTTTCGCGTTCCATCTGTGCGTCGCCCGGACAGTTACCGGCGGAAGCGAAGGCGGCGATCAAGCGGATTGCAAAGCTCCTTGGCGACGAGGCGCCCGATCGTCAGCCGTTTGACGGGCATTGCCCGCTTTGCACCCTTGTTCATGTCATGCCCCTGCCTGAGCCCGCCGCTGTGGCGGCGCCTGCGGAGCTTACTTCAGGCACGGATTATGTCTGTTACCAACCCGGCGGCTTTGTGCCCAAGGCGCAGGGGCTGCCTCTCGGGTCTCGCGGACCTCCCCTTCACCTCTGAACGGAAGACAATCGACCGGCGCCTTTGAGGTGCCGTTTCCGGGCGCCTGCGCCCTCCCCGCGTATGCGCTCCGCTTTCAGTTCGCGAGACACCCTTATGCAATCGAAATCCTGTCGCCGTTTGCTCAGCGGAGCGGCGCTTGCTGCGATCGCCGCACCGGCATTGGCGCAAAACGCCGAATCGCCTTCGCCGCAAATCCATGCCGAATCCTCCGAAGCTGAAAGTCCCGGAGAGCCTGTGAGGCTCGATCCGATCCGCGTGACGGCCCCCCGCCTTCCTTCGGACGACGCGCAGGAAGAGCTTGATCTACGGGCCGGTGGCACGTCGGTTGTCGGCGCGGAGGACTTCGAAGACGGCCGCGCGACAACGCTCAGCGACGTTCTTTCCTTCGCCCCGGGCGTGTTGACCCAGACCCGCCACGGCGAGGAGACACGTTTGTCCATCCGCGGCTCGGGCATTCAGCGTGGCTTTCAACTTCGCGGCATCCAGCTCTACCAGGACGGCATTCCGCTGAACCTCGCCGACGGGGGCGGGGATTTTCAGTCGATCGATCCGCTGTCCCTCGAGTTCGTCGAAATCTGGCGGGGCGGCAGTGCGCTCGAATATGGCGCCAGCACGCTTGGCGGCGCGATCAATTTCGTCACGCCGACGGGGCGGACCTCGGCGCCGCTGGCTGTCCGGCTCGATGCCGGCTCCTTCGGGCAGCGGCGTGGCCATGCTCAGCTTGGCGGCGCGTGGGAGGACCTCGACGGCGCGCTCAGCCTCACCCTGGGCGAACAGGAAGGCTGGCGGGACCAGTCCGCGACCCGTGCGACAAGAGCTTCGGCAAACGCCGGCTACCGTATCAGCGATACTTTGGAAACGCGCCTCTTCCTCAACTACGTCGATTCCGAACTGGAATTGCCGGGCCCTCTCTCTCTCGCTCAGATCGAGGACGATCCGGAACAGGCCGGGCGCAACTACAGCGAACTCGATGCTTCGAACGACTACACGACGAAGCGGGCCGCCGCCCGGCTTTCGTGGGCTCCGGCCGCGGGCGCCGAGCTTGCCACCTCCGTCTTCTATTCCGAGAGGGACCGCTATCATCCGACGATTTTCGGCATTCTCGATCAGGATGCACGGAACATGGGGCTCGATGTCCGGGGCGTTCTCGATTTTGCCGAGACCGATGCGGCGAGGCGGCTCGTGGTCGGGGTCTCCGCCGCGCAATATCTCGGCGAAGAAGACCGCTTTACAAATGCGGGCGGTCAGCCCGGAACCTATCGCGGACGGACGGAACTCGACGGGCGGACCTACGTCGCCTATGCCGAGTATTCCCACGGTCTCAGCGATGCCCTGACGCTCCAGGCGGGGGCGCAGTTCACGCGCGCCGAACGGGAACTGGACAATCTGGCATCGCCGGCTCGAAGCTATGACGAGTCGTTCGACGGGTTCAGTCCGAAGCTCGGCGTCCTCTACGACCTCAGCGAGGCCGATCAGGTTTACGCGAACGTCAGCCGCAGCTTCGAGCCTGCGCCTTTCGGAGAAGCCCGGGTTCTGCCCGATCTCCCGCTGCCGGACGCGCAGACGGCAACGACGTATGAGATCGGCTGGCGCCGCCGTGCCGGCGGGGTGAAC
>JAKSBE010000510.1 GCA_022361275.1 Kiloniellales bacterium
ACGCTAACTTTTTGAATCTGGTATGATTCAGCTTCCGACGCTGGGCACATGACCGGCATCAATTAGGCGCAGATAATTTAATCTATTCCATATGGTTAGACCAGCTTATCCGCGTTCGAACGAACGCGGGCGCCTCTAGGCCGAAGGGGCCATGCCGCCCAGACTGTTCCCGACGATACATCCTTGGTTGTATTCAATATTCGATTGTAAATGATATGTAATCATTCTCGTATTGAGCACAATTATTTATTATTTACCATTTATTTACGAGTCCAAATCACTTTGGCGGTGTCCGCAATAACTTTAGATCTTGGTGCGTCGCCAGGCGACTCTCGCTCCTTTCCCCGCTCAGTAAAGGACTTGGAGGGATGCGCGCGTGGCGGCACAGACTGTTCCGGCTTTGCCACGGCGGCCGGCGACTCTGGAGATGAAGAAGGGATAGAGGCGGTGTTGATTGGACGAAAAGAGCGACGACCGCTCATCGGACGGCACTTCCCGAGCCTTTTGGCGGCGGGGCTTCTCGGGCTGACGGGTTTCGCGGCCCAGGCTCCCGCGACCGAGGCCGTGAAGGCCGAGACGGAGGACGCAGCGAAGGAGCAGTTCGTTCCCTTGCTGGTCTATCGCACCGGCCCCTACGCCCAGAGCGGCATCCCGATCTTCAACGCCTTCAACGACTACTTCACCATGATCAACGAGCGCGACGGCGGCATCGGTGGTGTCACCCTGACCTGGGAGGAATGCGAGACCGGCTATAACACCGAGCGTGGCGTCGAGTGCTACGAGCAGCTCAAGGACAAGGGCCCGACCGGGGCCAGCGTCGTCAGCCCCTACAGCACCGGCATCACCTACGCGCTGATCGAGCGCGCGACCGAAGACAAGATCCCGATCCTCTCGATGGGCTACGGCCGCACGGACGCGAGCGACGGCCGGGTCTTTCCCTACGTCTTCACCCTGCCGAACACCTACTGGAGCCAGGCCAGCGCCCTGGTGTCCTACATCGCCGAGCGCGAGGGCGGCTTCGAGCGGCTGCGTGGCAAGAAGATCGCCCTTGTCTATCACGACAGTGCCTACGGGAAGGAGCCGATCCCGGTTCTGGAGGCCCTGTCGGACTCCTACGGCTACGAGTTCTTCAAGTTTCCGGTCCAGCATCCCGGCCGCGAGCAGGGCGAGACCTGGAGCCAGATCGACCAGGAGGTCAAGCCCGACTGGATCCTGATGTGGGGCTGGGGCGTGATGAACCCGACCGCCATCCAGGAGGCCGCCGACATCAACTTCCCGATGGACCGCTTCATCGGCGTCTGGTGGTCGAGCTCGGAGAGCGACGTCCAGCCGGTCGGGACCGACGCGATCGGCTACAAGGGCGGTGCCTTCCACGCCTCCGGCGATTGGTTTCCCGTCTATCACGACATCAACAGGTTCGTGTACGACCGAGGGCTCGGCGCCGGCGAGCGCAGCCGCCTCGGCGAGGTGCTCTACAATCGCGGCCTGATCAACGCCGCGCTGATCGTGGAGGCCATGCGCACGGCGCAGCGCGAGTTCGGTCAGCGCCCCTTGACCGGCGAGGAGGTGCGCTGGGGGCTGGAGAACCTGGACATCTCCAGGGAGCGCCTGCGCGAGCTCGGGCTGACCGGGCTGATCCCGCCGATCAAGGTGTCCTGCGCCGACCACGAGGGCCAGCACCCGGTGCGGATCCAGCAGTGGGACGGCAAGAACTGGACCTTCGTCTCGAACTGGATCGAGCCGATGCGCGACGTGGTGCGCCCGATGATCGAGCGCTCGGCCGCGGCCTACGCCCTGGAGAAGGGCATCGCGCCCAGGATCTGCGCCTAACGCTCGGTAGTACGGCACCGTGCGGCCTGGCCCGAGGCCGCGCGGACCTTGCGCGGCGCCGCCAGCCACACCGCGAGGCTCGAGACGACGCAGAGCCCGATGGCCAGCCAGAAGGCCAGCACGTAGTCGCCCCGGGCGTCGAAGAGCAGGCCGCTGACCCAGGGCCCGGCGGCGGCGCCCAGGGTGCCGCCGGTGCTGAGCACGCCGAAGATCGCGCCGAAGTTGCGGCCCTGGAAGAGTTCCGCCGAGATGGTCGCGTAGAGTGGCGCCATGCCGTAGCCGATCAGGCCCTGGCAGGCGACCATGAGGTAGAGCAGGGCGTCCTGAGGATAGGCCCGCAGGATCAGCAGCAGCAGGTAGCAGAGCCCGAAGCCGAGGCAGGCCAGGGTCCAGGTCCATTCCCGTCCGATCCGGTCGGAGAGGTGGCCGAGGCCGATCTGGCCAGCGATCCCCAGGAGACCCACCAGGCCCAGCGCCAGCGCCGCGTGCTCCGCCGGGAAGCCGACGTCGATCAGGTAGCGGGTCTGATGGACCTGAACCGCGTACCAGGCGTAGAGACCGCTGCCCAGGCCGAGCAGCAGCCACCAGAAGCGCGGCTGGGCGACAGCCCGGGTCAGGGTCCAGTCGGTTTCGGCCCAGGCCGCGTCGACGACGTCGCCCTGGGCCGCGCCGCCGCTCCGGCCATCGGCGCCGGCCGAAGCCGCGCCGTCGGGCCGCAGGCCGAGGTCGGCGGGGCGCCGCCGCTGCAGCAGGAGGTTCAAGGGCACGACCAGGAAGAGCAGCAGGAACGCCAGGGCCCAGCAGGCCCGGCGCCAGCCCTCGCCGTCGATGATCGCCTGCAGCCAGGGAAAGATCAGCACCGCGCCGACCCCGACGCCGGAGAAGGCGATCCCCACCGCCAGGCCGCGGCGTCGGGCGAACCAGTTGGGCAGGATCGCGCCGTGGCCGATGAAGCTGATCGCGATGCCGAAGCCGACGACCAGCAGGCCCAGGGTCAGATAGAAGTGCCAGGGCGCCGTCGCCAGGGTCGCGAGGATCAGACCGGCCGCGACCAGAAGGGCGCCCAGCGGCATGACGACGCGCGGACCGAAGCGGTCCATCGCGGTTCCGATGAAGGGCGAGAGCAGGGCCGAAGAGAAGAAGCCGACCGAGAAGGCGGCTGCCGTGGTCCCCCGACTCCAGCCGAACTCGTCGAGGATCGGCGGAAACAGCAGCGAGAAGGAGGTGCGCACGCTGACGCTGACGCCCAGGGTGACGAAGGCCACGGCGACCACGACCCAGCCGTAGAAGAAAGGCAGCTTGGTCAGAAAGGACCCGGGTCGGCCCGGCGGCGCGGCGCGGCGCCGGGTGGCGGCTTGGGTTGCTGGCTCGGGCGCGGGCATCTCCTCCCTATCGCCCGGCGGCGGCGGCCGGACAAGCCCGGACAAGCGACAATCGCTCACGCCGCGTCTCGAAGGCCGCTCAAGATCTGCTTCTTGGCCCTTCGCCCCTCGACAGGCTCGGGGTGAGGAGGCTCGGGACGAGGTGAGAGATCTCCCTCATAGTGCTTGCGTGCTGGTGGCCGACGTTACCTTCCTTGGATGGGCCGGCCTCCGGGTGCTGGCGGTGTTTGTGACAGCCTATTCCGCCGCGCCGGCGGCGCGGAGCAGGGCCATGGCCTCCTCGTCGCCGATCATCCGGGCGGCCTCCAGCGCGGTCCAGCCGTCCTTGGCGACGATGTCGACCCGGGCGCCTCGGGCGAGCAGCAGCCGGACCAGGTCCGGATAGCCCCGGTTCGCGGCCAGCATCAGAGCGGTGTTGCCCTTGGCTTCGTCCACGGCATCCGGATCGGCGCCCTTGGCCAGAAGGGCCGCGACCGCGCCGCCGGCGCCGCCTTGGACCGCGCGCTGCAACGGCGGCAGGCCGTCGCGCGAGGGCCGGTTGGGATCCGCGCCGGCCGCGAGCAGGGCGATCACGGTGTCGACCTGGCGGCCGACGGCGGCCTCGCCCAGCGCCGTGTCACCACGTAGAGCCCTGGCTTCGAGGTCGGCGCTGGCGGCGATCAGGTTCTCGACTAGGTCCGTGTGCCCGCCCCGGGCGGCGAGGATCAGGGCGGTGTGGCCCTCGGCCTCGGCGGCCTCGACCGCGGCGCCGGCCTCGAGCAGGAGCTGCAGCGCCGCGGCGTTGCCGCGGCTGGCGGCGGCCAGCAGCGCCGTCATGCCGTCCCCGGCCCGGGCGTCGACCTCCGCGCCCCGGCCCAGGAGCTCGGCCAGGACCGAAAGCCGCAGGGGATCGAAGGCGGCGGTGATCAGCGCTGTGTTGTCCTGCCGGCGGTCGCGGGCCTCGAGGTCGGCCCCGGCCTCGAGCAGGGCGACGGCCGCGCCCCGCTTGGCGCCGCGCACCGCCATCAGGAGCGGTGTGTTGCCGAAGCGGGCCTCGCGTGCCTCCAGCTCGGCCCCGGCTGCGGCCAGGGCTTCGACCGCCTCGACGTGGCCTTGCCCCGCGGCGTGGTGCAGGGGGGTCAGGCCGCTCTCGGTCTTGGCCGAGGGGTCGGCCGACGCCTCCAGCAGCAGGGCCAGGACCGTCCGGCTGCCGTTCCAGGCCGCGACGTGCAGCGGGGTGTTGCCCTCCGGGCCGCGCGCCTGGATGTCGGCGCCGCGCTCCAGGGCGACGGCGGCGAGCTCCGCGTCGTCGCTGGCCGCCGCCTGCAGGAGCGCCCGATCCGGAGCACCGAGCGCCTGGGCCCGAAGGTCAAAGGGCGCGGCCCAGAGCAGCAGCACCCAGAGCAGCAGAGCGCCGGGGCCGGCCGGCAACCGGCCCCGGCGCGGAGCCGCGACGCCGCGGCCCGGGATCACTCGGCGGCCACGGCGGGCACCGTCTCGACCCGGGCGGCGCAGAACTTGAACTCCGGGATCTTGCCGTAGGGGTCGAGCTGCGGGTTGGTCAGCAGGTTGGCCGCCGCCTCCGCGAAGCAGAAGGGGATGAAGACCATGCCCGCCGGCACGTCGCGATCCTGCCGCACCTTGAGCACGATGCTGCCGCGCCGGGTCTCGACCTTGATGAAGTCGCCCGGCTCCGAGCCGAGCCGCCGCAGCTCGCGCGGGTTCAGCATGGCCACGGCCTCGGGCTCGAGGTCGTCGAGCACGCTGGCGCGGCGGGTCATGGCCCCGGTGTGCCAGTGCTCCAGCATGCGGCCGGTCGACAGCACCATGGGATAGGCCTCGTCGGGCAATTCGTCCGGCGGCACGACGGTGGTCGGCACGATCTTGCCGCGGCCGCTGGCCGTCGGGAAGCGGTCGCCGAAGATGATGTTGTTGCCCGGCTGGTCCGGCGCGTCACAGGGATAGGTGACCGCGTCCTCGCGCTCCAGGCGCGCCCAGGTGATGTTGTTCAGGGAAGGCATGACCTGGGCCATCTCGGCGAAGACCTCGGCCGGCCCGTCGTAGGACCAGTCCAGCCCGATGTGTCGGGCGATCTCCTGGACGATCCACCAGTCCTGGCGCGCGTCCCCGGGCGGGTCGATGACCTGGCGGGCGAGCTGGACCTGGCGGTTGGTGTTGGTGAAGGTCCCGGTCTTCTCGGCGTGGGCGCTGGCCGGCAGCACCACGTCGGCGTGCCAGCCGGTCTCGGTCAGGAAGATCTCCTGCACCACGAGGTGCTCCAGCTTGGCCAGGGCGCCGCGGGCATGGGCCTGGTCCGGGTCCGACATCGCCGGGTTCTCGCCCATGATGTACATGCCCTTGATCTGGTCGGCGTGGATCGCGTCGACGATCTCGACCACGGTCAGGCCGCGCTTCGGGTCCAGCTCGGTGCCCCAGAAGTCCTCCATGGAACCGCGGATGGCGTCGTCCTCGACCGAGAGGTAGTCCGGGAAGACCATGGGGATCAGGCCGACGTCCGACGCGCCCTGGACGTTGTTCTGGCCGCGCAGGGGGTGGAGGCCGCTGCCCGGGCGGCCGACGTGGCCGGTGACCAGGGCCAGGCTGATCAGGCAGCGGGCGTTGTCCGTGCCGTGGACGTGCTGCGAAATGCCCATGCCCCAGAAGATGATCGACGCCCGGGCCTTGGCGTAGAGCCGCGCGACCTCGCGGATGGTCGCGGCCGGGATGCCGCAGACCTCGGCCATCTTCTCGGGCGGGAAGGCCGCGATCCGTTCCTTCAAATCCTCGAAGCCCTCGGTCTGGGCCTGGACGTACTGCAGGTCGTAGAGCTCCTCCTCGACGATGGTGTGCAGCATGGCGTTGAGCAGCGGGACGTCGGTGCCCGGCTTGAACTGCAGCATGTGGCTGGCGTAGCGCGCCGCGATCTGGCCGCGCGGGTCCATGACGATCAGCTTGGCGCCGCGCTTGGCCGCCTGCTTCAGATAGGTCGCGGCGACCGGATGGTTCTGCTCCGGGCGGGCGCCGATCACGATGATGACCTCGGCGTCCTCGGCGTCGGTGAAGGCGCAGGTGACCGCGCCGGAGCCGATGCCCTCCATCAGCGCCGCCACCGAGGAGGCGTGGCAGAGCCGGGTGCAGTGGTCGACGTTGTTGGTCCCGAAGCCGGTGCGGACCAGCTTCTGGAAGAGGTAGGCCTCCTCGTTGGAGCCCTTGGCCGAACCGAAGCCGGCCAGCGCCGAGGAGCCGTCGCGGTCGCGGATCTTCTGCAGGCCGGCCGCCGCGGCCTCCAGCGCCTCCTCCCAGGTCGCCTCGCGGAAGTGGGTCCAGGGATTGGCCGGGTCGATCTGGATCCCGGCGTCCTTGGGCGCGTCGGCGCGGCGGATCAGGGGTACGGTCAGGCGGTGCGGATGGTTGATGTAGTCGAAGCCGAAGCGGCCCTTGACGCAGAGCCGGTTCTCGTTGGCCGGGCCTTCCCGGCCGTCGACGTAGAGGATCTTGTCGTCCTTGACGTGCACCTTGGTCTGGCAGCCGACGCCGCAGTAGGGGCAGAGGGTGTCGACGTCGCGGTCCTCGAACTCGGTGCGCACGCCCTGCGCGTCCAGCAGGTTGGCCTCCATCAGGGCGCCGGTCGGACAGGCCTGGACGCATTCGCCGCAGGCCACGCAGGTGCTCTCGCCCATCGGCTGGTCGAAGTCGAAGACCACCTTGGCGCCGTGGCCGCGGTAGGCCATGCCGATCACGTCGTTGACCTGGACCTCGCGGCAGGCGCGCACACAGAGGTTGCAGTGGATGCAGGCGTCGAGGTTGACGCGCATGGCCTGGTGGCTGGGATCGGGCGCGACCGGCGCGCGCTGCGGGAAGCGGCTGTCGTCGAGGCCGATGCGGTCGGCCCAGGCCCAGAACTTGGACTCGGGGTCGTGCGCGGTCGCGCGCTCGGGCTGGTCGGCCAGCAGCAGCTCGAAGACCAGCTCGCGCGAGGTGCGGGCTCGCTCGGAGACCGAGTTGACCACCATGCCGTCGGTCGGCGTGCGGATGCAGGAGGCGGCCAGCACGCGCTCGCCCTCGATCTCCACCATGCAGGCGCGGCAATTGCCGTCGGCGCGATAGTCGCGCGCGTCCGACCAGCACAGATGCGGGATCTCCGTGCCCAGGCGCCGGGCCACCT
>JAKSBE010000187.1 GCA_022361275.1 Kiloniellales bacterium
GTCAGCTCGGCCCGGGTGAAGAGGTTGCGGATGTTGCGGACCATGACCGGCCGCTTCTCGACCGGCACCAGGAAGCCCGTCTCGTCCAGGGCCTGCTCGAGGCGTCCGAAGAAGTTGACCAGCTCGGCCTTGCTGGCGATCCCGGTCCCGGGCCGGGTCAGGCGCACGGCCGGCGCCTCGGCGCCGGCCTGGAACCACTCGTAGCCGATCAGCAGGACGGATTGCGCCAGGTTGAGCGAGGAGAAGGCCGGATTCAAGGGCACGGTGATCGCGGCATCGGCCAGGGCGACGTCGTCGTTGACCAGACCCGCCCGCTCGGGCCCGAAGAGCACGCCGGCGCGCTCGCCGCCGGCCTCCGCGGCCCGCAGCCCCTCCGCCGCGGCGCGCGGGGACAGCAGCGGCTTCTCCATGTCGCGCAGCCGCGCGGTGGTGGCGTAGACCCGCTGCAGGTCGGCGACCGCCGCCGCCGTGGTCTCGAAGAGCCGGGCCTCGGCCAGGATACCGTCGGCGCCCGAGGCCGCCTTGACCGCGGCCTCGTTGGGCCAGCCGTCGCGCGGCCGCACCAGGCGCAGCTCGGTCAGGCCGCAGTTCAGCATGGCCCGGGCGCACATGCCGATGTTCTCGCCCAGTTGCGGGTCGACCAGGATCACCGCCGGGCCGCCTTCGATCCCCTGCCTGGTCTTGTCGGTGCCGGCCAAGTCCCCGAGCCCTCATGCCCTCGCCTACTTCGCCGCCCGGCCGTTCAAGGACGGGGCGCCGTCGCGGTAGAGCTTCCAGGTGTAGGCGTCGTGCAGCGCGTTGAAGGAGGCGTCGATGATGTCGGAGGAGACGCCGACCGTGGTCCAGCGCCGGCCGGTCGAGTCGGTGCTCTCGATCATGACACGGGTGATCGCCCGGGTGCCGTCCGAAGGCGTCAGGATGCGCACCTTGTAGTCGACCAGGTGCAGGTCCTCCAGCCCGGGATAGCTGGCGATCAGGGCCTTGCGCAGGGCGATGTCCAGGGCGTTGACCGGGCCGTTGCCGTTGGCCACCTCGTGGCGCTCCTCGCCCTCGACGACGAGGTTGACCGTGGCCTCGGACTCGGTCACCAGCTCGCCGCGGGCGTTCCAGCGCCGGTTGTCCATGATCCGGAAGCGGCTGAGGGTGAAGTAGTCGGCGACCCGGTCCAGGGCCCGGCCGGCCAGCAGCTCGAAGCTGGCCTCGGCGCCGTCGTAGGCGTAGCCCTGGAACTCCCGCGCCTTCACCGTCTCGACCAGGGCCGCGACCTTGGAGTCCTTGGGATCGACCTCGAAGCCGGCCTCGCGGAAGCGGGCCAGGATGTTGGAGCGCCCGGACTGGTCCGAGACCACGATGTGGCGCTGGTTGCCGACCAGGCCCGGCTCGACGTGCTCGTAGGTCCGGGGGTCCTTCCCGACCGCCGAGACGTGCAGGCCGCCCTTGTGAGCGAAGGCGCTCTCGCCGACGTAGGCGGCGTTGCGCGCCGGCGCCCGGTTGAGCCGCTCGTCCAGCAGCCGCGAGACCGAGGTGAGCTGCCTGAGCTGCGCCTCGCTCATGCCGACCTCGTAGTCGGTCTTGAGCATCAGCGAGGGGATCAGCGAGACCAGGTTGGCGTTGCCGCAACGCTCGCCCAGACCGTTCAGGGTGCCCTGGACCTGACGGGCGCCGGCCCTGATCGCGGCCAGGGAGTTGGCGACCGCGTTCTCGGTGTCATTGTGACAGTGGATGCCGAGCCGGTCGCCCGGGATGATCTCGACCACCTCGCCGACGATCCGCTCGACCTCGGCCGGCAGGGTGCCGCCGTTGGTGTCGCAGAGCACGACCCAGCGGGCGCCGGCCTCCAGGGCAGCCTTGAGGCAGTCCAGGGCGTAGCCGGGGTTGGCCTTGTAGCCGTCGAAGAAGTGCTCGGCGTCGAACATGACCTCCTCGGCCTTGGTCCCGGCGTAGGCCAGGCTGTCGGCGATCAATTCGACGTTCTCGCTCAAGGGGATCTCCAGGGCGACCTCGACGTGGAAGTCCCAGGCCTTGCCGACCAGGCAGACCGCCGGCGCCCCGGCGCGCAGGATCTGCGCCAGCCCGGGGTCGTTGGCGGTGGAGCGGCCGGGCCGCCGGGTCATGCCGAAGGCGACCAGCCGCGCCGCCTCCAGCGCCGGCGGCTTGCCGAAGAAGGCGTCGTCGGTCGGGTTGGCGCCGGGCCAGCCGCCCTCGACGTAGTCGATCCCCAGCCCGTCCAGGGCCTCGGCGATGGCGACCTTGTCGGGCACGGTGAAGTCGACGCCCTGGGTCTGGGCGCCGTCGCGCAACGTCGAATCGAAGAGATAGACCCGTTTGTCTTCGGCCATGACCCCGCCTCCCGCCGGGCCGGCTATTCAGCCTCAGCGGAACCCTGCGGTCAACTTGAGGGGCGTTAACAAACGCCTCCTCCCCCTCGATGGAGGAGGATAAAGGAGGCGGTGGCGGCCGCGAGGCCGCGCGAGCTATCTGGGTGCCGCCTTGTCGCTTCGCGATCCCCTCACCCCGGCCCTCCCCACAAGGGGGGAAAGAGATCGATTGTGGGGTTACGCGCGCTTCCAGGTCGTGCCCTCAGGGCCGTCCTCCAGCAGCACGCCCTGGGCCGCGAGGTCGTCACGGATGCGGTCGGCCTCGGCGAAGTCCTTGGCCTTGCGGGCCTGCCGGCGGGCCTCGATCCGGGCCTCGATCTCCGCGGCGGAGAGCGCCCCGCCCTCGCCCTGGAACCAGGCCTCCGGCTCGGCCTGGAGCAGGCCCAGAAGCGCGCCGGCGGCCAGGAGCCGGCCCTTGAGGCGGGCCTTCTCCCCGGATCCGGCGGTCTTGTTCAACGCGCCGGCGATCTCGTGCAGTTCGGCCAGGGCCTGCGGGGTATTGAGGTCGTCGGCCAGGGCCGCCAGCAGCGTCTCGGGCACCTCGGCGGGTCCGGCCTCGGCCGCCCCGCCGTGCCGCAGCGCCCCGTAGAGGCGGTCGAGCTGCGTCTTGGCCTCGGCGATCTTCTCGCGCGTCACGTCGAGCGGCTGGCGGTAATGGCCCGAGAGCAGAGTGAGGCGGATCGCCTCGCCCGCGAAGCCCTCCTCCAGCAGCGCGCGCACGGTGAAGAAGTTGCCCAGGGACTTGGACATCTTCTTGCCGCCGACCACGACGTAGCCGTTGTGCATCCAGTAGGTCGCCATGAGCGTGGTGCCGTGGGCGCAGCGGCTCTGGGCGATCTCGTTCTCGTGGTGCGGAAAGATCAGGTCCTGGCCGCCGCCGTGGATGTCGAAGACCCGGCCGAGATGGGCCTCGGACATGGCCGAGCACTCGATGTGCCAGCCCGGCCGGCCGCGGCCCCAGGGGCTGTCCCAGCCCGGCTGCTCGGGGGTGCTGGGCTTCCACAGCACGAAGTCGGCCGGGTCCTTCTTGTAGGGCGCGACCTCGACCCGCGCGCCGGCGACCATCTCCTCGCGGTCGCGGCCGGAGAGCCGCCCGTAGTCCGCCATGGAGGGCACGTTGAAAAGCACGTGGCCCTCCGCCGCATAGGCGTGGCCCTTGGCGATCAGCGTCTCGATCATGGCGATCATCTGCGGGACGTGCGCGGTGGCCCGCGGCTCGACGCTGGGCGGCAGGGCGCCCAAGGCCGCCATGTCCCGGTGGTAGGCCTCGGTCGTGCGCGCGGTCAGGGCGTCGATGGACTCGCCGTTCTCCTGCGCGGCCTTGATGATCTTGTCCTCGACGTCGGTGATATTGCGGGCATAGGTCACCCGCTCGGCGCCGTAGTGCTGCCGCAGCAGGCGGAACAGCACGTCGAAGACCACCACCGGCCGGGCGTTGCCGATGTGCGCGAAGTCGTAGACCGTGGGGCCGCAGACGTAGAGGCGTACGTTCTCGGGGTCGAGAGGCGCGAAGGCCTCCTTACGGCCGGTCAGGGTGTTGTGGATCTGGAGGGTCATCTGTCCGTCCCGGTCAGGGGCTGAGCGGTCTGCGCGCGAAGGCGGCCGGGCGCGCCTGGGCGCCGGCGGTCAGGCCCGGGGACATCGCTGCGTCGGAACGGACATGCCCGCGGTTCTAGGGCGAAGACGAACGAGGGTCAAGTGATGCAGCGGCTGGATCCTGCCGGCAGAACAGGGGTCATAA
>JAKSBE010000579.1 GCA_022361275.1 Kiloniellales bacterium
AGGTCCGACTGGACGATCCGCTCGCAGGCGCTGCAGGCCAGGCGGGGGCGCACAATGCGGTTCACCACGAAACGGCCGGGAACGTACTCCAGCTCTTCGGTTACGTCCTCGGCGAAGCGGCGTAGCCGGCCGCCGCAGGCACAGACCTCGCCCGGGGTCAGCACCCTCTCTACGCGCGGCAGCTCCGGCGGCAACGGCTTGCGCTTCGGCACCCGCCAGTCGATCCCTTCCAGAAGCATCGAGAGCTGAGCGGGTGTAACACCGATCTTGCCGTCTCTTGCTGCCGGCCAGACGAAACGCCCCCGCTCCACGCGCTTCGAGAAAAGCCAGGCCCCCTGGCCGTCCCACCACACGATCTTCAGAAGATCGCCGCGCCGGCCCCGGAAGACGAAGAGGTGCCCCGAAAACGGATCCTCCGCCAGCACCTTCTCGGCCAACGCCGAGAGACCGTTGAAGCCCTTGCGCATATCCGTGGCCCCGGCCGCCAACCAGACCTTAGTGCGCGCCGGAACCGGGATCACGCCGACAACTTCCGGATCAACACCGCCAAAGCCTCGGGAGCGAAGCCGCCCTGAACCCGGAGCCGGTGACCGCCGGCCAGCTCAATCTCGATCCGCGACGCGGGCGCCGCAGACGACACCGACCGGGCCGCTGGCGCCGCCTCAATCACCTCGACCGGCTGAAAAGTCGTCTCCCCATCCTCGCCGACGCCAATGAAGCGCGGATCCTTCAGCCAGTTGAAAACCTGATTGGCGTTCACGCCATAACGCCGCGCTACCTGCGACACCGAAATACCCGGCAAGCGCGCCTGCGCACAAATCCGCTGCTTCTCCTCCAAGCTCCATCGCCGTCGCTGCCGTCCCTTTGCCATCACTGACCCCGATCGTGTCCACTTAGCTTTGATGGACACTAACCGTTATCAGCAAAACCCGGCAGGGCGCCTCAACCGGACGGACACGCTGCTCCAACTGTATGGAATGGATCAAACGCAGTTTGATCTAGTGTAATTGTTTCAAAGTTCGGCACATTTCATGTGCCGAGATTTGGAAGCTGAATCACACGAGATGCAACAAGTTAGTGTCCCTTTGATTCTGCAATTCGCTCTCGCGAATTGCAGAATCAAAGGGACACTAGGCGGCCCGGGCTTCCTTGGCTTCCAGGGCGTAGGTGGCGGCGCGCAGGTGGTCGATCAGGGCCTTGCGGTCGCCGAAGCCGGCAAGCTCCTGCGCCGCCACCGGGATGCCGATGGTCACCGGAATCTCGCTGCCGATCTTGTTCACCACTTCCTTGAACAGCAGCGACAGCCGCAGGGTCATGCTGAACTGGCTGACGATCTGGAAGGCGCGGCTGTTCTGCCCGGGAAAGTAGACCGGCACCACCGTCGCGTCCGAGTTCTGGATCAGCTTGGCGGTGAAGGGTTTCCACTCCGGATCGAAGGCGCGGCCGAAGGGCTTCTCCGAGGTCGAGACCGTGCCGCCGGGGAAGACGACCAGGCTGCCGCCCTGGCGCAGATGCTCCAGGGCCCGGGCCCGCGACTGCAGGTTGGTCTCCAGGGCCTCGCGGGTCTCGGCGAAGTCGATCGGCAGCATGTAGCGGCGGATCTCCGGGGCGCGGAAGAGGGCCGAGTTGATCAGGACCTTGAAGTCCGGCCGCACCTTGCGGACCAGGTGGCAGATGACGATGCCGTCGAGCACGCCGAAGGGGTGGTTGGCGACGAAGACCACCGGGCCCTGGCGCGGGACGGCCGCCAGACGCGCCTCGTCGTAGCGCACCTCGAGCTCCAGGCGGCGCACGGCCTCCTCCCAGAAATCCCGGTCGTGGGCGGTCTCCAGGTAGTCCAGGTACATCCGGTGCAGCTTCGGCTGCCCGGTGGCCTTCTCGACGGCCCGGATGATCAGGCGGCGCAGTTTGCCGTCGGCATCCGCCGCATAGGTGAAATCGCGCTCGGCGATCATCGACATCCTGTCTCCTGCAAGGATGAAATGGGTGCGGGTCCGGGAGGATCTAGAGCTCTTTGATGACCCTTTTGTGACGCCCGGGACACCCCGGAAGGCCGCGGTTTGCCTGGGTCTCGGCGAGGTCGTGGCAACTCGGCGGGCGCCTGGGGAGACTGGCGTCCGCCTCGCCGATGCTTTATGGAGCTTGGAGGCCGGACCAGCAAGCGGGGGTGAGCCGGATGCGTTCCAGCAAGGCGATCCACGTGATCGGCTGCCACGCCGAGGGCGAGGTCGGCGACGTCGTGGTCGGCGGCGTGGCACCGCCGCCCGGCGAGACCCTCTGGGCGCAATCCCGCTGGATCGCCGAGGACGTCACCCTGCGGGACTTCCTGCTCAACGAGCCGCGCGGCGGGGTCTTCCGCCACGTCAACCTGCTGGTCCCGGCCGTGGACCCGCGGGCGGCCATGGGCTTCATCATCATGGAGCCGATGCACACCCCGCCGATGTCCGGCTCCAACGCGATCTGCGTCGCGACCGTGCTGCTGGACGCCGGGATCCTCGCCATGACCGAGCCGGAGACCCGCTTCCACCTGGAGGCGCCGGGCGGCGTGATCGAGGTCGCGGCCGCCTGCCGCGGTGGCAAGACGGAGCGGATCACGATCCGCAACCTCGCCAGCTTCGCCGACCGGCTCGACGCGGCCCTGGAGGTCGAGGGCCTGGGCACCCTGACCGTGGACACCGCCTACGGCGGCGACAGCTTCGTCGTCGTCGATGCGGCGGCATTGGGCTTCGACCTTGTCGCGGGGGAGGCGCGGGAGCTGGCCGAGACCGGGGCCCGGATCACCGCGGCCGCCAATGATCAGCTCGGCTTCCGGCATCCGGAGAACCCGGACTGGGCGCACGTCTCCTTCTGCCTCTTCGCCGGCCCGCTGGGGCGGGAGGAGGGCGTCTGGAGCGGCCGCAACGCCTGCTGCATCGATCCCGGCAAGATCGACCGCTCGCCGACCGGAACCGCGCTCTCCGCCCGCATGGCCCTGCTGCACGCCCGCGGCAGGATGAAGCCGGGCGAGGGCTTCCGCGCCC
>JAKSBE010000354.1 GCA_022361275.1 Kiloniellales bacterium
GACGTCATCCGGCGTCTGCGCGAAAGCGATGTGACGGTTATCTACATCTCGCACAAGCTCGATGAGATTTTTGAACTCGGCGATGCCGTCACCGTGCTTCGCGACGGCAAACACATTGCCACCAAACCGCTCTCGGAGGTCGCCGGTCGCGCCGAACTGATCGAGATGATGATCGGCAGGACCGTGTACCAGGCCTACGAGCCGAGAGACACGATCTCCAGCGAAATCATCCTCGAGGCGACAGGCCTGACCAACCATCTGCTCGACGGCGTGTCGTTTTCCGTCCGGCGCGGTGAGATCGTCGGTTTCTACGGTCTGGTCGGTGCCGGAAAGACGGAGATCGCCCGGGCGGTGTTCGGCGCCGACCAATCGTCCGGTTCGATCACGTTCAAGGGAAACCCGGTCGGCCATTCTCCGAAAAAGGCCATAGCGGCCGGGATCGCCCTGGTCCCCGAAGAGCGCCGGACGCAGGGCCTGTTCACCACCCTTTCCATTCGCGAGAACATTCCGGTCATGAATCTGCCGCGGCTGTCGACCGCCGGCGTCTATCGGTCCGCCGATGAAGCGGCGGCGGCGCTCGAATATGTCGACCGCCTGAGGATCGCCACCGATTCCATCGACAAGCACACCGAAAAGCTGTCGGGCGGGAACCAGCAGAAGGTGGTGTTTGCCAAGTGCCTGTTCGCCGACGCGGATCTGCTTCTGCTCGACGAACCCACCCGCGGCGTCGATGTCGGCGCCAAGATCGAGATCTACAGCATCATTCGCGATCTGGCCGATTCCGGCAAATCGGTGGCGGTTTTCTCTTCCGAGCTGGAGGAGGTTCTGGGGATCTGCGACCGGATATTCCTGCTTTACGCCGGCTCGCTGGTCGCTGAAATCGCCAATGGTCCGGATGTCGATATCGCTCACATTCTGAACGTGGTCACCGGCGGAAGCGAGGGAGCGCTGCAATGACCGTTTCAGCCGACATCCAGCAGCGGCCGGCGGCCGAACGCCGGAGA
>JAKSBE010000340.1 GCA_022361275.1 Kiloniellales bacterium
GCGCGGGTGGGGGGTGTCGCGAAGCGACAAGCCGATATCGCGACAATCCGAGCGGCCTTGCGGCCGCCGCCCCCTCCTCGGTCCTCCCCCATCGAGGGGGAGGAGGTGTAGGGCTCGACCTGCTCCGATCAAAACCAAACGGTCGTGAACCTGATCCGGGCATCCATGGACCAGCCTGCACCGTGGATTGCCGGATCAAGTCCGGCCATGACAGCCAAGGTGGCGTTGAATGGTACTGAAACTCAAACCTCTCTTTCATGGTCATGCCGCTAGCGCGCCCGCCGCAGCTTGGGATCGAGGAGGTCGCGCAGCCCGTCGCCCAGCAGGTTGAGGCCCAGGACCGTCAGCGCGATGGCGCAGCCCGGGAAGATCGCCAGGTAGGGCGCCTGGAACATGAAGGTCTGGGCGTCGTTGAGCATCTTGCCCCAGCTCGCGGCCGGCGGCTGGGTGCCCAGGCCCAGGTAGCTGAGGCCGGCCTCGGCGAGGATCGCCAGGGCGAACTGGATGGTCGCCTGGACGATGAGGACGCTGGCGATGTTGGGCAGCACGTGCTCCACGGTGACCCGCGCCTGGCCCTTGCCGGCGACCCGGGCCGCCAGGATGAACTCGCGCTGCCAGACCGAGAGCGCGGCGCCGCGCGTCAGGCGCGCGAAGACCGGCACGTTGAAGATGCCGATGGCGATGACCGAGTTGACGGCGCCGGGGCCCAGCAGGGCGGTGATCATGACCGCGGTCAGCAGGGCCGGAAAGGCGAAGGCGAAGTCGGAAAAGCGCATCACCGCCTCGCTGACCCAGCCGCCGCGCGCCGCGGCCAAGGCGCCGAGCGGCACGCCGCAACCGAGCCCGATGCCGACCGCGACCAGGGCGACGACGATGGAGTTGACCGCTCCGGCCATGATCATCGAGAGGATGTCGCGGCCGAAGTGGTCGGTGCCCAGCCAATGCGCCGCCGAGGGCGGCCGCAGCTTGCCGGCGACGTCGATCTCGGCGACGCCGTAGGGGGTCCAGACCAGGGACAGCGCCGCCATCGCCAGGAAGACCAGGGTCAGCAGGCCGCCGATCAGGAAGGAGCGATGGCGCAGCCCCTCGCGCAGCATCTCCCGGCTCGCCTCAAACACCTTCCACGCCTCCGCGCAGCCGCGGGTCGAGAACGGCGTAGAGCAGGTCGACCGCGAAATTGACCAGCACCACCGCACCGGCCAGCAGCACCACCAGGCCCTTGACCACGATCAGGTCGCGCTGGGCGATGGCCTGGAAGATCAGCCGGCCGAGGCCGGGCAGGTAGAAGACGTTCTCGATGATGATGGTGCCGGCGAGCAGGAAGGAGAACTGCAGGCCCATGATGGTGACCACCGGGA
>JAKSBE010000416.1 GCA_022361275.1 Kiloniellales bacterium
GGCGCCTATCTGTCGAACTTCTCGACCTTCATCCCGACCGGCGCCGGCGCGCCCATGCTCTGCGGCCTCTACACCCTGAAGCAGGTCTACAACCGGGTCGCCTGCGTCTTCACCAACACCGTGCCGGTCGACGCCTACCGCGGCGCCGGCCGGCCCGAGGCGGCCTACGTCGTCGAGCGCCTGGTCGACGCCGCCGCCCAGGAGCTGAAGATCGCGCCGGAGGCGCTGCGCCGGCGCAACTTCATCCCGGCCTCGGCTCTGCCCTACGAGACCGTGACCGGCTTCGTCTACGATTCCGGGGAGTTCGAGCGGCTGATGGACGAGGCCCTGCGCCTGGCCGACCAGCCGGGCTTCGCGGCGCGCCAGGCCGAGGCCCACGCCCGCGGCCGTCTGCGCGGCATGGGGATCGCCAGCTACGCCGAATGCTGCGGCGGCGTCGGCATGGAGGACGCCCGGATGCGCCTCGACGCCGACGGCGGCCTGACCCTGATCGTCGGTACCCAGACCAACGGCCAGGGCCACGCCACGGCCTACGCCCAGCTTCTGGCCGAGCGCTTCGGCCTGGCGCCGGAGATGATCCGCACCAGCCAGGGCGACAGCGACGACCTGCCGGATGCCGGCGGGACCGGTGGCTCGCGCTCGCTGCTGATGGGCGGCATGGCGATCCAGGGCGCCGCCGAGAGGGCGGTCGAGAAGATGAAGGCGGTCGCCGGACACCTGCTGGAGGCCGCCCCGGCGGACATCGAGCTCGACGCCGGCGCGTTCCGCATCGTCGGCACCGACCGGCGGATCTCGCTCAAGGACGTGGCCGGGGCCAGCCACGGCGGCGACCTGCCCCCGGATCTGGCCGGCCCGATCGACGAGCACCACCACGTCGGCACCCCGCCGATGACCTATCCCAACGGCTGCCACGTCTGCGAGCTGGAGGTCGATCCCGAGACCGGCGTGGTCGAGGTCCAACGCTACGTCATCGCCGACGACTTCGGCCGGCTGGTCAATCCGCTTCTGGTCGCCGGCCAGGTCCACGGCGGCACCGCCCAGGGCCTGGGCCAAGCCCTGCTGGAGCACACGGTCTACGACCGGGAAAGCGGCCAACTGCTCAGCGGCTCCTTGATGGACTACTGCCTGCCGCGCGCCGACGACCTGCCCGAGATCGATCTGCACCTCTTCGAGGTGCCCTGCACGACCAACCCCCTGGGGGTCAAGGGCGCCGGCGAGGCCGGAGCCATCGGCGCGCCGCCGGCGATCATCAACGCCCTGGTCGACGCGCTGCGCCCGCTCGGGGTCACCCACATCGACATGCCGGCCACGCCCGAGCGGGTCTGGCAGGCGATCCGCAACGCCGGCGGGAACGGAAAGGCGGCCGCATGATTCCCGTCGACGACGCCCTGCTGAGCCAGCTTCGCGGCATCGCCGAGAGGGCCGGCGCCGTGATCCTGGAGATCTATGCCCAGAGCGAGGCGGTCGAGGTCCGCGAGAAGGCGGACTCCTCGCCCGTCACCGCCGCCGACGAGGCGGCCGAGGTGATGATCCTGGAGGCCCTGGCCGCCTTGACGCCCGAGGTGCCCGTGGTCTCGGAGGAAGCCTTCGAGGCCGGCAAGATCCCCGAGGTCGGCGACCAGCCCTTCTGGCTGGTCGACCCGCTGGACGGCACCAAGGAGTTCCTGTCGCGCAACGGCGAGTTCACGGTCAACATCGCCCTGATCTCCGGCGGCCTGCCGGTCGCCGGCGTGGTCCACGCCCCGGCCCTGAGCCGGACCTGGCTCGGCGCGACGGGCCCGGACACCGCCGCCAGGGCGCTCGAGATCGACGGCCGCGCCGCGCCCAAGCCCATCGCGGTCCGCCCGACCCCGGCCGAGGGCGTGACGGTGATGGCGAGCCGCCGCCACGGCAGCGACGAGGACCTCGGGCCCTACCTGGACGGCCGGGCGGTGGCCGCGCAGGCCTCCGCCGGCAGCTCGATCAAGTTCTGCCTGGTCGCCTGCGGCGAGGCCGACCTCTATCCGCGCTTCGGCCGGACCATGGAGTGGGACACCGCCGCCGGCCAGGCGGTGCTGATGGCCGCCGGCGGCGAGGTCATCGAGCTCGACGGCCGTCTCTTCACCTACGGCAAGCCCGGCTTCGAGAACCCGCACTTCGTCGCCCGCGGCTGGAAGGGCACGACGGTGTGGCCGCATGGCTGACATGGTTTTCCAAGGCGGCCGATAAAGCCCCTCATTCGACCTTGCGCAGGATCTCCTTGGAGAGGCGCTTGACCTCCTGGGTGGCGATCGAGAGAGGCTTGGCCTCGGCCGCGCCGCGGCCTTCGGCAAGGGCGGAGGCGAAGAGGATGCGGTTGCCCAGGCGCGTCCGGGCGATGCTGGCGCCCAGGCGCTTGATGTCGGCCATCATCCGGTCGGTGAGGTTGGCCCGGGCGGGCACCCGGTTGAGCACCATCAGGGCCGGCGTGCCTTCCTTCTGCGCCAGCTCGAGCACCGGATAGGTGGCCCAGACGTCCATCGGCGAGGGCTGGCAGGGCACGACGGCGATGCTCGCGCCGCGCACGGCGACCCGGGTCTCGGTCTCGGCGTGGGGCGGGGTGTCGACCAGGACGATGTCGAAGCCGCGGGCCAGCTTGTCGACCTCGCTGCGGCTGCGCCAGCCTTCGGTGCGACTCAGCACCATGCCGTCTTCGGCGTCCTCGTAGAGCTCCTGTCGGAGGCGGAACCAGTTGGACAGGGATTGCTGCGGGTCGATGTCGACCAGGGCGACGCTCTTGCCGGCGTCCTTGAAGGCGACCGCGAGGTGTGCGGTCAAGGTCGTCTTCCCGGCACCGCCCTTCTGCTGTGCCACGGTGATGATGGTTCCTGCCACGGCGAACTGTCCCCCCTCGTTCCACGAATCGGTCGCCCTGCGCGGTTCAACCATAGAACGCGCGGGAGACGGCCGGCAAGGCGGCCGCCCTTCGCGAGTCGGATCGGCGCCTTGGCATCGGGACAGAGCAAGGCGGGAGCCGCAGACAGGGTCGGTCGGCGCCCACTTCCCATCTGCCCGTTTTTCTCTCCGAAAGCCGCGCTTTCCCGAAGCGGCGCCTTGGGTAAACTCGCCGCCATGTCCGGATCGACGCCATGACTGCGGCCGGGCGGGTTCGCCGCGCCGACGCCGCCGCGATCGCGGAGGCCGCCGGGATTCTGCGCGCCGGCGGCCTGGTCGCCTTTCCCACCGAGACGGTCTACGGCCTCGGCGCCGACGCCACCAACGATACCGCGGTCACCGGCATCTTCGCCGCCAAGGACCGGCCGAGCTTCAACCCGCTGATCGTCCACGTCGCCGACGCCGGCGCCGCCAGCGCGCTGGTCGTCTTCTCACCGGAGGCGGAGCGCCTCGCCAGGGCCTTCTGGCCCGGGGCCCTCACCCTGGTGCTGCCGCGGCGGCCGGACTGCGGAATCTCCCTGCTCTGCTCCGCCGGGCTCGACAGCCTCGGCGTCCGGGCGCCGGCGCATCCCGTGGCACAGTGCCTGCTCGCCGCCTGCGGCCGGCCTTTGGCCGCGCCCAGCGCCAACCGCTCCGGCCGGATCAGTCCGACCACGGCCGCCCACGTCGCCGAGTCGCTGGGCGCGCGGGTGCCCCTGATCCTCGACGGCGGGCCCTGCGCGCTCGGCCTGGAATCCACGGTGCTCGACCTGACCGGCCCGCGGCCCGCGCTGCTGCGGCCCGGCGGGATCACGGAGGCCGAAGTCGAAGCCGTGGTCGGCCCCCTGGCGCGCGCCGCGCACGGCGATGCCGAGCGGCCCCGCTCGCCCGGCCAGCTGGAAAGCCACTATGCGCCCGGCCGCCCGCTGCGCCTCGAGGCCACGAGCGTCGGCCCGCGCGAGGCGCTGCTCGCCTTCGGCCCCGCGGCACCGACGGGTGCCGCCGCGGCGGTGAACCTCAGCCCTGGCGGCGATCTGACCGAAGCGGCCGCGCGGCTCTTCGCCGCCCTGCACGAGCTCGACCGGCCGGAACTGGAGGCCATCGCGGTGATGCCGATCCCCGAGGACGGCCTCGGCCGCGCGATCAACGACCGCCTGCGCCGCGCCGCCGCGCCCCGGCCCTGATTCTGGGCCCTAACTCTGGGCCCTAACTCTGGGCCCTAACTCTGGGCCCTAACTCTGGGCCCTAACTCTGGGCCCTGACTCTGGGCCCTGGCACAGCAGGGCGCTTGGCCCTAGAGTCCTTTACATGGACGACGCAGCACCGAAGCCCCGCGACCACGCGCAGCTCCGCGAGCGCATCGCCGCGGTGGTCGGCGACAAGGGCCTGATCCAGGGCGAGGCGGCGCTCGCCCCCTTCGTCGCCGATCAGCGCGGCCGCTACCGGGGCCGCACGCCCTTCGTGGTGCGCCCGGCCGACACTGCCGAGGTCGCCGCGGTGGTCCGGCTCTGCGCCGCGGCGCGGGTGCCCATGGTGCCCCAGGGCGGCAACACCGGCCTGGTCGGCGGCAGCATCCCCTTCGAGGCCGGTGAGGAGGTGGTGATCAGCCTCGGCCGGATGAACAAGGTCCGCGATCTCGACGCCGCCAACTTCACGATCACGGTGGAGGCCGGCTGCATCCTGCAGCAGGTCCAGGCAGCGGCCGAGGCGGTCGAGCGGCTCTTCCCGCTGAGCCTCGGCGCCGAGGGGACCTGTCAGATCGGCGGCAACCTCTCGACCAACGCCGGCGGGGTCCACGTCCTGCGCTACGGCAACACCCGGGATCTGACCCTGGGTCTCGAGGTGGTCCTGCCCGACGGCCAGGTCTGGGACGGCCTCCGGGGTCTCAGGAAGGACAACACCGGCTACGACCTGAAGCAGCTCTTCGTCGGCGGCGAGGGCAGCCTCGGGATCATCACCGCCGCCGTCCTCAAGCTCTTCCCGCGTCCGCGCCGCACCGCGGTCGCCTTCGTCGGCCTGGCCGAGGTCGAGGCAGCCCTGGCCCTGCTCGGGCGCTGCCGCGAGGCCAGCGGCGACGGCCTGACCGCCTTCGAGCTGATCCCGCGCCTGGGCCTGGATTTCGCCCTCAAGCACGTCGCCCGCACCGTCGATCCCCTTGCCGGGCGGCATCCCTGGTACCTGCTGATCGAGGCCGCGAGCGGCCGCGACGACGACGACCTGCAGGGCGCCCTGGAGCAGGTCCTGATGACCGCGATCGAGGACGGCCTGACCCAGGACGCGACCGTCGCCCGCAACGAGGCGCAGGCGCGGAGCTTCTGGCACATCCGCGAGGCCATCGTCGAGGCGCAGAAGCACGAGGGCGGCTCGATCAAGCACGACGTCTCGGTGCCGGTCTCCGCGGTGCCGGCCCTCCTCGCCCAGGCCCTGCCGCTGGTCGAGAAGATGCTGCCCGGGGTCCGGCCGATCCCCTTCGGCCATCTCGGCGACGGCAACATCCACCTCAACCTGAGCCAGCCCGAGGGCGGGGACCGCGCGGCCTTCCTGGCCCGCTGGGACGAGGTCAACCATGCGGTCCACGACCTGGTCCAGGCCCTCGGCGGCTCGATCAGCGCCGAGCACGGCCTGGGCCGCATGAAGCGGGACGAGGCCGCGGCGCGCAAGCCGGCGGTCGAGGTCGCCATGATGCGCGCGGTCAAGCGCGCCCTCGACCCCCATAACCTCATGAACCCCGGCAAGGTCGTCGAGATCTAGGCCTAACGCCCGATCACTGCGGGCATCGGCCGGATGCCCGACCCCAGAATATGGTTAACTTCCGGCTAGCCGGCCGCTAGGGTTAAAGCGAGGCGAGGGCACGGCAGCTTTCGGACGCGCGGTCGGCGGCGCAAGAAAGCCAAGCAGGGAGGGGGTTATGCGGGCAGTCCTGGGAACCGCGGCGGCGATCATGCTGGTCGCGCTTGCGGTGGTTTCAACCTCGACCGGCGCGCTCGCGCAGACGGGCGGCACCAGCGCGACGGACGCGGACATCGATCGTCGGCTGCGTTTCCTCGAGGAGCGGCTCGACGACAGCAAGCTGCACGGTCAGATCTGGTGGTACGGCTGGCTGACGATCAACACCGGCAGCGCGGTCGGGCTCGGCCTTGCAGCGGGCCTGACCGACGACAACGACGACACGGTGAAGAACGCGACCAACGCCACCAAGGCCGCGATCGGCTTGACACGCATGCTCATCGATCCGCTGGAGGCACGCCACGGCGCGGACAAGATCCGCGACCTGCCCGAGGCTTCGCGGGAACAGAAGCTGGCAAAGCTGCGCGTTGCGGAAGACCAGCTGAGGCGCAATGCCGAGCGCGCCGACCAGCGCTGGTCGATCGCCAAGCACGCCGGCAACGTCGCGATCAACACGGCGGCCGGGGCCTTCGTCGCGTGGCGGGGCGAGACGGGTGACGCCTTCGAGGTCGGCGTCGGCGGCTTCATCGGCGGCCTAGCCTTCCTGCTGACCCAGCCCTGGGGACCGTCCCAGGATTGGAAGGACTATCAGGCGCTGAACGGCGGAGACAAGAGCAGCCTGGGCGTCTTCGTCTCGACCCTGCCCGAGGGCGGCGGCACCCTGAACCTGCGCTATCAGTGGTGATGGGGCAGCGGTGATGGGGCAGCGGTGATCGGGCCGGGCCGTCCCGACCGCGGACCAGACGCCGGATCCGGTCGAGACCCAGGCCCGCCACCCGGACCGCCTCTTCGCCTGCCCGGCCTTCGATTGCAGGGGCTCGGGCCGGGGTCTATCTTTCGGCTGAGGTCTCCCCCATCCGAAGGAAGGTCATGAGCGACTACGCCGCCCCCATCGCCGATATGCGTTTCGTCCTCAACGAGATCGTCGGTCTCGGCGAGATTGCCGGGCTGCCCGGCTACGAGGAGACGACGCCGGACCTGGTCGATGCCGTGCTGGAGGAAGCCGGCAAGCTGGCGGCCGAGCAACTGGCGCCCCTGAACCACAGCGGCGACCGGGAAGGTGCGGTCTATGAGAACGGCGTGGTGCGCGCGCCTGGCGGCTTCAAGGAGGCCTATCGGCACTACGTCGAGGGCGGCTGGAACGCGGTGCCCTTCGAGCCGGACTACGGCGGCCAGGGCCTGCCCTGGGCCCTGACCTCGGCCCTGCAGGAGATGTGGAACGCCTCCAACATGAGCTTCGCGCTCAATCCGCTGCTGACCCAAGGCGCGGTGGAGCTGCTGCAGTCCCACGGCTCCGACGGCCAGAAGGCCGCCTATCTGCCCAAGCTGATTTCGGGCGAGTGGACCGGCACCATGAACCTGACCGAGTCCCAGGCGGGCTCGGACGTCGGCGCGCTCAAGACCCGGGCGGTGGCCGAGGGCGACCACTACCTGATTTCGGGCCAGAAGATCTTCATCACCTGGGGCGAGCACGACCTCGCCGAGAACATCGTGCACATGGTCCTGGCCCGCACCCCCGAGGCGCCGGCCGGCACACGCGGCATCTCGCTCTTCATCGTGCCGAAGTTCCTGCTCAAGGAGGACGGCACGCCGGGCCAGAAGAACGACCTGCGCTGCGTTTCGATCGAGCACAAGCTGGGCATCCACGGCTCGCCGACCTGCGTCATGGCTTACGGCGACGGCGGTGTCTGCGTCGGCTACCTGGTCGGCGAGGAGAACCGGGGCATGGAGTACATGTTCACCATGATGAACAACGCCCGCCTGGCGGTGGGTGTCCAGGGCCTGGCCATCGCCGACCGCGCCTATCAGCACGCCCGGGCCTACGCCCGCGACCGGGTGCAGAGCAAGGACATCGCCGGCAGCGCCGGCCCGGTACCGATCATCAGGCACCCGGACGTCCGCCGCAGCCTGATGACCATGAGGACGCTCAACGAGGCGATGCGAATGCTGGCTTACACCGCGGCCGGCGTGCTGGACCGCGGCAAGCGCCACCCGGAAGAGGCCGCCCGGCAGCGGAACCAGGCCATGGTCGATCTGCTGACCCCAGTGTCCAAGGCCTGGTGCACCGATCTGGGGGTGGAGATCGCCTCGCTCGGTGTCCAGATCCACGGCGGCATGGGCTTCATCGAGGAGACCGGAGCCGCCCAGCACTACCGGGACGCCCGCATCGCGCCGATCTACGAAGGGACCAACGGCATCCAGGCCCTCGACCTGCTGGGACGCAAGCTGCTGCGCGACAAGGGTGCCGCCGCGCGCGCGCTGATCGAGCAGATGCGCGGCAGCCTCAACGCCCTCCAGGCCGCACCCGGCGAGGACACGCGGGCGATCCGGGCGGCGCTCGAGCGCAGCTTCGACACCCTGTCCTCGGCAACCGGCTGGATCGTCGAGGCGGGCGGACGCGACCTCCGTCTGGCGGCGGCCGGCGCCAGCCCCTACCTGCGGCTTTTCGGCACGGTCGCCGGCGGCTGGCTGATGGGCCGGGCCGCCGTCGCCGCGGCCGGACAGCTCGGCCAGGCCAACGGCGACGGCGTCTTCCTGGCAGCCAAGATCAAGACCGCGCGCTTCTATGCCGACAACGTCCTGCCCCAGGCCCAGGCCCTGGCGACCATGGTGACCGAGGGCGGCACCTCGACTCTGGCGATCGACGAGGATCAGTTCTAGTCGTCCGTGAAGAATCCGCGCGCGTGCGTCCGGGGCATCGCGACCATCAGCGCGCGACGCCGCGTCCGGTCGAGTGGCTGCTGATCGAATGGCCCGAGGAACGAGGCCGAGCCGAGCAAGTACTGGCTCTCCACCCTGCCCTGCCCGAAGACACCGCCTTGGCCGCGCTGGTCGACATCGCCAAGCTGCGCTGGCGCATCGAGCGGGACTATCAGGACCTCAAGCAGGAGGTCGGCCTCGGCCACACGACCCCGCCCTGCGCGCCGACTTCGTGCTGGGCGACCGCGACGGCAGCTCCTGCGCTCCGGCCTTCACCCGCTTCGTCGCCGGGGAACTGACCGCGCTGGGCTATCAGGTCAAGCTGAACGATCCCTACAAGGGCGTCGAACTGGTCCGGCGCTATGCCGACCGGGCCGCCGGCCGCCACAGCCTGCAGATCGAGATCAACCGCCGGCTCTACATGGACGAGGTCGGCTTGGCCCGCGGTCCCGGCTTCGGGCGCCTGCGCGCCGACCTCGATAGCCTGACCGCCGCTCTGGCGCGCTACGCCAAAGCGGCGCTGGGCGTCTGATCGGGAGGGGCGCTAAAGAAACTTCCGCGCCAGGTCGACGGTCGAGCTGTGACCGACCTGCCGGTGCTGTTTCTTGAGCCAGGCCTCGGCGGCGCGGCGGCCGCAGTCGCGCAGGTGGCACAGCAGGTCCCATTCCGGGGTCAGGCGGCTGTGCTCCTTCAGGTCCTTGGTATAGGGCGCGGCCTCGATGAGGTGGAAGCGGTGCCGCTTGACGCGGCGGCGCAGGCGGCCGCCGATCGCGATGCCCTCGCGCGCGACCCGCCGGCAGAGCTCGATGGTCTCGATCTCGCGGCGGAAGGGCTGGTTGAAGGTCAGGCGCATCATCCGCGCGGTGATCTCGCTGGCGCGCGTCGGCAGCTCCGAATCGTGGTCCGGGTTGAGCTGAACGATCAGGGTGTCCGGCGTCTCGCAGGCCTCGATGACCGGCAGAATCGCCGGGTTGGCCGAAAAGCCGCCGTCCCAGTAGTGATGCCGGCCGATCTTCACCGCGTGGTGCAGCTGCGGCAGGCAGGCCGAGGCGAGGACGACGTCGACCGAGATCTCCTGGGTCTCGAAGACCCGCGCCCGGCCGCTGGCGACCTCCGTGGCGGCGACGAAGAGCTTGACCGGCGCTCCCCGGCGCAGGGCGGCGAAGTCCACGGCGTCCTCCAGCAGGCCCCGCAGGGGGTTGAGATCCATGGGATTGAACTGGTAGGGCGAGATCATGCGGGTCATGAGGTCGAAGGCGATCTGGCTCGAGCCCGAGCTGCGCAGCGGTGACAGCCGCGCGGCGTTGGAGGCGGCCCGCCACAGGGCCTCGAGCCTCTCCCGAGCGCCCTCGGCACCGCCCGCCTGCAGCCCGGCCGCGAGGGCCACGGCGTTGAAGGCCCCGGCGCTGGTGCCGCTCACTCCCTCGAAGAAGGTCCGGCCGTCTTCCAGAAGCCGATCCAGCACGCCCCAGGTGAAGGCACCATGGGCCCCGCCGCCCTGCAGGGCCAGGTTGATCGGCTTGGTGACGCCCGGGCGGCGGGTGGCCTCGGCGCGGGCCCAGCGGGTCGGCTGCGTCGCGGCTCGGCCCCTACGCGCGGCCTTGACCTTGGTCTCAGGCTTGGCGGGCTGCCGTCTTGCGCCAGTCTTGGCAGCGGTCTTGGCGGCGGTCTTGGCTGCCATGCGTGGAACCCTCTCCGAAAACTTGGACCGCGCCGGGATTCCGGCACCGGAACATGCTGCGTCGCAACATAAGGGACTATGGTTAACGAATGTCCAGGCCCGGGCTGTCGAATCTCCGTGACCCCGAGACGGAAACGGCTGAATTCCGGGCCTTCGGCGGGGGTGAAAAAACGTGCGACATGAAAAGGGCGGCCCTGCGGACCGCCCTCGCCTCGGACGTCGCCTGCCGCTCGGCCTCAGAACGACATCAGCACGTTATGCATGGCCCCCATCTCCTCCAGGCAGCGGCCCGAACCCAGAGCCACGCAATTCAGGGGGTCGTCCGCGATCGTGACCGGAAGTCCGGTCGCGTTGCGGATCACGGTGTTGAGGTTCCTCAGGTTGGCGCCGCCGCCGGTCATGACGATACCCTTGTCCACGATATCGGCCGCCAGCTCGGGCGCGGTGTGCTCCAGGGCGACCTTGACCGCTTCGACGATGGCGCTGACCGGCTCGGCCAGGGCCTCGGCGATCTGGCGCTGGCTGAGGGTCAGGCCTTTGGGGACGCCGGTCACGGTGTCGCGGCCCTTGATCTCCATGGTGTCGCCGTCGCCGTTCATCGGCACGCAGGCGCTGCCGATCTCCTTCTTGATCCGCTCGGCAGAGGACTCGCCGACCAGGAGGTTATGGTTGCGCCGGATGTAGGAGATGATCGCCTCGTCCATCTTGTCGCCGCCGACCCGCACGGAGTTGGCATAGACGATACCGCCCATGGAGAGCACGGCGACCTCGGTGGTCCCGCCGCCGATGTCGACCACGATGGAGCCGGTCGGCTCGGTCACCGGCAGGTTGGCGCCGATCGCGGCGGCCATGGGCTCTTCGATCAGGAAGACCCGGCGCGCGCCGGCCGCCTCGGCCGACTCCTGGATCGCCCGGCGCTCGACCGCGGTCGCCGAGGAGGGGACGCAGACGATGATCTGGGGGCTGGCGAAGCTGCGGTTGTGCTGTACCTTGCGGATGAAGTGCTTGATCATCTCCTCCGCGACCTCGAAGTCGGCGATGACCCCGTCGCGGAGCGGCCGGATGGCCTGCATGCCGCCGGGGGTGCGGCCGAGCATCAGCTTGGCGTCGTCGCCGACCGCCAGGACCTGCTTGCGGCCCTTGCCTTCCACGATCGCGACCATAGAAGGCTCGTTGAGGACGATGCCCTTGCCCTTGACATAGACCAAGGTGTTCGCCGTGCCCAGGTCGATCGCCATGTCTTGCGAGAGAAGGCCCTGAAACCTGTTGAACAGACCCATTCCGAATTCCTTTGAATCGGACGCCGGCAGCCGACGCCCCGCCTCACCGATGAACGAGGCCCCGCAGAGCATAGGACCTAGGGCCTATCCCGGTCGACAGCATCCCCGAGAGCCGGTCGGATCATAGAATGCCGATGATTAACGTCTTGCTAACGACCCACCGCATTTCAATCACTTGGCCCGGCCCTGTCACAACGGGAGGCCCCGATGCTGCGCCGCGGGATGCCTCACGCCCGGATGGCAGGAGGCCGCCGGGCCTCTACCTCGCCGACGCCTCGGCTTTACAATATCTGGCGGATCTCAGTCGAATACACCTCAAGCGATTGGGGTCATCGGACTGTAACCTGTTTGCAAAAAATTTTCGCCGGCACCAGAAAAGCCTTTGGAATCGGTTCGGTTTTCTGATATCAACGCGCCTGCAACCTCGACATACAAATACAACATTGCTGCAATGCACTAAGGAGGGTTGTCTCCTCAGGAGACGACCCTATGTCTAAGCGGCAATAGGGGCGTGTCAATATCTAGACCAGAAGCGATCGAGATGAGTGACTCAAGCAAGAACAAGAAGCCGGAGCCAGATAAGGAATACGTCGCCAAGAGCCGCAAGTGCCTGATGTGCCGCAAGGACTTCACCAGCGCTTGGGCCGGTGAGCGGGTCTGCAAGGACTGCAAGCAGACGGCTGCTTGGAACGATTCCAGTCTCGCTGCCTGAGGCAGCGGCGGGCGCCCGCGAGGGCGCCCTACGGCCTCGTCCGGGATCGATTTGACCCGGACTTGTTCTTCTTCCTCCTTTGAACTCCATCGGACCGTGCTGACCGTGGCGTTCCCGCGGCTGTGTTGCCGTGGTGGCGGGTCAGTGGGGCCGCTGACCTTAGGATGTCATCCTATGGTTCAGAGATGACGGGGCCACTTTAACAATCGCTTTGCCCGTCAGGGGTGGTAGATTGTCGCCGCCACAAGACAGAAATCAAGAAACGGACCATACGAGGGGAGGCTAAAGACATGATCCGCAAGACCATCGCCTGCCTGGGTGTCGCGGCAGCGCTTCTGGCGAGCGGCAGCCCGGAGGCGGCAGAGACCACGCTGCGCATCTCGCTGCAGCTGCCCTTGAAGAGCCACCTGGGCCAGAACCTGCTGCTGTTCAAGGAAGAGGTCGAGAAGACCTCGGGCGGCGAGATCGAGGTTCAGATCTACGATTCGGCGCAGCTCTACAAGGACAAGGAGGTCCCGCAGGCGGTCGGCTCCGGGGCCATCGAGATGGGCGTGGCCTCGCTGACCCGCTTCGTCGGCGACATCCCGGCGGTCGATATCTTCTACATGCCCTTCATGTTCAACTCGGAGTCCCTGGTCCGCGCGGCGACCGCGAAGGGCGGCCCGGTCCGCGGGCCGATCGACGAGGCGATCCTGGACACCGGAAGCCGGGTGCTCTGGTGGCAGGCCTACGGCGGCGCGATCATGCTGTCGAAGGGCACGCCCTTGCGCACCCCGGAGAAGATCGAGAACAAGAAGGTCCGGGTCTTCGGCAAGACCCTGGGCAGCTTCATGGAGGCCGTCGGCGCGGCGCCGACCCTGATCTCGGGCTCCGAGCAGTACCTCGCCTACCAGCGCGGCACGGTCGACGTCGGCATGACCGGCATCTCCGGGGTCAAGTCGCGCAAGCTCTGGGAGGTGATGGACACCATCACCGTGACCAACCATGCCGACATCGAGTTCGTCGTCCTGGTCAACGAGGACTTCTGGAAGGGGCTGCCCGACGGGCACAAAGACATCATCACGGCCGCCGCCGCCAAGGCCGACGCCGCCGTGCGCGACGACCTCGCCCGGATCGAGGCCGAAGCCTACGCGGCGGCCGAGAAAGAGGGCATGACGGTCGTCGAGCTCTCGGCCGAGGAGGTCGCCGCCTGGCGCAAGGGCGCGGCCCCGGTGGTCCAGCAGTACAAGGCCTCGGCCGGCGCCCTGGGCGAGAAGCTGCTGAAGGCGGCGGAAGCGCTGCGTGGCACCAACTGAGCCTCGCCTGACACCTTGGGGCCGGCCGCGCGGCCGGCCCCGCGACTCGAACAAGCGGTTGAGAAGCCGTGCCGGCGGCCACCCTCACCCTTCGACAGGGGGCTACGCCCCCTGTCGAAGGGTGACCTTGGGCAAGGTCTCATGCCTCTTCCAACCGCTCTCTGAAGGACCACCGGCTTGCTGCGCCTCATCGATCGTGCGGCCGACCTGCTCGGTCACGCCGCCGCCTGGCTGTTCTTCCTGACCGGGGCCATGATCACCTACGAGGTGCTGGCCCGCTATCTCTTCAACGCCCCGACGATCTGGGCCGCCGAGCTCTCCCAGCTCCTGCTGCTCTGGGGCAGCTTCATGGCCATGGCGACCCTGCTGCGCCAGCGCGCGCACATCCGGATCACCCTGCTGACCGCCCGCCTGGGCGACAGGGGCCGACAGGCCTGCGAGGCCTTCACCCTGATCTTCATCGCCGGCTTCTCGGCGGTCGCGGCCTGGCACGGCTGGCTGATCGCCTACGACTCCTTCGAGCGCGGCCGCTCCACCGGCACCATGCTCAACATCCCGAACTGGTGGAGCGAGATGGTGATCCCCCTCGGCTTCCTGGTGCTCCTGCTGCAGTGCCTGGCCGAGGTGCTCCGGGTCCTCCGCCACGGCGCCCCGGCGGAAGCCGAGGGATCGGGCGAGGCCTGAGCCCATGACCGCCGCCCTGGTCCTGCTCGCCCTCTTCGTCCTGCTGCTGGTCGGGATTCCGGTCGCCTTCGCCCTGGGCGGCCTGGGCTACCTGATGCTGGAGCTGGGCGGCTTCTCCCCGCTCATGGTGCCGCAGGGCCTGCTCAGCACCCTGGACAACTTCATCCTGCTGGCGGTGCCGCTGTTCCTGCTGATGTCCAACGTGCTGCTGAAGGGCGGCGTGGGACACGACCTCTTCGCCGCGGTCCAGGCCTGGGTCGGCCACTGGCCCGGCGGCCTGGCCGTCGCCACGGTGGTGTCCTGCGGTATCTTCGCCGCGATCTCCGGCTCCTCGGTCGCGACCGCGGCGACCATCGGCACCGTGGCGATCCCCGAGATGATCCGGCGCGGCTATCCGCGTCCCTTCGTGCTCGGCCTGCTGGCCGCCGGCGGCACCTTGGGGATCCTGATCCCGCCCTCGATCCCGATGATCGTCTTCGGCTTCATCACCGAGGAATCCGTGATCGCGCTCTTCCTCGCCGGGATCGGTCCGGGCCTGCTGCTGATCGCGCTCTTCATCGGCTTCTCGATGCTCTACGCGCGCTTCAGCCCCGACTACCAGCCGCAGCCCAAGGCCGGCTGGGCCGAGCGCCGGGCCACGGGGATCCGCGCCCTGCCGACCTTCGGCCTGGCCGCCCTGATCATCTGGGGCATCTACGCCGGCGCCTTCACCCCGACAGAGGCCGCCGCCGTCGGCTTCGCCGCGGCCCTGGTCATCACCGGCCTGATCCTGCGGACCCTGACCTGGGCCATGCTGAGGGAGGCGACGCTGGAGGCCATGAAGACCACGGTGACGATCCTGCTGATCGTCGCCGGGGCCAAGGTCTTCGGCAAGGCGATCACGCTCTACCGCATCCCCCAGGAGATCTCCCTGGCGATCACCCAGACCTTCAACGAAGCCTGGCTCTTCATCCTGGTCGTGGCCGCCGTGCTGGTGCTCATGGGGCTTTTCCTCGAGGCGCTCTCGATGATGCTGATCATGGTGCCGGTGCTCGCACCCTCGCTCGGCGGCCTCGGCATCGACCCGATCTGGTTCGGCATCTTCTTCGTGATCATGGTGGAATGCGCCCTGATCACCCCGCCGGTCGGCCTCAACCTCTACGTCATCCAGGCCGTCGGCCGAGCCTCCATGGGCGAGGTCGCGGCCGGGGTCTGGCCCTTCCTGGCCTTGATGCTGGTCACCGTGCTCTGCATCTTCCTGCTGCCGGACATCGCGCTCTACATTCCCTTCAAGCTTTGAGGAGTCTTCCATGAACAGGGTCCAGCGGCTCCGCGACCTGCTGGCACAGCCCGGGCTCGAGGTCATGCCCTGCTGCTTCGACGCGCTCTCGGCCAAGCTGATCGAACGCGCGGGCTTTCCCGTGACCTTCATGAGCGGCTTCGCGGTTTCCGTCGCGCGCCTCGGCCTGCCCGACGCCGGCCTGATCTCCTACGCGGAGATGGCCGACCAGGGCCGCAACATCTGCGACGCGGTCGAGATCCCGGTGATCGGCGACGGCGACACCGGCTACGGCAACCCGCTCAACGTCAAACGCACGGTCCAGGGCTACGCCAAGGCCGGCTTCGCCTGCGTCATGATCGAGGACCAGGTCGCGCCCAAGCGCTGCGGCCACACCCGCGGCAAGCAGACGGTGCCGCGCGAGGAGGCGCTGATCCGCCTGCGCGCCGCGCTGGACGCCCGAGACGAGGGCGCCGAGATCCTGGTCATGGCACGCACCGACGCCCGGGCCACCGAGGGCTTCGAGGAAGCCCTGGCGCGCGCCCGGGCCTTCCGGGCGCTGGGCGCCGACATCACCTTCCTGGAGGCGCCGCAGAGCGAGGCGGAGATGCGCCGCTACTGCGCCGAGGTCGAAGGCCCGAAGATGGCCAACCTGGTCGAGCAGGGCGACACGCCCCTGCTGCCGCCGGCCGAACTGGCGGCGATCGGCTACAAGCTGGCGGCCTATCCCCTCACCCTGCAGCTCGCCGCCCTGAAGGCCATGACAGAGACGCTGGACGCGATGAAGGACGGGGCGCGACCGCAGCGCCTGGCCGGCTTCGCCGAACTGCAGGCGGTCGCCGGATTCCCCGAGTATTTCGCCGCGGAGAAAGCCTACGCGGACGGCTGACTCGGCCCGAAGCCGCCTTGGAGCCATGCAACATCGTCATAGCTCGGCGAGAAGACATTCGAAAATTGCAAATCCCCGCAAGCTCTTCAACGTTAGATAATGTGCGCCTGCGTTCCTGGATCACCGGAAACAGTGACCGGAGGTAGGAAGATGACCCAAGAAAACAAGAAGGTGCTGATCTGGACGGTGGGCGCGACCGCGGCGCTGATTCTCGCGGTTGTCGTCGCCTATCTGGCCGGAGTCTTTCAGGCCCCAGCACCTGTGTCCTGATCGAATGCCAAGATGACCAAGCTGCGGCCCGGGCGGCTTTCTCGGCGGCGTCCGGGCCGCAGTCCGTGTCGGCCGGGAGCGGCGGCGGCCACGCCTCGATCAGAGCTGGAAGCCGACCCCGTTGCTGCGGCCGAGCAGCTCGACCACGAGGACGATCTTCCAGATCGGCGCGAGCCCGAAGCGCGCCGCCGCGACCCGGGCCAGGGTGAGCGCCAGATGATAGAGCAACTCGCCGCTGGCCAGCCCTTCGCCCGGCACCGCCAGGACCGCGAGCGGTAGCGGCAGGACTCGGCTCTCGGCCAACGCCGCCGCCAGCTGCCACAGCAGCACCAGGATCAGCAGCGACAGGCCGTAGGTAGAGACCGAAGCCGGCACGAGCAACCCTGGGGGCGACCCTGGGTCTTCAGTAGGTGACGTGCGGCCAGAAGGTTCCCGACGCCAGTTCGGCCGAGGGTCCGACCAGCTTCTCGCCGCCGTACTCGGCGAGGATGGCGAAGAGCTTGGCGGCGTCTTCCCTCTGCTCGTCGCGCCAGTGAAAGGGAATGCCGTGGCGGAAACCGGCCCTCAGCGCGACGAAGGTCGCATCGTCCTTGGCCCGCATCTTCGGCCGCAGCCGCTCCCACTCGGCATCGGAGATGCTCATGATGCGCTTCGCCTCCTGGGTCGCCTGCACGAAGGCCATGATGTCCTCCCGCCGCGCCTCGGCCTGGCTTTCGCGGAAGACGTAGCCGAGCAGGGGCACCCGCGAGACCAGCCCGAAGCCCTCGGCCATCTCGTTGACCCCGAGCAGCGGCCGGTAGCCCCTTGCCTGAAGCCGCGCCGCGAAGGGCCAGTAGTTGATCACCGCGTCGAGGCGCCCGGCCTGGATCTGCTCGTTGAGCAGCGGCGCGGCGGCGAAGACCTTCTCGACCTCGCCGTCGAGATCGCTGCCCAGGCGCTCCAGACCGTAGCCGCGCAGCAGCAGCCAGCTCTTGTCGAGCGGACCGCCGGCGATGCCCAGGCGGCGGCCCTTGAGGTCCGCGAGCTCCTCGATCGGCGAGTCGGCCGGGACCATCAGCGATCCCAAGGCCGTCGAATAGGGCACGAAGGTGTAGTCGGCGCCTTCGGCGCGCTGGCGCGAGACCCAGATCCAGTCGGTGACGATCACGTCGACCTCGCCGGCCTGCAGCGCCACCTTGGCCGCATGGGTGTTGGCCAGCGTCAAGACTTCGAGATCGAGCTTCTGCGACTCCGCCAGACCGTGGTGGCGGATGACGTCCATCTCCCAGCTGACGGTGCCGAACTTGATGACGGCGACCTTGAGCTGGCCCGCCGGTGCCGCGGCCGGCGCCAGCGCGAGCGCCAGGACGGCCGCTGCAAGAGCCAGGCGGATCGCCCGGCAGGATCCGATGCCGAGGCGCAGCATCACTTGGCTCCCTTCAGGAAACGGTTGCGGACCAGATAGGAGACGCCGCGCGACCACGACCTGTCGGTGTTGCCGCGGATGTCGACGCTCATGGCCCGCAGCAGTTTGCCCGAAGCGACCTCCCGCTCATAGAGGTTGATGTTGAGAATCAGATTGCTGACCTTCTGCACCGTCCCGGTCACGGCCCGTTCGGCGCCCAGGCCGCCGGCGATCCTGGCGTCGCAGCCGTTGCAGCCGTGCAGGTAGCCGGCTGCGGCGATCTCGGCCTTGACCGGGGTCAGGTCGAGGATCCGGTAGCGGCCGCTGTCCGCCAGCATCTGCCGCAGCAGGTCGCTGATCATGCCGAGGCGGGCCTGCTCGTCGGCGCGTTCGCCCCGCATCTCGCCTTCCAGGCTCGAATCGATCAGTTCGAAGTCGAAAACCGCCAGCGGCAGCGCCTCGGACGCCAAGGCCGGGCCGCCGGGGCGCAGCAGCGCAAGACAAAGCGCCAAGCCCCCTAGGAGCCGGAAGGCATGCGGCCCGCAAGACGCTCCCACTCTCTCCTCCCCCGGTGGTATTTTGTTCTTGCTTGCTGTTAGAATACCTTAAATCTGTTCAAAAAGCAGGCACATGGGAAGGAAATGCCGAGCAATCCGGGGAGGTACCCCTGCGCGGCTGAGGGCGACAGCCAGTTCTGGCGGCAGGGGACGCGGCAAAGACGGCAATCACTCGAGGACATTCGCAGGCTCGGCGGGCGGCTGTCGGCGGCAATCCTCTCCGCCGTCCTGATCCTTGGCGCCACGCTCATGGCGCCGGCTGCCGCCGCCACAGCGGGCCTCGACGTCGCGGTCATCTACCTGACCAAGCAGGAAAAGCAGAGGCTTCCGCTGTCCCTGCTCGATTCGATCCTGGAGGACGACGGCATCTGGGGCGCCCGGTTGGGCCTGCAGGACAACCAGACCACCGGGCGCTTTTTGAAGCACGCATACCGGCTGATCGAAGCCGTGCTCCCCGAGGACGGCGATCCGGCCGCGGCCTTCCGCAGCCGGGCGGCGGAGGGCGTGCGGCTGTTCCTCGCCGACCTCCGGGCCGAGGACCTGGAGGCCATCGCGGCGCTGCCCGAGGCGGCCGGAGCCCTGATCTTCAACGTTCGGGCGCCCGACGACGCCCTGCGCAACGAGGGCTGCCGCGCAAACGTCTTCCACGTCGTGCCCAGCCGCGCGATGCGGACCGATGCCCTGGCCCAATACCTGATGTGGAAGAAATGGAACCGCTGGCTGGTCCTCTACGGCAAGACGGCCGAGGACCAGGCCTTCTTCGAGGCCTTGCAGCGCTCGGCGAAGAAATTCAACGCCGAGGTCGTGGAGGCGCGCCCGGTCGTGGAGGACGCCCCCTCGGCCCGCACCGACAGCGGCCACGCCCAGATCCAGAAGCAGATCCCGATCCTGACCCAGGGCGCCCCGGCGCACGACGTGGTGGTGGTGGCCGACGAGGCCGACGCCTTCGGCGAGTACCTGCCCTACCGGACCTGGGACGCCCGGCCGGTCGCCGGCACCCAGGGGCTGGTCCCCACCGCCTGGCACCGCAGCCACGAGCAGTGGGGCGGCACCCAGATCCAGCGGCGGTTCCACAAGATCGCCGGGCGGGACATGACCGTCCGCGACTACGCCAACTGGGCGGCGATGCGCAGCATCGGCGAGGCGGTCACCCGCGTGAACTCGGCGGAGCCGGAGAAGATCCGCGCGCATCTGATGGGCGACGGCTTCAAGCTGGCGGCCTTCAAGGGCACGCCGCTGACCTTCCGGCGCTGGAACCAGCAGCTACGCCAGCCGGTCCTGCTGGCCGCGCCGCGCAGCCTGGTCTCGGTCTCGCCGCAGAAGGAATACCTGCACCAGCGCACGCCGCTGGACACCCTGGGCTACGACGAGCCGGAGTCCGCCTGTAAACTGCTGTGACTCCGGAAGAGGAACACGGAGGTACCGCGCGAGAAGACGCGGCAACGATGGGAGGCAAGTGACATGAGAGGCTACCGGGCGATTGCCGGGCTGCTCCTGCTCTGGACGCTGCCGGGCTCCGAGACGGCGGCACAGACCATCTACGTCTCGAACGAGAAGGGCAACTCCATCACGGTGATCGACGGCAAGACCCTGGAGGTGACCGCCACGGTGGACGTCGGCCAGCGGCCCCGCGGCATCACGCTCAGCAAGGACCAGAAGTACCTCTACATCTGCGCCAGCGACGACAACCATGTCGAGGTCCTGGACTTGGAGAGCCTGAAGGTCGTCCGCACCCTGCCGAGCGGCCCGGACCCGGAGCTCTTCGTCCTGCACCCCGGCGGCAACCCGCTCTTCGTCGCCAACGAGGACGACAACCTGGTGACCGTGGTCGACGTCGAGAAGGGCACGGTCCTGGCCGAGGTCCCGGTCGGGGTGGAGCCGGAAGGCATGGGCATCAGCCCGGACGGCAAGGTGCTGGTCAACACCTCCGAGACCACCAACATGGCCCACTTCATCGACACATCGACCTACGAGATCACGGACAACGTGCTGGTCGACAGCCGGCCGCGCTTCGCCGAGTTCACCAAGGACAACAAGCACGTCTGGGTCACCTCGGAGATCGGCGGCACGGTCAGCGTGATCGACACCCGGAGCAAGGAGATCGTCCACAAGGTGACCTTCGAGATCCCGGGCGTGCGCCCCGAGGCGATCCAGCCGGTCGGCGCCCGGGTCACCAGTGACGGCAAGCTGGCCTTCATCGCGCTCGGGCCGTCCAACCGGGTCGCGGTGGTCAACGCCCAGACCTTCGAGGTCGAGGACTACCTCCTGGTCGGCCAGCGGGTCTGGCAGCTCGCCTTCGACGGCGAAGAGAAGCGGATCTTCTCGACCAACGGCGTCTCGAACGACATCTCGGTGATCGACGTCGAGACGCGCAAGGTCATCAAGTCCATCACCGTCGGCCGCTTTCCCTGGGGCGTCGCGGTCAAGGGCTGACGCCCCCGAGATGGCGGGTTTGGCGACGTGGCGGTTTCGGCAAAGCCGCCGCCTTTCCGGCGGCGCATGTCAGGAAGGAAGCAACAAGCAAAAAGAGAGAGGGAAGCACGATGAGTTTGAGGAACGCGATTTACGCCCTGACCCTGGCCCTTCTGGTTTCTCCGCTGCTCGGAGAGGACGCGGCGGCCCAGGCCGGGCTTTTGACCGGCGGCGCCGAGAAGCTCGACCCGATCACGCTGTCCTCCGGACAGCCCCTGGCCAAGGCGCCCTATCAGCTGGAGGCCGGCCAGTACTACAAGCTCGACATCGTGGCCGACGGCTCGGCCGAGCTCGCGATCTCGGGCGCGGACTTCTTCCGAAACGTCTGGGTCGACGAGGTCGTGATCAACGACATCGAGGTTCGGCCGCTCGGGGTCGACAGCCTGGAGTTCGACGACGAGGGCACGGCGACGATTTCCTTCGTGACCATCCGACCGGGCACCTTCACCCTGCGGATCCCTGACACCACCGGCGAATCGCAGCAGGCGGTGTTCAACGTGAAATAGACCCCGACGGAGGCGCGGGAAAAAGGGTTGATCAAGAAGAAAGGGGGCTGGAAAAGGGGTCATGGAAAAAGGGGTCAGAGTCATTTTTCGCTGCGAGTTTTTGGGGAGGCGAAATGGGCCATTGCGAAAAATGACTCTGACCCCTTTTTCCATGACCCCTTTTCCAGCCCCCTTTCTTCTTGATCAACCCTTTTTCCCGCGCCTCCGTCGGGGTCTATTTCACGTTGAACACCGCCTGTTGCGA
>JAKSBE010000156.1 GCA_022361275.1 Kiloniellales bacterium
AGGGCGCTTCTTCCACGGCTACTACGGCGGTTACTGCTACCTGCCGCTCTATATCTTCTGCGGCCGCCATCTCCTGGCGGCCCGGCTGCGCCCCTCCAACATCGATGGCGCGGCCGGGGCCGTGGAGGAAGTGGCGCGGATGACGCTCAAAGAGCGAGACGCCCGGCAAGTCTTCCAACCGTGCGACGCGGCGGCTCACGGCCGACTGGCCGATAGAAAGCGCCTTGGCCGCCTTGTGGAAACTGCCAGCCTCGGCAACGCAGATGACCGCTCTTAAATCAAAGAAGTCCATCCGAAAAACATCGAAGGAACGGGGTGGCTGCGAAGGCATCTCTCCCAACCTTAAATGCTCTCAATCAACGGCTGGAATAGTGAAACCGTGAATAAAAAACTTGCATCCCAGGAAAAATATTGAGTTTATCGTAGATAATATTGACAGTTGACGATACCAATCGGCGCAAAGCCAGCTTGCATTCTCGATAAAGCTTATACATTGAATAGGTGTTTGATCTTGATTATTCATCGGCTTCTACGATGATGCCGAACAGAATCACAACACACTGAAACCATTCACTCTCTTCATGTTGGTCTTTAAGATAAATAAATATTAGAGGTTTTGTCACACTAAAATACAAGCTGCTAGAATGTCCTTTGCTGGGAGAACAATAGGCCCATGCCAAACGAACCGAATACAGCCGCAGTCACCCATCGGGTGGCTTTTCTAAACAGAACTGATGCATTTATTTTTCGAGCTATAACTTCTGACGCCAAAGCAACCAAAACGAGCACTACGGTCGCAACCAGCAGATAAATCAACCCCAATATTGCAAGCTGCTCTGCTACATGTCCTCCTGCCGGACGAATGAATTGGGGAAGCAGGGCGAGCATGAATAGTGCGACCTTTGGATTGGTGATATTGACAAGGGCCGACTCAAGGAAAATACGTCTAAGCTGAAGCGGTCGCTCTGACAATCGAGGCTTCATGATGCTATCATTTTTCAAAGCGCGGTAGGCAAGGATGAAAAGATAGATAGCTCCAAGGATTTTGAGAACTGTGAAAGCGACGGCCGAAGTCTGCACTAGAGTGGAGACACCGACGGCCACTGCCAACACGTGAACAGAAATGCCAAATGCCGTCCCAAAGCTTGAAACAATGCCGGCCGCTCTACCGAACGCTAGCGTTCGATTGATTGTATACATCCAACCAGGCCCTGGGGTACCGGCAAGAACAATACTTGCCAAGGTAAACGGCAACAACTGCGATACAGGGTCGATACCTTGAAGCATATTTACTCCTGTGGCTTCAGGTCAGTACCACATACGGGCCACTGCCTTATGTCGGAGCTTTCTTACTTATGAATTCCCTATTCTTCGGCAGACTAGCACGCCTTTACCGATCGGTACGATCAAGGCGTCAACTCGTTTGTCTGAAAATGCCTTCTCGACGACATGGGAGATTTCATGATGATGACTGATTGCATTGTCTGTGACAAGGATGCCACCAGGCGCGAGCTTGGGAACCACGGCGGCATGTATGTCATCGTAAGCATCACTCGTCGTATCAAGAAAGCAAAACCCGATATCGTCTAGATGGCATATCGCTCGCCGACCGTCAGCCTCTATAACCTTGACCAAATCATCAAGTTCTGCGTCTGCAAAAGTTCGTCGCGCAAGCTCCACCTTCTTGGCTAATATCTCGAAAGTCGTTAGTTGGCACCTGGAGACGCGACAGGCCAGCGACAGGCCAGCGACAGCCATAGCCCGGAGTATCCACCACTTGTACCAATCTCAATCCTTCTGCCGGGCGGAGCCGATGCTGCCAGCAACGCTATAAACTGTCCTGTCTCTTTTGGGACTTGATGGAGTCGATTATCGAATTGGACATTACTATCGCGAGCTGCCATGCGTTCTAGGCGAACCATTTGGTCGCGGACAGCCTGTGGAATATCGCTGAACATCCGTTAGCTTCTTTTCTAAAAGACGCTATCTATATCGCGTGCCGTTAGCCAATATCGAATCAACCGTCGTCTTTGGTCTCTATACCGTCTCCGCGAGTGCAGCATTCGGAAGTTTTCCCAAACTAGGAGGCCGTCTTGGCGAATGTCGATTGCTAGATTCTGGAGCGTAAAGAGATGGAGAAGTGATTCAGCGACTTTGGCTAGTCGACTCCCAGGAGCACAATCGACTTCATCATTTGAGACGACCGGATCATAGAGTCCATGCCGAAGTAAATTGTAGCTGAATCGTATTAGCGTTGGTTCTCCTGATTGAAGGGTTACAACTTTTCCAACGCTATGTATCGTTCGAGATGGGTCACCAAAATGTATATCCTGGTCTGTCACCGTTATTCGATCCGACGCATCAAGCATTTGAAAAAGCTGACGGCCATCGGCCAGTGTTGTTTGTCCACCTCCACAGTTCGCTTGTCTGTCACACCATAAGGCCACGTACTTTGGAGGATCTGGGTAGTTCGACGCTTCCGTATGCGGTTGGAGACTGTTGGCGCTCTTAGAAGACGAGGTATTGGCAAACGCCCCAGACGCTTCGACTAGGTAGCGAAGCTCTCCATGGTCCTGCCTAATATAGAGTCCCAATTTGAGACAGGATGGCTTCTGCATGCGACTGATTTGGTACATTGTCTATCAAATACCATCCGAATTGCTCGAGGTTTTGTCGCATCAGCCTTTGATCGTATTTGCTCCGAAATCGCTGCGTCGACATTCCAGGCTTTCCCTTTTGGATGATAGTTACAATTTCCCTTAGCTAAGCCATCAAAAACGCTGTCTCGCTATGTGCCCCCGCAGCCACCTACGTAGTGTTGATTACGTCGTCTCGCGTTGAGGAAACCCTCGCTCACAAACCGTCTCTTATTATTCTTAACCTCACTCGATGCTATTTTTGCGTGTATTTTTTTACAAATCAATACTCTTTTAAGATGTATACATTTAGGTGCAACTGAACCGCGCCGGGTTTGCCGGAGGCTCCAACTCTCGAGAGGATGGAGCGATGGAGCATCGGGGAACACGGGGTCGGTATTCAGCAGAGTTGCGGGCGCGGGCCGTTCGGCTGGTGTTGGATCATGCTGGCGACTATGGCTCGCAATGGGAGGCGATCGTCTCGATCGCGGCCAAGTTCGGCTGCACGGCGGAGACGCTGCGCCGGTGGGTCCGGCAGGCAGAGGGCGATGAGGGTGTCAGGCCGGGGGCGAGGAGCGCGGAGGCCGAAAGGCTGGTCGCTCCGCGTGATCGCACCTGCGACCTTTGCCATGCGATGGCTTCTGCCCAGGCTTCCCGCATTCCACGCCGGAAGCCCCGCGATCAAGGTCAGTGTGCGGCAGACCCACACGCCCGAAAGTTGGCTGGACCTACCCTTCGACGTCGCCATCCGCAGAGGGGATCAGCCGAGCGCGCGCCTTGCGACCACCACCTTTCTGAGAGAGGACCTGATCCTGGTCGCGGCGGTGCGGTCCAGTCTGGGGGAGATCGACCGACTCGGCGAGATGCCGCTCCTGGAAGCGGACACCCGACCGGGCGAGCTGTCGGCATGGCTCGTCGCGGCGCGGACTCGCCTCGGGGAGCAGGCAATACCGAAGAGGGGCCGCCCGACACGGTTCGCCCATTTCTACATCGCCCTCGAAGCGGCTCTCCAAGGTCAAGGGTTGCTGGTCGCCCCCAGCGTCGTCGTCGGAAATCTGGTTGATGAGGGCGCCCTCGACGTTCTCTTTCCCCAGATCAGCGTGCCTGGGCGGCCCTACTGGCTCGGGTTCGACCCGCAGGGGCCCAAGGTGGAAGCCGTGCAGCAGTTCTCCGGCTGGCTGCTGGAGACGGCGGGTTGCCCGGCGAGCGGCGACAGCGCCCATTCCTGATCCAGCGCCCGCGCCACGCCTCTCGGATCTGGAGCCCCGCATAGCCGATCGGCCTCATCAAGGGCCGCAAGATGTCTTGGCGACTCCGGCGCCGGGCGCAACTTCTCGACAAGCTAAACGATCGGTAAAGGTCCACTCGTTTAAAGAAAGATGTCCTGATAAGGGTACTTTAGCTTCATGTTTCTCGCAGCCCTCTCTTTTTTGCAGGGCCGGGAGCTGCGGGGCTCGGGGGTTCCATGCCAAATCTCGTCAGATCGATCATGGATCGTTTCTCTAGCAGCCCCGAAGGGGCCGATCCCGCGGTCTTCAAGGCCTTGAAGACCGCCCTCGCCCCTCTGGACAAGATCGAGGGCGGCCTCGGCAAGCGCGCCGCGACCTACGTCTGCACGGGCGAAGGCGCGGCGGTGCTGCTGACCTTGCAGAAGCATGCGGCCAAGGTCCTGGAGCGGCTCGATCCGCACCAGGATCGTTCCTACGAAAGAAAAGGGCCCTGGCCGCTCGCAGACATCCTCGACGACGACAGCTATTGGGATCCCGAGGTCATCCTGCGCCTCGGCAAGGTCTATGGGACCATGGAGAGCGCCTTCGGCGGCGGCGACTATGGCTTCTGCGGCACCAAGGCGGCGCCGATGTGGCTTCGCATGCTGCTCAGCATCACCGAGCATGCGAGGCGCGAAGTCGAAGGCTACGGGAAAGAACTCCGCAGGTGTTTCGGCGGCTTGACCGTGGCGCGCTGCCGGGAACTGCTACGGCTCGCCGAGGCGCCGGACGACGGCCTGCTCGACATCGTCTTCCACCGCAGTGCCACCCAGTATCAGCAGGGTCACTGCGTGGACAAGCTTCCTGGCGTCGAAGACTACCTGCGCGCCGAGCCGGAGACGGTCGTCGCGGCGGCGCAGGGCCTCGACGCAACGGGCCGGGTCGAGCTGCTTCGGGCCATCGGCCGCTTCGGACTGACCGGCGCCTACCTGGACTACGTCTTCGTCCAGGGCACGGGCTCGGCCAAGTCGGCGCGCGAGGCCGCCCTGGCCGCCCTTCACGGCGCCGATGCCAAGCAGTTGCTGGCCAAGGCCGCGGAGATCTTCGAGACCGGCAGCGCCGGCGCCCGCGGACACACGGCGAGCCTGATCGCCTCCGCCCTCAAGGAGACCGCGCGGCCGCTTCTGGAGGCGCAGCTCGAACAAGAGAAGGGCAAGCGGGTGCGCGAGACCATCGAGGCGGCCCTGATCACCCTCTCCCTGACCGACGAGGATGCGCGGCGGGAGGGCGAAGCGTCTTCCGCCTCCGGGCCCTGGTCGGGCTCGACGGAGGGGGACGCCGCGCCGGAGCCCGCCAACGGCGGCTTCGTCGCCCTCGACGGGACCCCGGTCGACCTGCCGCCGCGGCCGCCGCTGCCCGAGAAGACGCGGATTCCGGACCAGGCCTTCGATCCGCTACGAAACGCGATCAAGAGCTACAACCAGGGCCTGGAGGCCTTCAAGCGGGCCAACACCGGGGAGCGCTACCATTGGTCCCAGCGTATGGACCCGATGACCGAGGACGAACTCAAAGCCTTCGGCCGGGCCCTTCAGGGCGAGCAGACCAAGCGCGACAAGGCGCGCCAGCGAGCCCATCTCCATCAGTTGAACTGGGAGCAGAGCGGTTTCAAGTATGACCGCTCCGGAGTGGATGCCTTCTACGCCTCAGCCGACGTTACGGTTCGGCACTTGGTCACCCTGATTCGAAGTACGAACTCCTACTGGACCTTGTTCGATTGCGTGTCGGAGGAAAGGAGCTACAGCCAAAGCTATCTCCCGGCGCAGCGCGTGCGGCACCATCTAAGAGCGGGGCTGGATTTCCGCACGGTCGCAGCGCTTTGGCGCGACGCCGGGCAGAGGGAGCCGCTGCGCGAGTACCTGACCAAGGAGTACCTGCGAGACCTCGGCGAGACCGAGATCGACGGCCTCTGGGTCTACTGCGCCGAGCACCTGGACCTGATCGACGAGGCGCTCGGCCTTACGCCCCAGTCGGGCGACAAGCCCTTGATCACCATGGCGGCCCTGGAGATCCTGGAGCGCTTCCCCAAGGTGCCGAAGCGCTACCTGATGCCCTTGATGGGGCTGGCGGCCGGAAGCCGCAAGACCCTGCGCGTGCCGGCCCGCAAGCTGCTGGCCGGCGCGCCGCAGATCGACGGCGCGATCGCCGCGCTGCTGAGGGACAGCAAGCAGGAGGTCCGCGCCGGGGCCGCCGACTGGCTCGCCGAACGCGGCGCCAAGGACCAGACCGCGGCCTTGAGGGCGGCGGTCGACAAGGAGCGTTCGGAAGTCGCGCGGGCGGCCATGCTGACCGCGCTGGAGCGCCTGGGCGAGGACGTCTCCGGCTATTTCGATCCCAAGACCCTGCTCGCGGAGGCCGAGGCCGGCCTCAAGAAGGTCAAGCCCAAGGCCCTGGATTGGTTCCCCCACGACGCCGTACCCAACGTCAGGTGGCGGGACGGAACGCCGCTCGACCCCAGGATCGTCGCCTGGTGGATCGCCCTGGCGGACAAGCTCAAGCAGCCGGGCGGCAACGCCCTCCTGGACCTCTATCTCGACCGCCTGGCGCCGGAGGACAGCGCGCGCCTGGGCCTGTTCAGCCTGCGGACCTGGATCGCACGCGACACCCTCCGCGTCTCCGACGCCGAGGCCAACGCCTACGCCCAGGCCAACGTCGACGCGACCTACAAGAGCTGGCTGCGCTGGGACCGGTCCCTGACCAAGGACTCGGTCTTCGCCCGGCTCAAGTCCGAAAAGCTGGGCGAGTACCTGACCAGCGCCAATGCCGACAAGGGTCTGCTGGGCCTGGCCACCCAGGTGCCCGGTCCCGACGCGGCCGAGGCCGTGCGCGCCTACCTGAGGAACCACGGCGCGCGGATCGCCCAGTGCAAGGCGCTGCTGGAATGCCTGGCCGCCAACCCCTCCCCGGCGGCGATCCAGATCGTCCTCGCCACCGCCAACCGCTTCAAGGCGAAGACGGTCCAGGCCCACGCCCAGGCGCTGATCGAGGACATCGCCGAGCGCCGCGGCTGGACCGCGGATCAGCTGGCCGACCGGACCGTCCCGACCGGCGGGCTGGACGAGGCCGGCGTCCTGGAACTCGATTGCGGCGACGAGCGGGTCTACCGGGCAAAGCTGGCCGACGACGACAAGCTGATCCTCGAGAATCCGGGCGGCAAGGAGGTCAAGGCCCTGCCCGGCGCCCGCAACGACGAGGAGCAGAGCCTGATCAAGGCCGCCAAGAAGGCCCTGTCGGGCGCGCGCAAGGAGATCAAGCAGGTCAACGCCATGCAGACGACCCGGCTTTTCGAGGCCATGTGCCTCGAACGGACCTGGGCGCCGCAGGAATGGCAGCAGCACCTGGTCCGGCATCCGCTCGTCGGCCGCATGTGCCAGCGGCTGGTCTGGCTCGGCCTCGACGGGAACGGCGGCGTCGCCGCGAGCTTCCGGCCCCTGGACGACGGCAGCCTTTCCGACCCGGAGGACGGGACGGTGACGCTCGGCGGCGTCGCCGCGATCAAGCTCGCCCATCAGACCTTGATGCCGGCGGCGACCAAGGAGGCCTGGCTCGCGCACCTCAAGGACTACGAGATCGAGCCGCTGTTCGACCAGTTCTCCCGGCCCCTGCTCAAGCCGGGCGACGAGGAGGCGAAGTCGGACGAGATCAGCGACCGCACGGGCTACATGCTCGACTCCTTCAAGCTGCGCGGCGCCGCCACCAAGCTCGGGTACGAACGCGGGGCGGCCGAGGACGGCGGCGTCTTCATGGACTACGTCAAGCGCTTCGAAGGCGCCGGCGTCGCGGTCGTCATCGAGTTCACCGGCAGTCCCCTGCCGGAGGAGAACATCGCCTGCGCCTTGCGCTCGCTGAAGTTCTACCGGATCCGCAAGAAGGCGAGCTACTGGGGCTCGAGCCTCTCGCTCGGCGCGGTGTCGCCGGTGCTGCTCAGCGAAAGCTGGAACGACTATCATCAGATCGCCGCGGCCGGCACGGGCTTCGATCCCGCCTGGGAGAAGAAGGCGGAGTACTGGTAGGCGGCGGAAAGGAGCGACGGTCATGGAGATGGTCCTGCGCGCGCCGGCGGAGGAGAAGTACGCCGAGGAGCTGACCCGGCTCAAAGAGGCGGACGACGGGCCGCGGCCGCCCGGCTGGCGGCTCTCGGCCCGGGCGGTGCGCCGCTTCATCCTCGGCGACGAGGCCCTGAAGGTCTCGCGCAAGTTCTACGGCGACGATCCCCTGGTCGACCGCGCCATCGTCAGCCTCATGGGCGCCCAGGGCCTGATGATGGTCGGCGAGCCGGGCACCGCCAAGTCGATGCTCTCGGAGCTGCTGGCCGCCGCGGTCTCGGGGCAATCCGGCCTGGTGGTCCAGGGCTCGGCCGGGACGACCGAGGACCACATCCGCTATTCCTGGAACTACGCCCTGCTGCTCGCCGAGGGGCCGAGCGCGCGCGCCCTGGTGCCCTCGCCCGTGTTCCAGGCCATGAGGTCCGGCGGCATCGTGCGCTTCGAGGAGCTGACCCGCTGTCCGCCGGAGGTCCAGGACGCCCTGATCTCGATCCTCTCGGAGAAGACCATCGCCGTTCCGGAACTCGGCGAGAGCCAGACCCTGCGGGCGAAGCCGGGCTTCAACGTCATCGGGACCGCCAACCTGCGCGACCGCGGGGTCCACGAGATGTCGAGCGCCCTGAAGCGGCGCTTCAACTTCGAGACCGTGCACCCGATCTCCGATCCCGGCTTCGAGAAGGAGCTGGTCCTCAAGGAGCTCGCCGAGCGGCTGGCCGGCCTCGAGGCCGGCAGCGAGATCGATCCCGGGGTGATCGACGTCCTGGTCCAGACCTTCCAGGACCTGCGCAGCGGGCGCACCAAGGAGGGCACCAGCCTCAGCCGGCCGGACGCCGTGATGTCGACGGCCGAGGCGGTCAACGTCGTCCATGCCGCGGCGCTGGAAGCCGCCTTCCTGGACAAGGCCGCGGTCTCCGGCGCCCATATCGCGCGCCAGGTCCAAGGCGTGGTGCTCAAGGACAACCCCGAGGACGGCAAGAAGTTCAAGGCTTACGTCGATCACGTCGCCAAGGACCGCTCGGGCGGCAATGCCCACTGGAAGGCCTTCTACCAGACCGCCCGCAAGCTGAAGCTGGTGTGAGACCTCGGGGGTGTCGGCGGTGACGGGACAGCCAGGCGAGATCGGCCGGCTCGACCTGTGGCAGGAGTCGCGCGGGCTCTACCTGGTCCCGCTGCGCCATCACAGCCCGGCCTGCGCCGGCCATCTGAAGGCGCTGATCGAGGAGGTCGCGCCGGCCCTGATCCTGGTCGAGGGGCCCTGCGACTTCGATCCGCTGATCCCGCTGGTCACCGCCGAAGCGACGCGGCCGCCGGTCGCCATCGTCGCCTTCCCCGAACGGAAGCCCGGCCGGGCGGACGAGGTCTCGGTGGTCAGCTACTTCCCCTTCTGCGCCCATTCGCCGGAGTACGTCGCGCTCAGCGAGGCCGCGGAACTGGGCAGCGAGGCCCGCTTCATCGATCTGCCCTCGTCGCACCGCATCGCGCTCGGCCGGGGCGAAGCGGAGGCGGACGGCGAAGCGGCGCTGGCCATCTCGCTGACCGACGAGCGGGCCTTCGACGCCAGCGACTACGGCCGGGCGCTCTGCCGGCGGATCGGCTGCCGCGACCAGAACGAGCTCTGGGACCACCTCTTCGAGAGCCGCGCGGGCGGCAGGGACTGGCGCCGCTTCTTCCGGGACGTCGGTGTCTACTGCGCCCATGTCCGCGCCGCCACCCCGGCCGCGCAGATCGAGCGGGAGGGCCACCCCGAGCGCGAGGCGCAGATGGTGGCCCTGCTGCGCGAGGCCCTCGACGACGGCAAGGGCCCCATCGTGGCGGTGACCGGCGGCTTCCACACCCCGGCCCTGATCGAGGGCCTGGCCGCCGAGCCCCCGTCGCGCAAGCCGAAGCGCGGCGCGGGAGGCGCCGAAGCCTACCTGATCCGCTACGGCTTCCGGCAGCTCGACCAGCTCAACGACTACGCAGCCGGCCTGCCGCTGCCCGGCTTCTACGACCGGCTGTGGCAGCGCGCGGCCAACGGGGAAGCGGGTGAGCCGCTCTGGCGCGACCTGGCGGTCGAGGTCGTCACCGGCTTCGCCGCGCACCTGCGCCAGACCCAACCCTCCTTGTCGCCGCCGCTGCCGGTGCTCACCGCCGCGCTGGAGGCCGCCAGCCGCCTCGCCGCCCTCCGCGGGCGGCCGGGACCGACGCGGGAGGATCTGCTGGACGCCTGCCGCTCCACGCTCCTGAAGGGCGAGCAGGCCGGGGACCTGACGCCGGTGATGGGCCTGCTGCACGGCTTCCTGACCGGCAGCGCCATCGGCGACATCCCGCCCTCGGCCGGCTCGCCGCCCCTGGTCGAGGCGGCGCGGGCCCAGGCCCGGCGCCTCGGCTTCAACCTGGAGGACGGCGAGGCCCGGAACCGCAAGCTGGACATCTACCGCAAGCCGCGCCATCGCGAGGTCAGCCGCTTCCTCCACGCCCTGGCCTTTCTCGAAGCCGGCTTCGCCGCCAGGACCAGCGGCCCGGACTTCCTGTCCGGCGTCAAGCTCGACGTTCTCTCCGAGACCTGGTCCTACGCCTGGTCGCCGATGGTCGAGGCGCGGCTGATCGAGCTCGCGGCAGGCGCCGAGACCGTCGCCGAGGCCTGCCTGCGCGTGCTGCGCAAGCAGCTCCGTGCCCTCGGGGAGCAAGGCCGGGGCCGCAACGCCGGCGCCGTCGTTCAGCTCTTCCTGAGCGCCTGCCAGGCCGGCGTCGCGGATCGGGCAGAGGAGATCCTGCCCCTGATCGAAGCCGAGGTGACCAGCGACCCGGAGCTGCGCTCCGTCGTCGCCGCGCTGCGCGAGCTGCACCTCCTGTGGCGCGGCCGCGAGGTTCTCGGGATGACCGGTGCCGACACGGTGGAGCGCCTGATCGGTGTCGCCTACGCCCGCGCGCTCTACCTGCTGCCCGATCTGACCGCCGCGCGCGAGGAGGACCTGAGCGGCCTGCTCGAGGCGCTGGCCAGCCTGCGCGAGATCGTCACGACCGCCGGAGCGGAAACCGAGGCCATCGACGAGACCCTGTTCGACGAGGCCGTCGCCGCGCTCCTCGACTCCGAGGTCCATCCGGCCATCGCCGGGGCCTTGGCCTGCCTGGCCTTTCTGGCCGAACTGATCGGCGGCGGCGACTTGGTCGCGCGGCTGCGCGGCAATCTGGGCGGCGCCGTCCTCGAGACCGGCGAGCGCATCGCCTTCCTGCGCGGCCTGATCGCGATCTCGCGCGAACTGCTCTGGCGCCTGCCGGCCCTGGCCGAGGCCGCCGACGAGATCCTCGGCGGGCTCGACGAGGACAGCTTCGTCTCGATGCTGCCCAACCTCCGGCTCGCCTTCGCCGCCCTGGACCCGCGGGAGGCGGACCGCTTCGCGCAGCGCATCGCCGCGCGCCACCAGGTCGCGCAGACCGAGGTCACCGGCGCGGTCCGCTACGACGCCTCGGCCGAGGAGGTGCAGCGCAACCTGGAGCTTTCGCGCCGGCTGCTCCGTTGCCTCGAAGAAGACGGTCTCCGCAGCTTCGTCGAAGCCGAGGTGCGGTCATGAGCGCGGCCGGAGCGGGCAAGGCCGCGCATCTGCGGCGCTGGCGGCTGGTGCTCGGCCGCTACGGCGAGGAGGGGCTCGGCGGCGGCGGCCTTCGGGGCGCCGACCGGCGGATGGACCGCGCGCTCGACTACCTCTACGGCCGGGAGCTCGCGCGCCGCGGTCTCAGGTCCACGAGGCGGACCGGCTTCGGATCCCTCGACCCGAGCCGGCTCACCCCGCTGCGCTGGCTCGGCGAATGCCGCAGCCTCTTCCCGCAGTCGGTCTACGAGACTATCCAGTCCCACGCGCTCGACCGCTACGAGATGCACGGGCTGCTGAGCGACCCGAAGCTGCTCGAGTCCCTGGAGCCCAACCGCGACCTGCTGAAGTCGCTGATCGCCTTCAAGGGCCACGCCGACCCCGCGGTCCAGGAGAAGATCCGCGAGGTCGCCCGCAAGGTGGTCGAGGACATCGTCCGGCGGCTCAAGCCCCAGGTCTCCCGGGCGCTCGCCGGCGCGCCGAACCGCTTCCGGCGCAGCCAGTTCAAGGCGATGCAGAACTTCGACTGGCGCGCGACCATCCGCGAGAACCTGAAGCACTACGACCGCGAGCGGCAGGCCGTCATCGCGGAACGCCTGCGCTTCTTCTCGCGGATGCGCCGGCGGCTGCCCTGGACCATCATCCTCTGCGTCGACCAGTCCGGCTCCATGCTCGACTCGGTGATCTACGCCGCCGTGATGGCGGCCATCCTCGCCGGCCTGCCCTCGCTGAAGCTGCACCTGGTCGTCTTCGACACCGCCGTCGTCGACCTGACCGAGGAGCTGGACGACCCGGTGGAGGTCCTGATGTCGGTCCAGCTCGGCGGCGGTACCGACATCGGACAGGCCATGAGCTACTGCGAGCAGCTTGTGGTCCAGCCGACCCGGACCATCTGCGTCCTGGTCAGCGACTTCGAGGAAGGCGCCCCCGTCGGCCGCCTGATCGCCAGCGTCCGCCGCCTCGCCGAGGCCCGGGTCACCCTCATGGGCCTGGCCGCCTTGGACGACCAGGCGGCCCCGGCATACGACCGGGGCGTGGCGCAGCGGCTGGCCGCCGCGGGCATGCGCGTCGCCGCCCTGAGCCCGGACAAGTTCGCCGACTGGCTCGGCGAGGTGATCCGGTGACCGACGCGAAGCTGCGCCAGACGCTTGCCGCCTTCGACGACGCGGCGCTGACGACGATGGCCTCCAAGGGCCTGCTTCGGCGCGCGCAGCGCGACCTGGAGGCGGGCAAGGTCGCGCTGCTCGAGGCTCTGGACGCCGGCGCCCGGGTTCAGGCCGACGGGGAGGAGGTGCGCATCGGTCCGGAGGGCCCGGCCGCCGCGACCTGCAGCTGCCGGGCCGCGGGCGTCTGCCGCCACAGGCTGGCCGCCGTCCTGGTGCTGCGCCGGAGCGAAACACCGGCGGGCGCCGAGGACGTAGAGGCGCCAGCGGAACGCGATGACGGCGAGGAAGACGCGCGCTCCCAGGAGCCGGCGGCCGCGGCCGGCGATCCCCTGGCCGAGATCCTCGCGCTCTCGCCCGCAGCCATCGCCAGGTGGGCCGGCAAGGCGACCCTCCGGGCCGCCGTGGAGATGCTGGAGGCCGGCGCGGCCCCGGCGATCCGGGTCGAGGGCGCGTCCCTCGCCATCCGGCTGAGTCCGGAGGCTCCGGAGGTCCGCTTCCTGGCCGGCCAGGGGCTCGACGGCATGCTGTCCAAGGCGCCGCGCAGCCGGCGCAAGGCCCTTCACGCCGCGGCCGTCCTCGCCGTCCGCCGCGCCCAGGCCCCGGAGGACGCGGCGCCGGAGTCCTTCGGCGAGGTCGTGGAGCCGGCGGACACGGCTGCCCCCGATCCCGGCTTCCTGGCCGCGGTTCTGCGCTGCCTCAGGGCGTGCGTTCAAAGCGGCTTCAACCAGGCGCCGCTGGTGCTCGAAGAGCGCCTTTTCGCGCTCTCGGTCTCCTCCCGCGCGGACTCCCTGCCCCGCCTCTCGGCCTTGCTGCGGACCATCGCGGCGCGGGTCCGGGCGAAGCGGGAGCACGATTTCTCCCTGGATCTGGAGGCCTATCTGGCGCTGGTCGCCGAGGCCTATGCCTTGGCCCGGGCGCTCGAGGCCGGGCCGGCGGAGTCACCGGACCCCGGGCGCCGCGCCGCGCTGAAGGGCCAGGTCCGCCAGGACTACCGGCCGGTCGGGCGCCTCACGCTCTACGGCATGGGCGCCCGGCGCTGGCGCACCGCCGCAGGCGCGCGGGGGGTGACCGGCTACTTCTACGCCCCGGAGGAGAACCGCTGGTACAGCGCCGGCCTCGCGCGGGCTCACGGCCACGACGCCGGCTTCTCCCCGCGCCGGGCCTACGAGCAGGAGGGCCTCTGGGGTGCGGGCGGGCTTTCCAAGCTCTGCCGCTCCAAGGTGATCCTGCAGCGGGCGGCCGCGGCGGCGGACGGACGGCTCTCGCTCTCCAAGGAGGTCTCCGCCAGCGCCTCGCCCTGGCCCTTCCGGAAGCAGGCGCTGCAGGGCTGGCCGCTGGCCTTCCGGGACTGGGAACGGCTGGAAGCCGAACTTCGGGCGCGCTTCGCGCCGGGACTGAGCCGCCCGCGGCCCGGCCCCCGGCCCTTCGTCCTGCTGCCCGCCGGCGCCGGCAGTCCGAGCTTCGACGACAAGGCCCAGGAGATCGTCTGGCCGCTGCGCGACGCGCAGGGCCGCTGGCTCGGCCTGACCTTGAGCCACAGCGCGGAGAACGCCGCCGTGGTGACGAACTTCGAGGCGGCCCTCCGCGGCGGGCGGCCCTGGGCCGTGGCGGCCCTGGCGACCGCCGGCCGGGGGCGTTTCGCGCTCGAGCCCTTCAGCCTCTTCCTTCAGGGCGCCGAGGGCGGCTGCCACAACGTCGGCCTGGACCGGACCCAAGGCAGGGGCGGCCGGGCGGGCGGCGGTTTTCTGCGCCGCCTCGGCCAGAGCGCCAGCAGCCTCCTGGGACGCCACGCGGCGACGCCGGCCTGGGCCTCGCCGACCGGCGCCGCCGCCCGCTCGCTCACCGAAGCCGCCGATGCCCTGCTGGGCCTCGCCGAACTGGGCGGCATCCTCGACGGCGGCGGCCTCGACCGCATCGCAGCTCTCGCCCGCGGCTTCGAGGCCTGCGGCCTGGCGCCCCTGGCCGAGGCCCTGGACCGCCTGGCCAGGAGCGACCGCCAGGACTTTCCCGACCGGCTCCTGGAGACCGCCCACCTCCTGACCTGCGCCCAAGCCCTGCTCAAGCCCGCGCCCCTGCTGCGCGACGCTTGAGTTCCGGCCGGACGCTGATTTCCGTGAACAAAGTGGATCTCAACCCTTGGCCCCAAGGACCTGCATGAGGTCGAGGGGACGCCGAGCAAGCCACTGGGCACATTCCATGACCGCCCCCCTCACGCGCTCTGCGCCGCCTGGCGGATCGCCGAGCGCACGCTCGACGCCGTTTATCTTCAGAGAGACGCTCATGACATCCTCCCTTGTTCAGGATCGATGGGCGCCCTCCGGCCGGCGCGCCCGATTTGGTTCAGGCGGCCGCCGCGCGCAGCATCTCCGCGCACTTCCAGCCGATCATCGTCGAGGGCGCGTTGGTGTTCGAGGTCGTGATCGACGGCATGATCGAGGCGTCCGCGACCCGCAGGTTCTGCACGCCGTAGACCCGCAGCTCCGGATCGACCACCGCCTCCTCGTCGACGCCCATGCGGCAGGTCGAGGTCGGATGGAAGTAGGTGTTGAGCGACTTGCCGAGGAACGTGCGCCACTGGGCGGCGCTCAGTTCGCCGCCGCCCGGCAGCACCTCGGCCTTGCGGAAAGCGTCGTAGGCCTTGCCGGCGCCGATCTCCCGGCAGAGCTCGGTCGCGAAGCGGTAGGCCTTCCAGTCCTGCGCCTCGGACAGGTAGTTGGGATCGACGATCGGCGGCACGGCGGGGTCGGCCGAGGCGAGCATGACATGGCCGCGGGAATGGGGCCGCGCGACGCCCGAAAGGATGCAGTAGCCGTGCTCGTAGTTGAGCTGATGGCCGGTCGAGGCGAAGGGCACCGAGACGTAGAGGGCGATGGCGTCGGGCGCCGGCAGGCGGCTGTCCGAGCGTTCCCACATGTAGACCTCGGAATGGTTGTAGTGGCTGAGCGGCACCGGACCCTTGGCCTCGTAGTTCACGCCGGCGCCCAGGATGTGGTCCTGCAACCCCTGCCCCACCGGCAGGTCCGCGACCGCTTCGATCCCGACCCGCCCGAGGTCTTCCGCCGGACCGATACCCGAGAGCATCAGCAGCCGCGGGCTGTCGATCGCGCCGGCCGAGAGGATCACCTCGCGGTCGGCATAGACCGTATGCGGCTGGCCGTCGTGCAGGTAGGTGACGCCCCTGCAGCGGCCCTTTTCGACCATCAGCTTGATCGCGGGCGCGTCGGTCAGCACGGTCAGGTCCTTGCGCGCCATGGCCGGGCGCAGGAAGGCGGTGGCCGAGGACTGGCGCTTGAAGTCCTTGATGTTGAAGTTGACCCAGGCCTGGCCCGACATGCGCTCGGCGTTGAAGTCGGGCGTCTCCTTGAAGCCGAGGCCGGCGCAGGCCTCCATGAAGGCCTGGGCGCCCTCGTGCCGCTTGTCGGCGGCCGGCGTGGAGATGTAGATCGGGCCGCCATCGCCGCGGTAGGTCGAGGCGCCGCCCTCCCAGGTCTCCAGCGCCTTGAAGTGGGGCAGCACCTCCTCGTAGGACCAGCCGGTGTTGCCGGCATAGGCCCAGGAATCGTAGTCCGAGCGGTGGCCGCGGGCGAAGATCATCGCGTTGAGCGCCGAGGTCCCGCCCAGCACGTTGCCGCGCGGCCAGGCGTGGCTGCGGCCGTCCGCGTTGCGCTGGGGCACGGTGTTGAAGAACTTCGTCGCGCGGGTGCCGAGCGAGGCCGCCCAAAGCTTGGGGTCGTGGACCTCGGCCAGGTCGTCGTCGCCGCCGGCCTCGAGCATCAGCACCGAGGCCTCGGTCGTGCCGGCCAGCCGCCCGGCCAGGGCCGAGCCGGCCGAGCCCGAGCCGATCACGATGTAGTCGAAGGTCCGCGCCGGCTTGGTGGTCTTGAGCGTCGAGGCGGCGAGCGCCTCCGGCGACCAGGCGTTGGCCAGGGCGCCGGCGAGGCCCGCCGTGATCCCGGCCGAGACCGCCATGCGGATGAAGTCCCGGCGCTTGATCCGGCCCGTGCGATAGAGAGCGACGGAGGCCTCCAGGGCTCCGTCCTTGTCGTTTCTAGGATCCTTCATCAGACTTTTGCCTCCTGTTCGCGGCGCGATGCCGAAGTGGCCGCGGACTCTGTGTGGAAGCCGTGGCCTTGCCGGACCCGGCTTCTCTCGTTGCCGGTCGCATCGGGGTCCGTGTCATCAGCGCCCCGATGCGGCCGTTCCTCTAAGACGGCAGCGATGCCGCGAAGAAATCGCCCCCCTTGTCGTCGATGACCACGAAGGCCGGAAAATCGCGCACGCGCACGCGCCAGACCGCTTCCATGCCGAAATCGGCGAAGTCCAGGACCTCGATGGCCGCGATCACGTCGCGGCCCAGGACCGCCGCCGCGCCCCCGATCGAACCGAGATAGAAGCCGCCATGGGCCTTGCAGGCCTCGACCACCGCGCGCGAGCGGTTGCCCTTGGCGACGGTGACCAGGCTGCCGCCCGCGGCCTGGAACTCGGGGACGTAGGGGTCCATGCGCGCGGCGGTGGTCGGACCGAAGGAGCCGGAGGCGAAGCCTTCCGGCGTCTTGGCCGGGCCCGCGTAGTAGATCGGATGTTCCTTCATGTAGGCCGGCAGGTCTCCGCCGGCGGCGAGGCGCTTCGAGAGCTCCGCGTGCACCAGATCCCGCGCCACGATCAGGGTGCCGGACAGCAGCAGCGGCGCGGCGACGGGAAGCTTCGTAAGGGCTGCGCGGACCTCGGCCATGGGCCGGTCGAGGTCGATGCGCGCCGGCTCGCCCGCGGTCAGGTCGACCTGGGGCAGGTACTGCGCCGGATCGGTTTCCAGCCGCTCCAGCCAGACCCCCTCCGCGTCGATCCGCCCCTTGGCCTGGCGGTCGGCCGAGCAGCTCACGCCGAGGCCGACCGGCAGGCTGCCGCCGTGGCGCGGCAGGCGGATCACCCGGACGTCGTGGCAGAAGTACTTGCCGCCGAACTGGGCGCCGATGCCCATGTCTCGGGTCAGGCCGAGGATCTCCTGCTCGAGCTGCAGATCGCGGAAGGCGCGGCCCGAGGCGTCCCCCGTCGTCGGCAGGCTGTCGAGCTCGCGGGTCGAGGCGAGCTTCACGGTCTTGAGGGTCTGCTCCGCCGAGAGGCCGCCGATCACCACCGCGAGGTGATAGGGCGGACAGGCGGCCGTGCCCAGGGTACGGATCTTCTCGTCGAAGAAGGCGCGCAGGCGCTCCGGCTCCAGCAGGCGCCGGGTCTCCTGGAACAGGAAGGTCTTGTTTGCCGAACCGCCGCCCTTGGCGATGAAGAGGAACTCCAGGGCCTCGCCGCCGACCGCCTCGATCTCGATCTGGGCCGGCAGGTTGCTGCCGGTGTTGCGCTCTTCGTAGAGGCTCAGCGGCGCCATCTGGCTGAAGCGCAGGTTGCGGGTCGCCCAGGTGCGGGCGATGCCGGCGCAGAGCGCGTCGTGGGGATCGCCTTCCACCAGCACCTGCTGGCCCTTCTTGGCCAGCACGATGGCGGTGCCCGTGTCCTGGCAGCTCGGGAACTGCCGCGCCGCGGCGATGACCGCGTTCTTGAGCAGTTCCAGGGCCACGAAGCGGTCGTTGTCCGAGGCCTCGGGGTCGTCGAGTATGGCGCGGAGCTGTGCCATGTGGTCCGGCCGGAAGAGGTGCGAGATCTCGGCGAAGGCCTCCTCGGCCAGACGCGCCAGGCAGTCGGCCTCGACCATGAGAAAGCGCTGGCCCCCCAGTTCCCGGACCACGACGCCGCCGCGGCTGACCAGGCGGTAGTCCCGGCCGTCCGCGCCCTGCTGGAACAGCCGGGGGAAACCGGCGGGCGCCGGGCTTTCAGATGGTGCGGCCACCATCCACCTCCAGGATCACGCCGGTGATGAAGGCCGCCTCGTCGGAGGCCAGATAGAGGGCGGCGTTGGCGATGTCCTCGGGCTCCGACAGCCGGCCCAGCGGAATGGTCCCGATGAACTTGGCCCGGTTCTCCGGCGTGTCCGGCTGGCCCATGAAGGTCTCCAGCAGCGCCGTCGCGCCCATGACCGGCGCCAGGCCGCAGACCCGGATCCGGTCGGGCGCCAGCTCGACGGCCAGGGAGCGGGTCATGAGGTTCACCGCGCCCTTGGAGGCGTTGTACCAGGTCAGGCCCGGCCGCGGCCGGATGCCCGCGGTCGAGCCGACGTTGATCATCACGCCCCCGCCCACGTCGCGCCAATGGGGCACCATGGCCCGGGTGAAATGGAAGATCGACTTGACGTTGATGTCGAAGACCCGCTGGAAGGTCGCCTCGTCGACCTCCAGCAGGGGCTGGTTGCGGTGCGACCAGCCGGCGTTGTTGACCAGGACGTCGATCCGGCCGAAGGCCTCGAGGGCGTCGGCGGTGGCCGCCGTCACCTGGGCGCCGTCCGCGACGTCGCAGGTCAGCGGCAGGGCCGCCTCCCCGATTTCTTCGGCGACCGTTACGGCGCCCTCCCCGTTCAGGTCGAGGATCGCGACCCGCGCGCCCTCCCGGGCAAAACGCCGGGCGATCTCGCGGCCGAAGCCCGAGGCGGCCCCGGTCACGATCGCGGTCTTGCCGGCGAGCCGGCCTTGGCTTGGGTTCGAAGCTGTTGCGGGATCAGCCATGGTTCTGCACCACCGTCTTGAGTTGCGAGAAGTCGTAGAGGGCGGCGAAGCCCTTCTCCCGGCCGTGGCCGGACTTGCGGACTCCGCCGAAGGGCAGCTCGATCCCGCCGCCGGCGCCGTAGCCGTTGAGGAAGACCTGGCCGCAGCGCAGCGCCTTGGCGACCCGCATCTGGCGCCCGGCGTCCCCGGTCCAGACGCCGGCCACGAGGCCGTAGTCGGTGCCGTTGGCGATACGCAGGGCATCGGCCTCGTCCTCGAAGGGGATCAGAGACAGGACCGGGCCGAAGACCTCTTCCCGGGCCAGTTCGTCCTCCTCCTCGACCGGGCCGTAGAGCGCCGGCGCGACGTAGAAGCCGCCTTCGGGCGCGGTGTCGGCGATCCGGCCGCGGGCGATCAACGGCGCCCTGGCACGGGCCAGGAAGCTCTCGACCCGGTCCCGCTGTGTCGCGGAGATCAACGCGCCGAGATCCCTGTCCTCGCCCGAGGGCGCCGCGGTCAGCGTCTCGAAGCGGGCCGTCAGCAGCTCCAGGACCCGGTCCCAGACCCCGCGCTGGATCAGCGCGCGCGAGCCCGCGGAGCAGGTCTGGCCGCCGTTCTGCACGATGGCGCCGACCAGCACCGGCAGGGCCTTCTCGAGATCCGCGTCCTCGAAAACGATCTGCGGCGACTTGCCGCCCAGCTCCAGGGTGCAGCCGACGTGGTTTCGTGCCGCCGCGGTCTGGACCAGCACCCCGACCTCGGGCGAGCCGGTGAAGGAAAGGAAATCGACCCCGGGCGAAGCGGTCAGCGCGGCGCCGGCGGTCTCGCCGTAGCCCGGGACCACGTTGATCGCGCCGGACGGAAAGCCGGCCTCCATCGCGAGCTCGGCCAGGCGCAGCGGCGTCAGCGAGGCCTCCTCCGCCGGCTTGAGGACCGTGGCGTTGCCCATGGCCAGCGCCGGCGCCAGGGAACGCCCGAACATCTGTGCCGGATAGTTCCAGGGGATGATGTGGCCGGTCACGCCGTGGGGCTCGTACCAGGCCTGCACCTGATAACCGGAGAGGAAGGGGATGGTCTGGCCGTGCACCTTGTCCGCCGCCCCGCCGTAGAACTCGAAGTAGCGGGCGCAGGCGACCATGTCGGCGCGGGCCTGGGACAGGGGCTTGCCCGTATCGGCCGCCTCCAGACCGGCCAGTTCCTCGGCGCTGGCGGTGACCGCCCGGCCCAGCTCGCTCAGCAGCCGGCCGCGCTCCGCGGCCGTCAGGCGGGACCACGCGCCGCCGTCGAAGGCCCGGCGTGCCGCCTCGACCGCGGCCTCGATCTCGGCGGGGCCGCCGGCGGCGATCTCGCCGAAGCTCTGGCCGTCGGAGGGATCGATGACCGGGATCTTCTCAGCCGTCTCGACCCAGCGGTTGTCGATCAGGCAGCCCTTGGCGGCCTGGATACGCAACTGGACAGTCATGCTGCCTCCTCGCCATTGAGCGAGCCTTCCCGCACCTCGCCCCGCTCGATCACCAGGGCGCGGTCGGCGAAGTTCTTGAGAAGGCCCGGATTGGATTCCGTGATGATCAAGGTCACCTCGCGGTCGGCATCGCGCAACCGGCGCAGCGCCTCGGCGTAGCGCCGCGCCAGGGCCGGCGCCAGGCCCTGGAACGGCTCGTCCAGCATGATCAGCTTGCGGCCGATCATGAGGGCACGGCCCAGCGCCGCCATCTTGCCCTGCCCGCCCGAGACGGCGCCGGCCGGACGCTTCGCCAGCTCGCGCAGCTCCGGCAGGATCTCGTAGATCCGCCCCAGGCGCGCCGTCAGCTCGGCGGGCGGGAACCTGGCCACCTGGCCGGGCATCAGCAGGTTCTCCTCCACCGTGAAGGCGGAGAAGAGCCGTCGGTCCTCGGGCGCGTAGCCGATGCCCAGCCCCGGCCGCCTGGCCGGCGGCACCTCGGCCAGGTTCCGGCCCTCGAAGCGGATCTGGCCGGCGACCTCGGTGAAGCCCATAATCGAGCGCAGGGTCGTCGTCTTGCCCGCGCCGTTGGCGCCGATCAGGGCAAGGGTTTCTGCGGCTTCGATGCGGAAGCCGACGCCGCGCAGGATCCGCACGCCGGCGAGGGAGACGGTGACCCCGTCGAACGCCAGCACGTCAGATCTCCTCGCCGATGACTTCACGAACCACCTCGGGGTGGCTCAGGACGTCCTCGGGCTTGCCGCGGTGCAGGACCTCGCCCCGGTTCCACACCGCGACCTCGTCGGCGAAGCGCTCGACGATGCCCATGTCGTGCTCGACGAAGACCGAGGTCACCTTGGCCTCCGCCAGGGCCTTGGCGATGATGTCGAGCACGCCGAACTTCTCCGAGGAGGCGACGCCCGAGGTCGGCTCGTCCATGAAGAGCAGCTTGGGCTTCAGGGCCAGGGCCACCGCGATGTCGATCAGCTTGCGCTGTCCCTCCGGCAGTTCCTCGACGCTGCGGTCCGCGACCTGGGCGCAGTTGACCATCTCCAGCAGGTGCAGCATCTCGTCGCGCTCGGGGATGCGGCCGAGCTTGGTGAAGGGTGCCCAGCGGCTCTGCCGCGCCGCCGCGGCGATCAGGAGGTTCTCCAGCGCCGTGTGCTCGCCGAAGAGCTGCGGGATCTGGAAAGCCCGGGCGACGCCGCGGCGGGTGATCTCGCGCGGCGACTTGTTGGTGACCCGCTCGCCGTCGAAGAAGACCTCGCCGGCGCTGGGCTTGAGGTAGCCGGTGCAGATGTTCAGGAAGGTCGTCTTGCCGGCGCCGTTCGGCCCGATGATCGCGAGGTTCTTGCCCTCCTGGATCTCGATGTCGACGTTGTGCGCCGCCACCACGCCGCCGAAGCGGATCTCCAGGCCCCGGGCTTCCAGCAGCGCCGTCATTCCGCGGGCTCCATGGCTTGGCGCTTTGCCGCACCCGGAGCGCCGGCGTCCGCGGGCCGCATCACCTTGGCGTAGAGACCGACCAGGCCGCGCGGGGCGTAGAGGATGATGCCGAGCAGGAAGAAGCCGAGGATCATCTGCCAGACGTCGCCGGCGAAGGCCGAGGCATAGGTCCGCACGACCTCGTAGACCAGGGCGCCGACGAAGGCGCCCGCCACCGAGCCGGCGCCGCCCAGGATGGCGATGAAGACCAGTTCGCCCGAGCGGATCCACCAGGCGTACTCCGGCGTGACGATGCCCTGCGCCACCGCCATCAGCACGCCGCCCAGGCCGCAAAGCCCGGCCGACACGAGATAGCCGGCCAGAAGGACCCCGCGCGCGGAGACGCCCAGGTACTCCAGCCGCGTCTCGTTGGTCTTGATCGTCTTCATC
>JAKSBE010000171.1 GCA_022361275.1 Kiloniellales bacterium
CTCCCCCGCGCCGCTCATGTCCGCCCCTCCAGCCCCTTCAGGTCGGTGAGGGCGGAATGGCTCAGGCGGGTCTGGTAGAAGTCTGGGGTGGCGAACCAGCCCTGGTGGGCGGCCAGTTCCACCAGCTTGGCGCCGACCCCGGCGTGCGACGACGCGCGGGTGGCGATCAGGGCGTCCTCTGCGCTGGCGACCTTGCCGGGGTCGTAGGGCCGTGCGGCATCGGCGGCGCGCAGGCGGCGGTAGGCGGCCACCGCTGGGTCGGGCGACGTCCTGGCATCGGACAGGCCCAAGTCCGCAAGCGCCTTCGCCGCGTCCATTGGTAGGGTCTTAGGATGTGTGGTAGTCGTGCGATCAGCCATGCCGACCTCCGTGTAAGGTTGGTTGTGGTCAGGGCTTCGTGGGGTGTGACAGCACCCTGCGAGGCCCGCTTTAAAGAATTTGACAGTCGAAATCGTATCTTAAAATCGATTACTGTCAAGCTAAAGTTGATCGGTTTGACGGGAATTTCTGGCGACGGCTATATCGCAATATGATCACACCGACCCTCTGCCGCGCTGCCCGGGTCCTACTGGGATGGAAACAGGACGATCTGGCCGAACGGTCCGACGTCGGCCTCAGCGCCATTCGTCAATTCGAGGGCGGCAAAACCACGTCACCCCACCGAACCACCCTCAAGGCGTTGCAAGCCACCTTCGAGGATGCCGGCATCGAGTTCCTCACCCGCGACGGCAAACCCGTGGGGCTGCAATTCCGGGACGGCCGTGGGTAGCTGGCCGCTTAGGCCGTCGTCATTCCAGCGAAAGCTGGAATCCAGTGGATGGTCCGTCCTGGACTCCAGCTTTCGCTGGAGTGACGCGGGGATTTGGGACAGGGGGTTTGGGACGCGGGGGGTTGGGGACGGGGGCGCCCTACCCGTTGAACGTCTTGCGCCGCGCGGCAGCACCCCGTTCGATGGCGGCCGCCGTCAGGCGGTCGACGTTCAGGCGGTGGCGGATCAGTTCCAGCACGCGCAGCTCTTCCTGGGACAGGCGGCCGTCGGCCACGGCGACCTCGCAGGCGACGGCGTAGATCAGGTCCACGTGGTCGGCGGGCACCGCTTCGGCGATCAGGCCGATGACCGCGTCCAGGCCCTCGTCGTCGGCCAGGATGTCGGCGCAGCCGTTGGCGTCGGTGACCAGGCGGTTGGCGTCGTAGCCGGCGAAG
>JAKSBE010000395.1 GCA_022361275.1 Kiloniellales bacterium
CTCGATGTTGTCGGACAGGGCCAGCCCCAGGGCGAAGCCGAGCAGCGTGCCGACCACGCCGATGCTCGCCCCGCTGAGCAGGAAGACCCGCATCACCATGCCGCGGGTCGCCCCCATGGTGCGCAGGATCGCGATGCTGCGTCCCTTGTCCTTCACCAGCATGATCTGGCCCGAGATGATGTTGAAGGCCGCGACCACGATGATCAGGGTGAGGATCAGGAACAGCACGTTGCGCTGGACCTGGATCATGGCGAAGAAGCCGCTGGAGGCGCGACGCCAGTCGTTGATCCGGTAGCCGCCGCCGAGCACCTGCACCGTGGCGGTGGTGATGCGGTCGGCCTCGTCCGGGTCCCCGGTAAAGATCTCGATCGTATTGACCTCTTCGCGCAGCCTGAAGAAGAGCTGGCCGGCGGCAAGCGGCGCGTAGACGATGAGGTTGTCGAACTGGTAGATCCCGACCTCGAAGAGGCCGGCGACCTCGTAGGTCTTGAAGCGGGGCACCATGCCAAGAGGGGTCACGTTCCCGCGGGGCTGGACCAGGGTGATGCTGTCGCCCACCGAGATCCCGAGCTTGGACGCCATGCGGGTGCCGACCAGGACACCCTCGCCGTCGGCCATGGCGTCGATACTGCCCGCGCGGATGTTGCCGGCCACCAGTTCCCGCGCGCGCAGGTCGTCCAGGCCCATGGCGCGGACCTGAGCGCCTGCCGTGGCCTCGCCGGCGACGACCATGACCTGGCCGTGGACCTGCGGCGTCACCGAGGTCACGCCGGGGATCTCCCGCAGGCGGTCGGACAGTGCCTCGTAGTACTCGATCCGCCCGTCGTGGGCCTGGACCGTCAGCTGGCCGTTGACCCCGAGAACCAGGCGCAGGAACTCCTGCTGGAAGCCGTTCATGACCGACATCACGACGATCAGCGCCGCGACGCCGATCGCAATGCCGAGCAGCGAGAAGAGCGCGATCACCGAGATGACCCCCTGCTGCCGCCGCGGGCGCAGGTAGCGCAGGGCAACCAGGCGTTCGAAGGCGCTGAAGACCATCGTCTAGTCGGCGAGGCGGGCCAAGGCCGAATCCAGCGACAGCTCCTCGCGACCGCCGCTCGCGCGGTTCTTGACCTCGACCGTGCCGGCCTTGAGCCCGCGGGGGCCGATCACCAGCTGCCAGGGCAGCCCGATCAGGTCCATGGTGGCGAACTTGGCCCCGGCGCTCTCGTCGCGGTCGTCGTAGAGCACCTCGACGCCGGCGCGCTGCAGCTTGCCGTAGGTCTCTTCGCAGAGCTGGCTGCAGGCCGGGTCCGCGGCCTTGAGGTTGACCAGGCCGACCTTGAAGGGTGCCACGGCTTCCGGCCAGACGATCCCCAAGTCGTCGTGGCTCGCCTCGATGATGGCGCCGACGAGGCGCGAGACGCCGATGCCGTAGGAGCCCATCTGGACCGGGACCTGGCTGCCGTCGGGCCGCGCGACCTCGGCGCCCAGCGGTTCGGAGTACTTGGTCCCGAAGTGGAAGATGTGACCGACCTCGATCCCCCGCCCCTCGTAGCGCCGCTCCTCCGCAACCGCCGCGGCGAAGGCCTCGGGATCGTGCTTCTCGTCGGTCCGGGCGTAGAGGCTGGTGAAGGAGTCCACGACCTTCTGCAGGCCCGCCGGGTCCGCGTAGTCGATGTCCGAGCCGAGGACGTCGAAATCGAGAAAATGCTTGTCGCAGTAGATCTCGCTCTCGCCGGTGTCGGCCTGGATGATGAACTCGTGGCTCAGGTTGCCGCCGATCGGCCCGGTGTCCGCCTCCATCGGGATCGCCTTCAGGCCCATGCGCGCAAAGGTCCTGAGATAGGACACGAACATCTTGTTGTAAGCCGTTTTAGCAGCGTCGAAATCCAGATCGAAGGAGTAGGCATCCTTCATCAGGAACTCGCGCCCGCGCATGACTCCGAAGCGCGGCCGGACCTCGTCGCGGAACTTCCACTGGATGTGATAGAGCATCCGCGGCAGGTCCCGGTAGCTCTTCACCGCGTGGCGGAAGATGTCCGTGATCAGTTCCTCGTTGGTCGGGCCATAGAGCATGTCGCGGCCGTGGCGGTCCTCGATCCGCAGCATCTCCTTGCCATAGTCGTCGTAACGGCCGGACTGCCGCCAGAGATCGGCCGACTGGATGGTCGGCATCAGCATCTCCTGGCAGCCGGCGCGGTCCTGCTCCTCGCGGACGATCTGCTCGATCCTGCGCAGGACGCGATGGCCCAGGGGCAGCCAGGAATAGATGCCGGCGCTCGCCTGGCGCACCATGCCTGCCCGCAGCATCAGGCGGTGGGAGACGATCTCCGCTTCCTTCGGGGTCTCGCGCAGGGTCGGCAGAAAGTAGACGGAGAGGCGCATCGGCTGGACGCTATCCTAATACCAAGGAGCGCTGATCATGACTCATTTGACCGGGTTTGCTTGCCCGCCCGCCGGGGGCGTTGCGGCCCCCGACCGACCCTGGGCCCGATGCGTGGGCATCGCGCCGCGGGCCGCGCCTGCCCGGCGGGCCGCCGCGCGCCATCGAATGGGTCATGGTCAGCGCTCCTTGGTACAAAGCCTCGGACGAAAAGCGCGCAGAGACTAGGGGATGCCCGCGGCCTTGTCCATCGCGCTCAGGGGGCTTGCCGCAGGAGCTCCCGACAACGCCGGCCCAGCTCGAAGGCCGCCTCGGACTGCAGGGGCTGGCCGTTGAAGAGGACCCGGCCGTCGGCTTCGACCAGGGCCTCGCCGACGGCGATGTCGGCGTCGTAGCGCCCGGCAGTCGCCGGGATCCCGAAGCGGTCCTCGCTGTCGACCTCGATCCGAATCCGATAGCTCTCGGGCAGCGCCAGGGCCGGCGTGCCATCGACGTCGGCCGGCGCGACCGGCCGGCCCCGCACGTCGACGCCCGGCCGGTAGGTCGCCTCGTCGCTCGGTACATGGGCCGCCAAGCCTGCGCAGTCCGCCCGCGAGATGCGCAGCTCCAGAGGCTCTTCCCCGGCTTGGCTCCCGGCTTGACCAACGAGGCAGAAAGTCATTCCAAAACAAACGATTAGCACGAGTGCTTGAGAGGATCTCATGGTCAGAGGCTAGGCCGCCGGGCTTAACAAAGCCCTTATACCGAGGCGCGCCGGGCCTCAGTTGGGCCGGACGGACAGCAGGCCGCTGGTGATCAGCAGATAGGCGATGACCCAGACCGCCGCCGAGATCACGGTGGTGATCCCGATCTTGAGCAGGAGCCGGGGCTGCTCGGGCGCCCCGACCTCGTGGCCGGCCTCGGGGTTGTCGGACGCCCGCACGCCCCAGGGCAACACCGTGAAGATCACCACGAACCAGATGCATGCGTAGAGCACGATGCCGTTGAACAGGGTCATGAGGCGGCTCCGAGACCGACGGTACTTTTTCTCACAGTTCGACCGGGTCCGGCCTAGGCCTGCTCGAGCTCGACCAAGGTCCCGCAGAAGTCCTTGGGGTGAAGGAAGAGCACGGGCTTGCCGTGGGCGCCGATCTTGGGCTCGTCGTCGCCGAGCACGCGGGCGCCCTCCTGCTGCAGGCGATCGCGCGCCGCCTGGATGTCGTCGACCTCGTAGCAGATGTGGTGGATCCCGCCGGCCGGGTTGCGCTCCAGGAACTTCTCGATCGGCGATTCGGCGCCGAGCGGATGCAGCAGCTCGATCTTGGTGTTGGGCAGCGACACGAAGACCACGGTGACGCCGTGCTCCGGCTGCTCCAGGGGCTCCGAGACCTCCGCGCCCAGGACGCTGCGATACTGGGCGGACGCGGCCGCCAGGTCGGGGACCGCGATGGCAACGTGGTTCAAGCGTCCGATCATGCCGTATCCTCCAGACTGCTTCCTGGCAGAGCCGGGTCCGGGTGTCAATCGAGGCGCAGGACGTGGACGTCGGTCACCGGCCGCTTGCCCAGCAGCCGATAGGCCCAGCGACGCAGCGCGACGCGCACGGTCTCGTGGACCGCCGCGTCGTCGCGCAACTCCGCGCGGCTCAGGCGCGCCAGGGCCTCGCGGATCGTCGTCCTCGCCGCCTCCAGGCCCTCCTCGCCTTGGCCGTCCAGCAAGCCCTGCAGGGTGACGTGGGGATCGGTCCTGAGTGCACCCTTGCCGTCGAGCACCACCGTGGCCATGGCCGCACCGTTGAAGTTCATGCGCTGGCGGGCGCGGACCGACTCGTCGCCCAGGGGCACCAGCCGCGTGCCGTCGAGGGCCAGGCGGCCGGTCTCGACCCGTTCGACCACCTCGGCGCCCTGCGGCGCCAGGCGGATCAGCTCGCCGTTTTCCGCCACCAGGGCCTGGGGGACCTGGCAGGCCCGGGCCAGCTCGGCGTGCTCCGCCAGGTGGCGCGCCTCGCCGTGGACGGGAATCGCGATCTTCGGCCGGACCCATTGATACATCTGGGCCAGCTCCTCCCGGGCCGGGTGGCCGGAGACGTGGATGAAATGGTCCCGGTCGGTCACGACGTGCAGGCCTTGGCGGCTGAGAGCGTTCTGGAGGCGTCCGATCGAGATCTCGTTCCCCGGAATGACGCGGGAGGAGAAGATGACCGTGTCCCCCTCTTCCAGCACCACGTGCGGATGCTCGTCGCGCACGATCCGCCAGAGGGCGGAGCGTGGCTCGCCCTGGCTGCCGGTGCAGAGCAGCAGCACCTCCTCGCGCGGCAGGTAACCCAGATCCTCGACCCGGATCGGTGCCCGCACGCCGGCCAGATATCCCGTGTCCCGCGCCGCCTGGAAGATGCGCAGCAGCGAGCGGCCGACCAGGGCCACCCGGCGACCGTGGGCCTCGGCGGCCCGAAACACGGCCTCGACGCGGGCGACGTTGGACGCGAAGCAGGCAACCGCCACCCTGCCCTTCTGCTCGCCGATCAGTTCGTTCAGGCTGCTGCAGACCTCGGCCTCGGAGCCAGAGTCGCCGTCCACCAGCGCGTTGGTGGAGTCGCAGATCATGGCCAGCACCCGCTCCCCGGCCAGGCCGCGCAGCGCCGCCTCGTCGTAGTCTTCCCCGACCAGCGGATCGGGGTCCAGCTTCCAGTCGCCGGTGTGCAGGACCGTGCCCGCCCCGGTGCGCAGCACCACGGCGTTGGGCTCGGGAATCGAATGGGTCAGGGTGATCAGCTCGAGCTCGAAGGGCCCGACCGAGAAGCGGCCCGACATCGGCACCTCGGTGATCTCCGCTTCCTCCAGCAGGCCGGCCTCCTGGAGCTTGCCGCTCAGCACCTTGGCGGTGAAGGGCGTCGCGTAGATCGGACAGCGCAGCCGCGGCCAGAGATAGGGCACCGCCCCGATGTGGTCCTCGTGGGCATGGGTCAGGACCAGGCCCGCGAGCTGGTCGCGCCGCGCCTCGATGAAGGCCGGGTCGGGCATCAGGACGTCCAGGCCGCCGACGCGGTCGTCGGCGAAGGTGATGCCGAGATCGATCATCAGCCAGGCGCCGGCATGGCCGTAGAGGTTGAGATTCATCCCGATCTCGCCGGTCCCGCCGAGCGGCAGGAAGACCAGATCGTCGCTGGCGGGAAGGTCGCTCATTCCGACGTCTCGTTGCCTTTGCCGGTGTTGGCGCGATGGATCAGGCGCAGGCCGCGAAGAGTCAGGTCCGGGTCGGTGACCTCGATCGCCTCCGTCGCCTCGGCGTAGATCGGCGCCAGGCCGCCGGTGGCGATGACCTTCATCGGCTTGCCGTACTCGGCCTTGATCCGCGCCACCAGCCCCTCGATCAGGCCGACGTAGCCCCAGTAGACCCCCGACTTCATGGCCGGCACGGTGGCGCGACCGATGACCTGGTCCGGCGGTTCGATCGAGATCCGCGGCAGTTGCGCCGCCATGCGGTACAGCGCTTCGACGGAATGCTGGGCGGCCGGCGCGATCGCGGCGCCCTCGAAGCCGCCGTCCTCGCCGACGACGTCGAAGGTCGTCGCGGTGCCGAAGTCGATGATGATCAAGGGGCCGCCGTAGCGTTCGTATCCGGCAACGGCGTTGACCAGACGGTCGGCGCCGGCCTGTTGCGCTCTCACCTCGATGCCAAGGTCGACGTCGGCTTGACCGACGACCAGTGGATCGACGTCGAGGTACTCCTTGCACAGGGTCACCAGGTTGAAGGTGGCGGCCGGCACGACGCTGGCGATGATCGCCTCTTCGACGTCGGCCAGCTTCAGGTCTTGCAGCGCCATCAGCTGGGCCAGCCAGACCGCGTACTCGTCGGCCGTGCGCCTGGTATCGGTCGAGGTTCGCCATTTGCCCCGTTGGCGCTCGCCGTCGTAGACGGCGAAGACGGCATTGGTGTTGCCTTGGTCGATCACCAGCAGCATGGCCAGCCTCCGGCTTCCGCCTTCACGGGATGTAGACTTCGCCCGCCGTGACCCGGCGCTCGCCGCCGCCGTCCCGGCCGAGGACCAGGGCGCCGCTCTCGTCGAGGTCCTTGAAGGTCCCCGAGAGCTCCTCGCGCGCCAGCCGCACCCGGATCTCCTCTCCGAGCCCCTGGGCATGGTTGAGCCAGCCCCTGCGGATCGGCGCGAAGCCCTCCTCAAGCCAGCGGTTGACCCAGGTCAGGAAGTGCTTGCCGAAGGCTCCCAGCAGCGCGGCCTCGGTCACCTCCGCCGGGCAGCCTTCGAAGCGCAGGCTGGTGGCCGGGAACTCGGCGTCCTCGGGGTAGCTGGCGACATTGACGCCCAGGCCCAGCACCAGCCAATCGCAGTCGGCGCCCGCGGTGCCCTGGCTTTCGAGCAGGATCCCGGCCGCCTTGCGGCCGTTCACCAGAACGTCGTTGGGCCACTTGTAGGTGACCTCGATCAAGGGCGGGGCGACCGATCCGATGGCGTCGCCCACGCCGAGGGCCGCCACGAAGCCGAGTTGCGCCGCCTCGGCCAAGCTGCACTGCGGCCGCAGGACCAGCGAGAGGTAGAGGTTGCCCCTGGGGCTCGCCCAGCCGCGGCCGCGGCGGCCTCGGCCGCCACTCTGCTCCCGAGCCCAGACCAGGGTCCCGTCCTCGGCCCCTTCCGCGGCCAGGCGCCGGGCCTCGTCGTTGGTGCTCCCGACCGAGTCCAGGGCCACCAGGCGATAGGCGGGCGGCAGGCGCGGCAGATCTCCGTCAGGGGTCGGGCCGTTCATTCAAGAAACAGCGAGGCTGCGGCCGCCTGGGCGGTGTCGAGCAGTGGCCCCGGGGCGATGAAGAACAGCACGACGGCCAGGGCGGTGGCGGTAAGGATCGCACCGGTCTCCCGGCTCAACGGCCGGTCGAAACCCTCCAAGGGTTCGTCGAAGTACATCAGCTTGACGATCCTCAAATAGTAGAAGGCGCCGACCACGCTGCTCAGGACGCCGATCACCGCGAGAGTGTAGAGCTTCGCCTCGATCGCCGCCATGAAGACGTAGAACTTGCCGAAGAAGCCGGCCAGCGGCGGGATCCCGGCCATGGAGAACATGAAGGCGGCCAGGGCGAAAGCGACCATCGGGCTGGTCCTGGACAGGCCCTTGAGATCCTCGATCCCCTCGACCATGCGCTCCTTCTGGACCATGGAGAGGATCACCGCGAAGGTCCCCAGGTTCATGACCACGTAGATCGCCAGATAGATCGCGACGCCGCGCACGCCCTCCTGAGTCCCGGCGGCGAGGCCGACCAGCGCGAAGCCGACGTGGCCGATCGAGGAATAGGCCATCAGGCGCTTGATGTTGGTCTGGGCGATCGCCGCCAGGGCGCCGAGGATCATCGAGGCGACGGCGATCAGGCTGACGATCTGTTGCCACTGGTCGAGCAAGCTGCCGAAGGGCTCCATCAGCACCCGGACGAAGAGCGCCATGGCCGCGACCTTGGGCGCGGTCGCGAAGAAGGCGGTGACCGGCGTCGGGGCCCCCTCGTAGACGTCGGGGGTCCACATGTGGAAGGGCACCGCCGAGACCTTGAAGGCCAGGCCGGCGACCACGAAGACCAGGCCGAAGATGACTCCGATCGAGGGTGCCTGATCGGCCTGGGCGGCGGTCGTGAAGACCCGCGCCAGATCCTCGAAGCTGGTGGTGCCGGCGAAGCCGTAGACCATGGAGCTGCCGTAGAGCAGCATGCCGGAAGACAGGGCGCCGAGGACGAAGTACTTCAGCCCCGCCTCGGTCGAGCGCAGGGTGTCGCGCCGGAAGGCGGCGATGACGTAGAGCGCGAGGCTCTGCAGCTCCAGGCCCAGGTACAACGAGATCAGGTCGTTGGCCGAGACCATCATCAGCATGCCGAGGGTCGCGAAGAGCATCAGCACCGGGAACTCGAAGCGGGCCATCTTCTCGCGCTCGAGATAGCCCAGGGACATGAGCATGGTGAGGGCGGAGGCGATCAGGACCAGCGCCTTCATGAAGTCGCCGAAGGCATCGGCGACGAAGAGCCCGCCGAAGGCCGTGACGTCGTCCCGCGCGACCAGGGTGACCATGCCGAGCGTGATCACCAGGCTGAGCACGCAGAGCCAGACCACCGGTCGGGTGTCGGAGCCGCTGCGGAACACGCCGACCATGAGGATCGCCATGCCGGCGCAGGCCAGGAAGATCTCCGGCAGCGCGGTGGCGAGATCGGCCAAAACCATGCTCTCTTCACTCCAGTCCGAGAACGCCCGCGATCGAAAGGCCTTGCGAGGAGGCGACCGCCGCGGCGTGGTTGTCGATCAGGTTGTCGACCGAGGCCGCCATCATGTCGATGAAGGTCGCGGGATAGATGCCCATCCAGAACACCAGCACGATCAGCGGCGCGAAAATCGCCCTCTCGCGCCAGCCGATGTCCAGGATCGTCTTGAGGTCGTCCCTGGTCATGACGCCGAAGATCGCCCGCCGGTAGAGGTAGAGCATGTAGGCGGCGCCGAGCACCATGCCGCTGGCGGCCAGCAGCGCGACCCAGGTGTTGACCTGGAAGACCCCGACCAGGACCAGGAACTCGCCGACGAAGCCGCTGGTCCCGGGCAGGCCGACCGAGGCCAGCATGAAGATCATGAACACCAGGGCGTAGGCCGGCATGCGTGCCGCCAGTCCGTCATAGCGCTCGATCAGCCGGGTGTGCATGCGGTCGTAGACCACGCCGACGATGAGGAAGAGCGCCGCCGAGACGATCCCGTGGGAGAGCATCTGATAGAGCGCGCCCTCGATGCCCTGCTGGGTCACCGTGAAGATGCCGATGGTGACGAAGCCCATGTGCGCCACCGAGGAATAGGCGATCAGCTTCTTCATGTCCTCCTGGGCCAGGGCGACCAGAGAGGTGTAGATCACCGCGACCACCGAGAGGCTGTAGACCAGGGGGGTGAAGAAGGCCGAAGCCTCGGGCAGAATCGGCAGGGAGAACCTGAGGAAGCCGTAGGCGCCCATCTTCAGCAGCACGCCGGCCAGGATCACCGAGCCGGCGGTCGGTGCCTCGACGTGGGCGTCGGGCAGCCAGGTGTGGACCGGCCACATCGGGACCTTGACCGCGAAGGAGGCGAAGAAAGCGAGCCAGAGCCAGAACTGCAGGTCCGCCGGCAGGCGCGTGGCCATCAGGGCCGGAATGTCGGTGGTCCCGGCGTTGAAGTAGATCGCCAGGATCGCCAGCAGCATCAGGACCGAGCCGGCCAGGGTGTAGAGGAAGAACTTGAAGGCCGCATAGACCCGCCGCACGCCGCCCCAGACGCCGATGATCAGGAACATCGGGATCAGGACGCCCTCGAAGAAGATGTAGAAGACCACGAAGTCGAGGGCGCAGAACATGCCGACCATCAGGGTCTCGAGGACCAGGAAGGCGATCATGTACTCCTTGACCCGGGACTGGATCGCCTCCCAGCTGGCGAGGATGCAGATCGGCGTCAGCAGGGTCGACAGCAGGACGAAGAGCACCGAGATGCCGTCGACGCCCATCTTGTAGTTGATGCCGTACTCCGGCAGCCAGGGCACCTCTTCGAGGAACTGGAACTCCGCCGTGCCAGTCTCGAAGTTCCGGAAGATCAGCAGCGACAGCAGGAAAACGAAGGTCGAGGCGAAGAGCGCCGTCCAGCGGGCGTTGCGCGCCACCGCCGCCTCGTCGGCGCCCCGGCAGAACAGGAAGATGCAGATCGCCGCCCCGAGGGGCAGGAAGGTCACCACGGAAAGGATCATGTCCATCATGGCGCCCTACCCGGCTCGCGTGAAGATATACCAGGAGGCCAGCACCACGACGCCGATCAGCATGGCGAAGGCGTAATGGTAGACATAGCCGCTCTGCAGCGCGCTGAAGCGCTTGGCCAGGTTGCGGGCCGCCGCGGCGACGCCGTCCGGCCCGACCCCGTCGATGACCGCCCCGTCACCCGCCTTCCAGAAGCCGTAGCCCAGGTAGACGGCCGGCCGGACGAAGAGCCGGTCGTAGAGCTCGTCGAAGAACCACTTGTTGAAGAAGAAGGTGTGCAGCGGCCGGAAGATCCGTACCGCCACGCCCGGCAGGTCCGGGCGCAGCCTATACATGACGTAGGCGAGGCCGATCCCGCTCGCCGCCATGATCAACGGCAGCCATTTGACCCAGAGTGGTACATGGTGCGCCGCCTCGAGCGTGTCGTTCGCCGCCAGCACCCGGATCGACTCGCCCCAGAAGGCTTCGCGGCCGTCGCCGACGAAGGCCGCGTGGCCGAGCAGGCCGGCGAAGAGCGCGCCCAGCGAGAGAACGACCAGGGGACCCAGCATCACCCAGGGCGATTCGTGGACCTGGGACATGACCTCCTGGCCGGCCCGGGGCGCGCCGTGGAAGGTCATGATCAGCAGCCGCCAGGAATAGAAGGCGGTCATGAAGGCGGCCACGATCCCCAGCCAGAAGGCAACGTTGCCGTGCAGGCTGTGGTCGGCGTAGGCGGCTTCCAGGATGATGTCCTTGGAATGATGGCCGGCGAGGCCGCCAAGCCCAGGGATACCGATTCCGGCCAGGGCCAAGCTGCCGATCCACATCATGACGCAGGTGTAGGGGATCATCTTGGCGAGCCCGCCCATCTTGCGCATGTCCTGCTCGTCGGACATGGCGTGGATCACCGAACCGGCGCCGAGGAACAGCAGAGCCTTGAAGAAAGCGTGGGTCATGAGGTGGAACATCGCCGCGCCGTAGGCCGAGACCCCGGCGGCGAAGAACATGTAGCCCAACTGGCTGCAGGTGGAATAGGCGATGACCCGCTTGATGTCGAACTGGGTCAGGCCGACCGTCGCGGCGAAGAAAGCCGTCGCCGCCCCGACGTAGGTGACCAGCTGCAAGGCGACGGGCGCGTACTCGAACATCGGCGACAGCCGGCAGACCATGAAGACGCCGGCGGTCACCATGGTGGCGGCGTGGATCAGCGCCGAGACCGGGGTCGGGCCCTCCATGGCGTCGGGCAGCCAGGTGTGCAGGCCGAGCTGGGCCGATTTCCCCATGGCGCCGATGAACAGCAGGACGCAGGTCACGGTGAGCGCGTGCCACTCGACGCCGAGGAAGACGAAGCGGGCCTCCTCGAGCTGCGGCACCACGGCGAAAACGTCGTCGAAGCTGACCGCGCCGAAGAGGACGAAGCAGGCCATGATCCCCAGGGCGAAGCCGATGTCGCCGACCCGGTTGACCAGGAAGGCCTTGATCGCCGCTGCACAGGCGCTGGGCCGCTCGTACCAGAAGCCGATCAGCAGGTAGGACGCCAGGCCGACCCCTTCCCAGCCGAAGAACATCTGCAGGAAGTTGTCCGCCGTCACCAGCATCAGCATGAAGAAGGTGAAGAGCGAGAGGTATGAGAAGAAGCGCGGGATCGACTTGTCGTGCGACATGTAGCCGATCGAGTAGATGTGGATCAGCGCCGAGATGTTGGACACGACCAGCAGCATCACCGCGCTGAGGGTGTCGATGCGCAGCGCCCAGGAAACCTCGAAGGTCCCGGAATCGATCCAGGTGAAGATCTCCGTCGTCCAGGTCTCGCCGTCGACGACGACGGTCTTGAAGATCAGGATCGAGAAGAAGCCGGACAGCAGCATCAGGCCGCAGGTCAGGAGCTGCGCCCCCCGGTCGCCGATCCGGCTGCCGAACAGGCCGGCGATGGCGGCGCCCAGAAGCGGGGCGAAGACGGCTATGACATCCATAGCGGCGTTCAGCCCTTCATCATGTTGATGTCTTCGACCTCGATGGAACCGCGGTTGCGGAAGAAGACCACCAGGATCGCCAGGCCGACCGCCGCCTCGGCCGCGGCCACGGTGAGGACGAACATCGCGAAGACCTGGCCGACGAGATCCTGGAGGTGGGTCGAGAAGGCCACCAGGTTGATGTTGACCGCCAGCAGCATCAGCTCGATCGACATCAGGATGATGATGACGTTCTTGCGGTTCAGGAAGATGCCGAAGATCCCGAGGGTGAAGAGGATCGCCGCGACGGTCAGGTAGTGCTCAAGGCCGATCTCGAACATCGCGCTAGACCCCGCTTCCGCTCGGCATGTCCTTGAGCTCCACGCCCTCCTCCCGCCGGCGCGCGACCTGGCGGGCGATCGACTGCCGGCGCACGCCCTCGCGCTGACGCAGGGTCAGGACGATGGCGCCGACCATCGCGACCAGCAGCACCAGCCCAGAGGCCTGGAAGAGGTAGACGTACTTGGTGTAGAGCACCTGCCCCAGCGCCCGGGTGTTGTCAACCTGGTCGGGCGGCGGGATCGGCACCCGGGCCAGCGCGCTCGCGTCCGGCGCCACCGACCAGGCGGCGACGACAAGGACCAGTTCGACGAGCAGAATCAGGCCGATCAACCCGCCGACCGGCAAGTACTGCAGGAACCCTTCGCGCAAGGCGACGAAGTTGATGTCCAGCATCATCACGACGAAGAGGAACAGTACCGCGACCGCGCCGACGTAGACCACGACCAGGATCATCGCCAGGAACTCCGCGCCCATCAGCACGAAAAGCCCGGCGGCGTTGAAGAAAGCCAGGATCAGGAAGAGCACGGAATGCACCGGGTTGCGCGCGGAGATCACCATGACCGCCGAGGCCAGGGTGACCGCGGCAAAGAGGTAGAAAGCCAGGGCCTGAATCATCATGACTGGCGTTCCCTTCCGGCGGGCGGTTTGCCGCCCTCGTGCTGCTGCATCCCGAGGGTTCCCCTCACGTCGTCTCGGCTTTCCCTAGCGGTAGGGCGCGTCGAGCGAGATGTTGAGCGCGATCTCCTGCTCCCAGCGCTCGCCGTTCTCAAGCAGCTTGTCCTTGTTGTAGAAGAGCTCCTCGCGGGTTTCGGCGGCGAACTCGAAGTTCGGCCCTTCGACGATGGCATCGACCGGACAGGCCTCCTGGCAGAAGCCGCAGTAGATGCACTTGGTCATGTCGATGTCGTAGCGCGTCGTCCGCCGGCTGCCGTCCTCGCGTGGCTCGGCCTCGATGGTGATGGCCTGGGCCGGACAGATCGCCTCGCAGAGCTTGCAGGCGATGCAGCGCTCCTCGCCGTTGGGATAGCGCC
>JAKSBE010000134.1 GCA_022361275.1 Kiloniellales bacterium
ACATAAAAAAGAGATCACCTGGGGCGGGCGGCCGCTCGTCTTCGAGAGCGGGCGCATCGCACGGCAGGCCGACGGCGCCGTCATGGTCCGCTACGGCGAGACCATCGTGCTCTGCACGGTGGTCGGGGAGAAGGCGCCGCGCCCCGGCCTCGACTTCTTCCCGCTGACCGTTCACTACCAGGAAAAGACCTTCGCCGCCGGCAAGATTCCCGGCGGCTTTTTCAAGCGCGAAGGCCGGCCCAGCGAGAAGGAAGTCCTGACCTCGCGGCTGATCGACCGGCCGATCCGGCCGCTCTTCGCCCGTGGCTACAAGAACGAGACCCAGGTCATCTGCACCGTCTTGAGCCATGACCTGGAGAACGATCCCGACATCGTCGCCATGATCGGCGCCTCGGCGGCGCTGACGATCTCGGGCATTCCCTTCCTCGGGCCGATCGGCGGCTGCCGCGTCGGCTACAAGGACGGCGGGTACGTCCTCAACCCGTTGCAGGCCGAGGTGCCCGAGTCCGACCTGGACCTCGTCCTCGCCGGCACGAAGGACGGCGTCCTGATGGTCGAATCCGAGGCCCGGGAGCTTTCGGAGGAGGTCATGCTCGGCGCCGTGGTCTTCGGCCACGAGCAGATGCAGCCGGTGATCGACGCCATCATCGCGCTGGCCGAGGCCTGCGCCAAGGAGCCCTGGGAACTGCCGGAAGAGGCGCCCGAGGTCGCGACGGTTCGCGAGAAGTTCCAGGCCGACTTCGGTGACCGCCTGGCCGAGGCCTACACCGAGGTCGACAAGATGACCCGGCGCGACAAGGTCGCCGCGGTCAAGGAGGAGGCCATGGCCTCGATCGACGAGGAGGACGAGGCCTCGCTCGCCGTCGCCGGTGGCGTCTTCAAGGCGCTGGAAAGCGACATCGTCCGGGGCAGCATCCTCAAGACCGGCAAGCGGATCGACGGGCGCACGACCAGCGACGTCCGCCGGATCGTCAGCGAGGTCGGCGTCCTGCCGCGCGCCCACGGCTCGGCGCTCTTCACCCGGGGCGAGACCCAGGCCTTCGTCACCACCACTCTCGGCACGGGTCAGGACGAGCAGATCATGGACGCGCTGGAGGGCGAGTACCGCCAGCACTTTCTGCTGCACTACAACTTCCCGCCCTACTCGGTGGGCGAGGCGCGCCGCATGGCGCCTCCCGGGCGCCGCGAGATCGGCCACGGCAAGCTGGCCTGGCGGGCGATCCGGCCGCTGCTGCCCGAGAAGGAGGACTTCCCCTACACCATCCGCGTGGTCTCCGAGATCACCGAATCCAACGGCTCCTCTTCTATGGCCACGGTCTGCGGCTCGTCCCTGTCGATGATGGACGCCGGCGTGCCGCTGCCGCGGCCGGTGGCGGGCATCGCCATGGGCTTGATCAAGGAAGACGACGACTTCGCCGTGCTCTCCGACATCCTCGGCGACGAGGACCATCTTGGCGACATGGACTTCAAGGTCGCCGGCACCGAGGCCGGCGTCACCTCGCTGCAGATGGACATCAAGATCACCTCGATCACCCGCGAGATCATGGAGACCGCGCTGAACCAGGCGCGCGACGGCCGCCTGCATATCCTGAGCGAGATGGCCAGGGCCCTGACCCAGGCGCGCGAGGGCGTCTCCGACATGGCGCCGCGGATCACCGTGATCACGGTGCCCAAGGACAAGATCCGCGAGGTCATCGGCACCGGCGGCAAGGTGATCCGCGAGATCACCGAGACCACCGGCGCCAAGATCGACATCGAGGACGACGGCACGGTCAAGGTGGCGGCGGTCGACAACGAGGCCGCCCAGAAGGCCATCGACTGGATCCGCTCCATCGTGGCCGAGCCCGAGATCGGCGTGATCTACGAGGGCAAGGTCGTCAAGATCGTCGACTTCGGCGCCTTCGTGAACTTCCTCGGCGCCCGCGACGGCCTGGTGCACATCAGCGAGCTGGCGCCGCATCGGGTCAAGACCGTCAACGACGTCATCGCCGAGGGCGACATGGTCAAGGTCAAGTGCATCGGCATGGACGACCGCGGCAAGGTCAAGCTCTCCATGAAGCGCGTCGACCAGGAGACCGGCGAGGACCTGGAGGCCGAGGACAAGAAGGACGAGGCGGCTCAGGCCGGCTGACCGCCGGTCCGCCGCGGGCGGAGGCGGCGATGACCGCGCCGCCGGAGCGCATCGCGCTCCCGCGGATCATGGGGCACCGGGGCGTGGCCGCTCTGGCGCCCGAGAACACCCTTGCCGGGCTGCGCAGCGCAGCCCGGCTCGGTCTTTCCTGGGTCGAGTTCGACGTCATGCTGACCCGGGACGCCGTCCCGGTCCTGTTCCACGACAAGACCCTGCGCCGGACCACCGGCCGCCCGGGGCGGATGGCCGAGACCGACTACGCCGCGGTCAAGGACCTGGACGCCGGCGCCTGGTTCCACCCGGACTTCGCCGGCGCGGGGGTGCCGAGCCTGGAGCAGGCGGTCGAGGTCCTCCTGGCCGAGGGGCTGCGGCCGAACGTCGAGATCAAGCCGACGCCTGGGCGCGACGTGGAGACGGTCGAGCGGGCGGTGCCCCTGCTCAGGGCGCTCTGGCCCGCGGACCGGCCGCCGCCGCTGCTCAGCTCCTACAGCGTGATGAGCGTCGCGGCGGCCCGGGCCCTGGCCCCGGACTGGCCGCGGGCCCTGGTCGTCGACACCGTCCCGGCGGACTGGCGGGCGAGGCTCGAGGCGCTGGGCTGCGCCTGCTTTCACATCCACCACCTGCGCGGGCGCGAGAAGCTGGTTCGCGAGATCCATCGGGCCGGCTGCGCGGTGTCCTGCTTTACCGTCAACCGGAAGCGGCGGGCGCAGGCGCTGCTGGATCGCGGGGTGGACTGCCTGATCACCGACGACCCCGGGCCGCTGGAGGTCGCCTTACAAGAAGCTTGAGGGAGGGCTCAGCCCTCGTCGTCCGGGGTCAGGCGGGCCGGGGCCGGCATGCCCATGACGTGGTAGCCGCTGTCGACGTGGTGGATCTCGCCGGTGACGCCCTTCGACAGGTCGCTCAGCAGGTAGAGCGCGGCGCCGCCGACCTCCTCCAGCTTGACGTTGCGGTTCAGGGGCGCGTGGTCGCGGCTCCAGTTGTAGACGAAGCGGGCGTCGGAGACCGCCGAGCCGGCCAGGGTTCGCATCGGCCCGGCCGAGATGGCGTTGACCCGGACCCCGGTCTCGCCGAGGTCGGCGGCGAGGTAGCGTACGCTGGCCTCCAGCGCCGCCTTGGCCACGCCCATGACGTTGTAGCTGGGCATGACCCGCTCGGCGCCCAGGTAGCTGAGCGTGATCAGGCTGCCGCCCTCGGGCATGCAGGCCGCCGCCCGGCGCGCCGCCGCGGTGAAGGAGTAGCAGGAGATCGCCATGGTCCGCGCGAAGTTGGCCCGCGTGGTGTCCAGGTAGCGGCCCTTGAGCTCGGTCTTGTCCGAGAAGGCCACGGCGTGGACCAGGAAGTCCAGGCGGCCCCAGTCGCGCTCGACCGCCGTGAAGACCTCGTCCAGGTCCGCCTCGCGCTCGACGTCGCAGGGCAGGACCAGTTCGGAGCCGATCGACTCCGCCAGCGGCTTGACCCGCCGGCCGAAAGCCTCGCCCTGATAGGTGAAGGCCAGCTTGGCTCCCTGCGCGTGGGCCGCCGCGGCGATGCCCCAGGCGATGGAATGGTCGTTGGCGACGCCCATCACCAGGCCCCGGCGCCCGGCCAGGAGGCCCTGCGCCTCGCCGCCGCTGCCGGCGGGCTCCGCCTGCTCCGCCAGCGCCGCTTTCGGGTTGTCGTTCACCGCGGTCATGACTCGAACCGTTTGAAGGCCAAGGTGCAGTTGGTGCCGCCGAAGCCGAAGGAGTTGGAGATCACGCAGTTCAACTGGACGTTGTCCTCCAGCTCCCGAACCACTGGCATACCCTCGGCCTCGGGGTCAAGGTCCTCGATATTGGCCGACGCGGATATGAAGCCGCGGTCCATCATCAGGAGGGCGTAGATCGCCTCGTTGACGCCGGCCGCGCCCAGGGCGTGCCCGGTCAGCGATTTCGTGGAATTGATCTTGGGCAGGCGGTCGCCGAAGACCTCCTTCAGCGCGCGCAGCTCGACCACGTCGCCGATCGGCGTCGAGGTGCCGTGGGTGTTGACGTACTCGACCGGCGTGTTGCCGATCCCGCTCAGGGCCTGCCTCATGCAGCGGATCGCCCCGTCGCCCGAGGGTTGCACCATGTCGTAGCCGTCGGAGGTCGCGCCGTAGCCGACCAGCTCGCCGTAGATCCTGGCGCCGCGGGCGCGGGCGTGCTCCAGCTCCTCGAGCAC
>JAKSBE010000422.1 GCA_022361275.1 Kiloniellales bacterium
GCGCTGGTACAACACGGTGTCGAACTCGACCCGGGTGCTCTGGAACTTCACCAACATCGGCGACCTCAAGCTCGGCGGCGACAACAACGACCAGAACGTCGACGGCTTCGCCCTCATCTCCGAGAACAGCCTGATCACGGGACTGCCGAGCACCCTGCTCCCCTATGCCAACTTCTTCTTCGGCTACAACACGCCGCAGCCGCTGGTCGAGGACGAGGGCATCCTGAAGAACGTCGGCATCAACTTCGAGACCGACGCGCTGACCGGCTTCCCCAAGCTGGACGACACCGGCTCCAACACCTGGGGCGGCGCGCTGGGCCTGCAATACCTCTTCGACCTGGATCAGCAGATCGTTTTCGAGGTCGCCATGGTTCAGCCCTTCGACGATCCGATCGCCGGGGCGGAGGATCCGCAATACGGCTTCGGCGTCCGCTATCAGCTCCCGATCAGCAGTGCCTGGCTGATCCGCGCCGACGCCACCTATCAGATCCTCCAGAACGACGCCGACAACACGGGCGTTCGCTTCGAGATGCGCAGAAAGTTCTGACCCCGGCCGCGCCCCGGAGCCGAGCGCTCTAGGGCCGAAGGGTCTGAGAAGATCGAGGCAAAGGCAAGGAAGGAACGGCGAGACAGGATCACGAGAAACGGACGATCGCTCCCCCCCAGAACCTCGCGTTCGTCCTGGAAACGCGCGCCGTCCCCCCCTCGGCGCGCGTTTCGCTTTCTGGAGCAGCCTGCGTTCATTCGAACGCGGGCTGCTCTGACTATCCGGATGCGATGCCCCGGGGTCTGCCGGAGGCGCAGCCGCCCGCCGCGGAAGCCCACTGTGTCTTTTCTGCGACTCCGACAGCGTGCCCATCCTCAGATGCCGGTTCCTTGTTAGGATCAATGGCATAAGCGGAGCTTTTGTGGGGAGGTTTATTCATCATGCGGAAGCAAGCGCTCATCTACGCCCTGCCCGTTGTCCCGGGTGCCCTGGTCCTGGCCGCGTCCCTCGCGCTGGCGGATTCCGTCCTGCCTTTCACCACCTACCAGGAGGTCGACAAGATCACCCCGTCGGGCGGCTCCTTCAGCCAGGAGCTGGCGGCCGACTACAAGGCCTTCACGCTCTTCGAGGCCAAGGAGATGAACGACTGGCCCGACGCCGAGGTCTTCGCCAGGAAGACCCTGCGGGCGAACGGCGGCGAGGCCGTGCTGCCCGAGGACCCGGCGAACTGGAGCATCGCCGAGGTGCACCGGCCGACCCTCGCCGCGGCCCGGGGCAAGCTGATCACCGCGCTGGACGGCGGCGGCCGCGATCGGGTACCCGACCTGGCCGCGGAGGCCCAGGCCAAGTACGACTGCTGGGTCGAGCAGCAGGAGGAAGGCCACCAGCCGGACCACATCGCCGCCTGCCGGGGCGAGTTCGAGGCGGCCCTGACCAAACTGGAAGCCGCCATGGCGCCGCATCCGGTCGCCGCGGCCCCGGCGGCCCCCGCCCCGGCGCCAGCGCCCGTTGCGCCGGCCCCGGCGCCGAAGGTCGCCGGCGGGCCGAGGTTCACCGTCGGCGAGGAGATCGCCCGCACCGTGGTCTACTTCGGCTGGAACCAGTCGTCGATCACCACGGAGGCGCAGGCCCGGATCGACGCCCTGGTCGAGCAGATGAGCGACATGCGCGACATCATCCTCTTCGTCGAGGGCCACGCCGACCGGTCCGGGCCGTCGGACTACAACGTCAAGCTCTCCGAGACCCGGGCCCAGACGGTCCGCGCCGAGCTGGTCCGCCAGGGCATGAACGTCGGCGACATCGACAAGCTGGAGCTCGAGGCCAAGGGCGAGGGCAACCCCGCGGTCCGGACCCCCGACGGCGTCCGCGAGGCAGCCAACCGCCGGGTCGAGATCGTCGTGCGCGGCCTGGTGACCAAGGTCGCCCCGGCGACCACCGCGACGACCCAGTAGCAAGCCTCACCTCTTATGCCCGCCAACGAGGGGGCGGCGGTTCCGGTCGCCGCCCCGCTTTTTTCCCCGAAGCCGCAAGGCGGGCGGGTTCCGCTTCACCGTCGGCGCCGGTACCAGGTGGTCATGCGATAGGCCTTGCGCGGCCCCCGGACCCGGTGCCGGATCACGAAGCGGCCGTCCGGCAGGAAGAGATAGCCGGTCAGGTAGAGGTCGGCGCCACAGAGGTGCCGGGCGCGGCCGCATAGCCGCCCCTGCCCGTCGGCCGCCAGGTCGACCGCGTGGAACAGCCGCGGCGGCCGCCCGGCGAAGAAGACCGCGAAGCCGGCGGGCCGGGCCCGGTAGAAGTAACGCCGCTCGGCCGCGGCCGTGAAGCCGTCGGCGAGGCGCAGTTCGCCCCGCTCCCGGTAGTCCAGCCCGCCCCTGCCCTCGGGCGCGAAGACCGCCAGGCCTTCCAGCGCCCCTGCCGGCTCGATCCTGCGCCGGATCTCCCAGCGGCCCGAGAGGTGGCCGAAGACCTCGCCGGGCCCGCCCCAGACGCCCCTCGGGACCGGCACCGCCCGTGGCTCGGTCTTTGTGCTCGCGGCGTCCTCCTCGCGCATGGCGCCCTGCTTAGCGGGCCTGCGACGCTCCTGTCCAGCGGGGGGCTCGCCATGGGGCAAGGCCTTTCACCTCGTCCTGCGCCTCCTCATCCCGAGCTTGTCGAGGGACGAAGGACGAGGCGGCTTCGGCCGCTCGAGCGCCCTCCCCCCCCTCTTCCGGCTCAATCCCCGGCGGTGAAGTTGACGCCGGTGGTCAAGGACAGGACGATCACGGTGACGAGGGTGACGACGATGGCGCCGCCGATCAGCAGGTTCTCCTCGGGCGTATCGACCACTCCGGCCTCCTCGAAGAAGGTGACGTAGGCCTCCTGCCCCTCGAAGGCGGCGGGCGCGCCGTCGACCGTGCCCGGCGCGTAGGCCCAGGCGGAGACCAGGCGCACCGCCGGGGCCTCGAGCTGAACGTCGCTGGATTCCAGCACCTCGACCTTCTGGACCGTGCCGCGCTCGTTGACCGAGAAGCGCAGGCGGACCCAGCCTTCCCCCTTGCCCTCGACCGGCGGCTCCTCGAGCTCCTGCTGCAGGAAAAGCGGCTTCGGCGGCTCGCGCAGCGCCGTGGCCTCACCGCCGACGGCCCCGGCCGCCGGGTCGTCGAGCGCGACCGGATCCAGGCTTACCCGATAGTTGGTGCAGCCCGCCAAGGCCAAAGCCAAGCAGACCACGAGACAGAGTCCGTGGTTCAGGCGCTTCCTGACCTGCAGCATCGACCGGGCCTCCCTCCAAGTCAGGACCGCCCCCGCTCGATGCCGCCATCCTAGCAAAGGCCGGGGCCCCGGGGCCCAGCGGTCACAGAATGCACACCGGGTCGCAGGAAAGTTTCCAGAGGTCTCGGCCGCCCTCATTCGGAGCGCTTGACAGGGACGACCGTATATGATAAATTTGCACGTACGATAAGACTGTGTGACTTCTTCACAAATCCGAGCAGGCCGCACGCGCAAGCGACCTCGCGCACATCCCACGCCGACGAAGACAGTCTCGGGCGGCTGCTCAACGGCCAAACCCCAGTCCAGACCCGAAGCGTGACCAGCCCCGATGACGGCCACGTCCCCGGAATCCCATCGCTTCCACAAGCCGGCGTGAAGCCATGCGGCTCCCCCTGCCGATAGCTCGGGAAGCTGGCCAGCGCCCCGAGCTATCGGTTCAAGCCAACTGTCCCTAAATTACGGTGACTCACTCAAAGGGTGCAGCCCTGGGGCGAGACGAGGAGAAACAAGCATACGGTCCCCCGAATTCCGCGCACAGCCCTGTGAATCAGTTCACTTCGCCCTGCCCAACAATATGAAACGTTGTCGCACTTTTTGGCGCTCGCCGTAGTTTCCATTTCCCAGGAAGGGAGACCCAGCATGTCCGGCCATGACCAGCGAGACGAGGTTTTCTTTGCGGTCGTCGAGCGGACGACGGCGATCAAGCCGCTTATGGACAAGCTCTACGCCGCGCCTACGGAAGTGACGCAGGAGCACTTTTTGCATGTCAACAAACACATCATGCCCTAGCGCATTCCAGCGGGCGTTTTGGTCGTCGTCACGCCGGCAAATCCCAATCAACGCACCGCGCTTGAATATGAATTCGCTATGATGGCTGCGCGTGGAGACGTCTTGCCAGACGTTCTCGACCCAGCTCCTGAGGTTTTGAACCGCCTTTACGAATTGCTCGCGTTCATCGACATACATTCGGCCGGCTCCGTCGGCGCGTTCTCCACAGCCTATGGCGCAAGAGTTAAACATATCGCCGATATTCTTGAAGAGATAGAAAGGCTGTACGTCCGCACCTACAACCAAACCGGCAAGATCGGGGGACAGGCGTTCTATGCGGAACGACGGAGATTGTACGACAAGCTTGACCAAGCACTCGGCCAGTTGCTCCGAAATCGAGTGATTGATCCGCGACACATGAAACTGAAACACGCCCTAGGCCTGTCAACGCGAAGCATCACCAATACATGGAAGCGCCAGCACGGACCAGCGCGATCAATTCCGGAGTTTCACAAACACTTTGAGCGCGTCGCCCGGCTGGCCCGACATTTGAAACATTTGGGATATGTCGGCATCGGACTTGACTCCTATTACAGCTACCGGGAGATCCGGAAGGCTTGCACTGAGGGCAACAATGATCGGCGCTGCACTCGCAAAAGGTTCACCGAGACTGGCCGTCTCATCGGCAGCGTCGCTGGCGGCGCATATGGCGGCATGGTGGCCACCTACGCCGTGTGCAACGTTGTATTGGGGCTGCCGTCGGCCGGAACCAGTCTGCTATGGTGCGGAATTCTGGCCGGCAGCGCGGGCGCAGTCGCTGGGGGCATCGGCGTCGGCTACGGCACCGAAGCGCTTGGCGAAATTTTGTTTGAAGCGACTTATCGGACGCCATAGTGAATGACGCCAGAGTTGATGAAATACTTCGCCGCCCTTCTTGCATTGATCAACATCTGCTGCCTATTGATTTACGTCGCTCTCGTAGTGATTTATCGAAAGCGGATCGCCGAAATCGATGCGATCGCACACGGACCTTCTTTTCGGTATCATTGGTGGCCACTCATACTGTTGCACGCCCTTCAATATGGAATGGGGGCAATGTTCAAGAGCCTGGCCACGCGCCACCGGCCGCACATCGACTATAGTAAAATTGCGCCGGAAACCCTGCGCCCGCTCCGGCTAATGTCAATCATCTTTATCATTGGCGCAGTGAGCATGTTTGGCACGATCGCGCTCCGCGCGGTTCGTGATTTCAGCATGGCGGGCTGACTTTTTTGACGTCAAAGAAAACGCGGTTGCGCCATCACAATGGTCGACGCATGAAAGAGCTGAAAAGACCCTTTAACCCGATACGCCTTTGAGTTAACGGGAGATGGCCGTCAGATCTCGGGGCCGGACATGACCCTCAGCTCCGAGAGCTGGGCGAGCAGCACGAGATGCTCGACCGCCTTGACCTTCTCCAGATGGTCCAGCGTAGCAGGCCCGCCAAGAGCCAATGCAGGCACGAAACCGTACATCTCGTCGTACCTCAGGCGGCCCAGCTTCTTCAAAGTGGGAGCGAAGAGCTGTTCAAAATCGTTGTCGTTAGGATCAAGGCTGCCAAAAAAAATCTGAGCCCCAAAATCCATCTTGTCACCAGTAAATCTGGATTTATGCGGTACGCTGTATGAGCCTGGTGCAAAAACCTTTAATGAAAACCCGGACCTCTCGCCCCAGAAGTACAATCCACCAAATGCAGTCCGCGCGATGATATGATAGGCATCTTGCTCCATAAATTCCGTTTCGCCAATCCATGCTTCAACCACTGAGTCGTATTCTTCGGGATCAACAGTCCAGAAGAGGCCGTCGGCGTAACCGCACCAGCCATATGCTTGCCAGTAAGCCAGGAGCTTGTTAGGCAGCTTGCCATGATAGTACTCCAGACTCGACGTCGGAACGGCACGTTTTTCAATTGCAGGCCCGAAATCTTCCAGGAAGCCTTCGAAGTCTTCATCCATCACCTTGTCCTCACCTGCAGCGCTCTAACTTTGCGTTCAACCTGATCGTGTTACGATCAGCCTTAGGAGCATTACGCGCTGCCTCATCCAGATCGCCGACACGGCTCTTCCATTGCGGACCGACGC
>JAKSBE010000498.1 GCA_022361275.1 Kiloniellales bacterium
CGAGCCGCAGCAGCCGCCGACCAGGTTGACCAGGCCGTCGCGGGCCCAGGCGCCCAGGTGTCCGGCCATGGCCTCCGGGGTCTCGTCGTAGCCGCCGAACTGGTTGGGCAGGCCGGCGTTGGGGTGGGCGCTGATCCGGGTTTCGGCAGACCGGGCCAGCTCGGCCACGTGGGCGCGCAGCTCCTTGGGGCCGAGGGCGCAGTTCAGGCCGACGCTGAAGGGCCGGACATGGCCGACCGAGGTCCAGAAGGCCTCGGGCGTCTGGCCCGAGAGGGTCCGCCCGGAAAGGTCGGTGATGGTGCCCGAGACCATGACCGGCAGGGCCGCGCCGCGGGCCTCGAAGACCTCGTCCAGAGCGTAGAGCGCGGCCCGCGCGTTGAGGGTGTCGAAGATCGTCTCGACCATGATGATCTCGGCGCCGCCGTCGATCAGCCCCTCGGTCGCCGTCCGGTAGGCGGCGGCCAGGCCCTCGAAGGTCACGTTGCGGAAGCCGGGATCGTTCACGTCGGGCGAGATCGAGGCCGTGCGCGAGGTCGGGCCGAGCACGCCGGCGACGAAGCGCGGCCGCGCCGGGTCCTTGGCCTCGACCGTCTCGGCGGCCTGGCGCGCCAGCACGGCGCCGGCCCGGTTGAGCTCGTAGGCGAGGTCCTCCAGGCGGTACTCGGCCTGGCTGATGCCGGTGGCGTTGAAGGTGTTGGTCTCCAGGATGTCGGCGCCGGCCTCCAGGTAGGCGACGTGGATCTCCCGGATCAGCTCCGGCGCCGTCAGACTCAGCAGGTCGTTGTTGCCCTTGAGGTCGGACGGGTGCGTGGCGAAGGCCTCCCCGCGATAGTCCGCCTCCTCCAGGCCGCGCGTCTGGATCATGGTCCCCATGGCCCCGTCCAGGACCAGGATGCGCTCGGCCACCGCCGCTTCCAGCCGCGCTGCGCGATCCGATATCGCCGTCATGCCCTCGAGCCCCCGCGGTCAGCCGGCCAGGGCCGGGTCCAGCGCCACGGCGCGGACGCTCGACGGGGTTTCGGCCTCGTCGGGCGAACTGGGCCGTGCCGCCGGCAGATAGGGCCGGAAGTCGTCCTCGGCCAGGCCGCGGAGCTGGGCGTCGAGGCGCGCGGTGTCCTCCGGCAGGTCGCCGCCGCCGACCAGGTTGACCCCGCCGTCCTCGATCGCCGCGGCGAGCAGCCGCGCCCGGGCGACCGGGCCGTGGCGGTAGCGGATGACCCCCTCCGCCCGGCTCTTGGCCAGGTCCGAGAAGTCGGGGCCGGCGGGGCCGCGCTGCAGGAAGATCGGCGCCCGCGCGCCCAGGCTCTCCACGGCCCGCCGCGCGCCGCGCAGGAACACCGGCGTGCGCCCGGCGCCGGGCAGGATGTCGAGCGTGATGCCGTCGACGCCGCCGGAGAGCAGCCCTTCGACCTGGATCGTGACCGCGGCCTCGATCTCGGCCGGCGCGACGTCCCAGCCGTCGTCGCGCACCACCCCCAGGACGAAGCGCCGCCGGCCGCGGCCGGGCAGGTTGTCCACGGCCTGGGCCGCGATCTCGGCGGCGGCGTGGTTGAGGAAGAAGGCCTCCCCGGCGAAGCCGTGGCTCGCCAGGCTCAGGGGCGAGGCGCCCAGGGTGTTGGTCCGGATCACGTCGGCGCCGGCCTCCAGGTAGGCTTCGTGGGTCCGGCGGACCAGCTCCGGCCGGGTCAGGTTGAGGACCGGCAGCAGGCCCTCGGCGCCGAAGAAATCGTGCTGCGGGTCCAGGCGCTCGGCGCGCAGGCGGCGCGCGGCGGCGCCGTCGGTCAGCAGCACGCGCTGCTCCAGGGCTTCGATCAGGGTTCGCATCAGGCAGCCTCCTCGAGCTGCGGGCGCAGGCCGAGCATCCGGCAGATCGCCAGGGTCAGCTTGGCGCGGTTCAGGGTGTAGAAGTGGAAGCTCTCGACGCCTTCGCGCAGCAGGGTCTGGCAGAGCTCGCTGGCGGTGGTGGCGGCGACCAGGTCGCGGGTCTCCGGGTCGCCGTCCAGGCCGTCGAAGCGGGCGGCCAGCCACTGGGGCACGCTGGCGCCGCAGCGCTGGCTGAAGCTCCGGACCTTGCCGAAGTGGAAGATCGGCAGGATGCCGGGGACGATGGGCTGCGTGATCCCGGCCCGCCGGGCGCGGTCCCGGAAGCGCAGGAAGACCTCGGCGTCGAAGAAGTACTGCGAGATCGCCCGGGCCGCGCCGGCGTCGAGCTTGCGTTTAAGATTGTCCAGGTCGGCCTGGAGCGAGGGCGAGTCGGGATGGACCTCGGGGTAGCAGCCGACCGAGATGTCGAAGTCGCCGAGCCGGCGCAGCCCGGCGACCAGGTCGGCGGCGTTGTCGTAGCCCTCGGGGTGCGGGCGGAAGGGCGCGCCCAGCTCCGGCATGTCGCCGCGCAGGGCGACCAGGCGCCGGATGCCGGCCTCGGCCCAAGTCCGGATGCAATCGTCGACCGCGCCTCTGGTTGCCGCGACGCAGGTGATGTGAGCCGCCGGCTCCGCCAGGCCGCGATCCAGAAGTCCGGCCAGGATGCGGTCGGAGCGGTCGCGGCTGGTGCCGCCGGCGCCATAGGTGAGCGACACGAACTCGGGCTGCAGGCCGCCGAGCCTCTCGAGCGCCTGCCAGAGGCCGGCTTCGGCCTGCGGCTTGGCCGGCGGGAAGAACTCCAAGGAGATGCGGGGCAGGGTGTTCATCTGCACTGCTCCTAGCCGGCGGCCCTGGCCGGACCTTGCCCCGCGGCGTCGTTGGCCGGGCGCCGGGCGGTCCAGAGCACCACCGTGATCGCGCCGCCTTCGAGCCGCCGGGTCGTCTCGGGAACCAGGCCGAGGCGGGCGAAGTTGTCCTGGATGGTCTCCTCCGAGAAGCCGAGCCAGCGGTGGGCGTGCTCCTCGCGCAGCTGCAGGTGCTCGTGCGGGGCGAAGTCGATGACCACCAGCTTGCCGCCGGGCCGCAGGACCCGCACCGCCTCCGCCAGGGCGTCCTCGGGCCGCTCGGCGTAGTGCAGCGCCATGTGCAGGGTCACGGCGTCGAAGCCTTCGGCCCGGAAGGGCAACTGTTTCATGTCGGCCTGGCGCACCTGGCAGTGCCGCAGGCCGTCGCGGAAGAGGTTGGCCCGCGCGACCTTCAGCATGTCCAGGGAGCGGTCGACCCCGATGCCGCTCTTCAAGCGGTCGCTGAGCAGGCGCAGCACGTGGCCGGTGCCGGTGCCGATGTCGAGCAGATCGCCGATCGCCGCGCCGGCGAACGCCTCGCTGAGCGCGGCGTCGACCTCGGCCTCGTCGACGTGGAGGGCGCGGATCTGCGACCAGTTGGCGGCGTTGCGGCGGAAGTAGGCCGCCGCCTTGACCTCGTAGGTCTGCTTGACCGCCTGCAGTCGCTCCAGGTCCAGGGCATGGACCGGATCCTCGGCCGGGATCAGGTCGACGATCAGCCGCGCCAGTTCGCCCGCGGGGGCCGGGCCGGGCGCGGACTGGGCGAGCCGGTAGTAGGCCCAGTTGCCCTCCTGGTTCCGCTCC
>JAKSBE010000044.1 GCA_022361275.1 Kiloniellales bacterium
ACCGCATGCACGTGCTCTGGCACCACGGCGTCAACTCGGGGCGCCTGACGGTCAACGAGTTCGTCGGCATCACCTCCACCAACGCGGCCAAGATCTTCAACATCTATCCGCGCAAGGGCTCGATCTCGGTGGGCGCCGACGCCGACGTGGTGATCTGGGACCCGGAGAAGGAACGCACCATCTCCAAGGACACCCACCACCAGAACATCGACTTCAACATTTTCGAGGGCATGACGGTCAAGGGCATCAACACCGTGACCATCAGCCAGGGCAAAGTGGTCTACCAGGATGGCGAGGTCCGCACCGAGAAGGGCAAGGGCCGCTACGTCAACCGCCCGGTCTTCGCCCCCTACTACGACGCGGTCAACCGCAAGGCCGAAGTCCACGCCCCCACCGCCGTCGACCGCATGTCGGGCTGAAGATGCGATGTGGCCGCTGAAGCCTCGTTTCCCTCAATGTCATCCCCGGGCTTGCCCCGGGGATCCATCGTGCCGCTTGCGCCATGGATGCCCGGATCAAGTCCGGGCATGACACGGAGGGAGAGCCGGCGATAGGCTTCACGCGGCCAAGTTCAACGCCCTCCAACAGAGGGCCCCTGGGGAGGAGGCGGGGGAAGGGCCGTGGCCCTTCCTTCCGTCTTTCCGGCCCGCCAAGGAAAGGGAGTTCGCCATGAGCCGTGCGGAGGCCATCGCGCGCATCACCGGTTACTTCGACGAGGGCGGCTTCTTCGCCGACCTCGCGCGCCGCGTGGCCATCCATACGGAAAGCCAGGAGCCCTCGCAGAAGCCGGAGCTCTACCGCTACCTGACCGACGAGATGCGGCCGAGCCTGGAGCCGCTGGGCTTCGAATGCCGGATCTTCGACAACCCGGTCGAACGCGGCGGCCCCTTCCTGGTCGCCCGCCGCCACGAGGCCGACGGCCTGCCGACGGTCATGAGCTACGGCCACGGCGACGTGGTGCGCGGCTACGACGACCAGTGGCAGGAGGGCCTGAACCCCTGGGAGCTGAAGAAGGTCGGCGAGCGCTGGTACGGCCGCGGCACCGCCGACAACAAGGGCCAGCACACGATCAACCTGGCGGCTCTGTCCGCGGTGCTGGAGGCGCGCGGCCGCCTCGGCTTCAACGTGACCCTGCTGATCGAGACCAGCGAGGAGAACGGCTCGCCGGGCCTGCGGGAGTTCTGCGCGGCCCACAAGGCGCTTTTCGGCGCCGACGTCTTCATCGCCTCGGACGGCCCGCGGCTGGCGCCCGAGCGGCCGACCGTCTTCATGGGCGCGCGCGGGGTCTTCAACTTCGACCTGACGGTCGACCTGCGGGCCGGCGGCCATCACTCCGGCAACTGGGGCGGGCTGCTGGCCAACCCGGGCATCATCCTGGCCCACGCCATCGCCAGCCTGACCGGTCCGACCGGCGAGATCCTGGTGCCGGAATGGCGCCCCCCGGCGATTCCGAACTCGGTGCGCGCCGCGGTCGCCGGGCTCGAGATCGACGGCGGTCCCGAGGGCCCTGAGGTCGACCCGGACTGGGGCGAGCCCGGCCTGACCCCGGCCGAGCGGGTCTTCGCCTGGAATTCCTTCGAGGTCCTGGCCTTCAAGACCGGCAACCCGGACAACCCGGTCAACGCCATCCCGCCGCGTGCCGGCGCGCACTGCCACCTGCGCTATGTCGTGCCCAGCGATCCGGAGGCCTTCATGCCGGGGCTGCGTCGGCATCTCGACGCCCAGGGCTTCGGGATGGTCGAGATCACCCCGGCCGAGGACGTCATGGCCGCGACCCGGCTCGACCCGGAGCACCCCTGGGCGCGCTGGGCCATCGCCTCGCTGGAGGCGACCTCGGGCAAGGCGGTGGCGGTGCTGCCCAACCTCGGCGGCTCGCTGCCCAACGACGTCTTCTCCGAGGTGCTGGGGCTGCCGACCATCTGGGTGCCGCATTCCTATGCCGCCTGCTCGCAGCACGCACCGAACGAGCACATCCTCGAGCCGGTCTCGCGGGAGGCGCTGCAGCTCATGACCGGCTTGTTCTGGGACCTGGGCGCCGGAGGCACGCCCGCGGATTAGCAAGCTGCGGCAGATGCGCGAGCCGCCACCCTCACCCTCCGACAGGCTCAGCATGAGGGTGAGCAATCTCAAGCCCTGCTTCTCATCCTGAGCCTGTCGAAGGATGCCTTCGGGCAAGGACGCGGGACTTTCTCCCCGGCTTGCCAGACGAAAACCGAGACCCGGCTGCGACAACAAAAAAGTAAACTAGGGTGGATAGATATGACGGAGCTTTGCGATCTTGCCGCGGTCGAGCTGCGGCGGCACATCGGCAGCAAGGAGATCTCGCCGGTCGAGCTGCTGGATAGCTGCCTCGCGCGGATCGAGGCGGTGAACCCGGCCCTGAACGCCGTGGTCGCGACCTGCGAGGCGCGCGCCCGGGACGAGGCCGCGGCGGCGGAGAAGGCGGTGCTGGACGGCGAGGACCTGGGCCCGCTGCACGGCCTGCCGCTGGGCATCAAGGACCTCAACCTGACCGAGGGCCTGCGCACGACCTTCGGCTCCCTGCTCTACAAGGACCACGTCCCGGTGGCCGACGAACGCATGGTGGCGGGTCTGCGGGCGGCCGGCGGCATCGTGCTCGCCAAGACCAACACCCCGGAGTTCGGCGCCGGCGCCAACACCCGCAACGAGGTCTACGGCGCGACCGGCAACCCCTTCGATCCGCAGCTCACCTGCGGCGGCTCCTCCGGCGGCTCGGCGGTCGCTCTGGCCACCGGGATGCTGCCGCTGGCGACCGGCTCCGACTTCGGCGGCAGCCTGCGCACGCCGGCCGGCTTCTGCGGCGTCGTGGGCTACCGGCCCTCGCCGGGCCTGGTGCCGGCCGAGGACCGGTCGGTCGGCTGGTCGCCCTTGCCGGTGCAGGGTCCGATGGGCCGGACCCTGGCCGACGCCGCCCTGCTGTTCCGCGCCCAGATCGACTGGGACCCGCGGGACCCCTTCTCCCAGGCCCCGGACCCCGAACTGGGCGAGCTCGCGGAGGGGGTCGACCTTTCGAGCCTCAGGGTCGGGATCTCCGAGGACCTCGGCTGCGCGCCGGTGGACGACGGGATCCGGAAGGTCTTCCGGGAGCGGATGGCCGCGCTTGCGCCGGCCTTCGCCGCCTGCGAGGCGCGCGACCCGGACCTGGGGCCGGTGCACGAGGTCTTCGAGATCCTGCGCGGGGTCAACTTCCTGGCGGCGCACCGGGAGCGGATCGAGAAGCACCGCGACGAACTGGGCCCCAACGTGATCGACAACCTGGAGCGGGGCCAGGTCTACACCGCCTCGGACATCGCCTGGGCCCATGCCGAGCAGACCCTGGCCTACCGCCGCTTCCTCCAGCTCTACGACGAGATCGACGTCCTGATCTGCCCGGCCTGCTCGGTTTCGCCCTTCCCGCACGAGCAGCTCTACGTGGCCGAGATCAGCGGCCTGGCCATGGACACCTACATGCGCTGGCTGGCGATCACCTACGGGATCACCATGACCGTCCATCCGGTGGTCGTGCTGCCCTGCGGCCGCGACCCGCGCGGCCTGCCCTTCGGCATCCAGATCGTCGGGCGCTGCCAGGACGACGCGGGCCTGCTGCGGATCGCGGCCAGCCTGGAGCGCTACATGTCGGACCGCGCGGAGATGTCACGGCCCGTCCCCGATCTGGCACCGTTAAAGTCCTGAAATAACCCAAGGAAGACACGTAACCGCCTCTCGTCATGTGGGCATTGCCTGCCCACGTCTTTCCTCAAGCTCAAGGAAGGAGAGGAACGTGCCCATGCGTCTTCCTATCGTCCCCGTTCTCTGCCCCGTTCTTTGCGTGGTCCTCGGTCTCGTCCTGGCCGCCGGCCCTGCGCAGGCCGACACGGCGAGGGTCAGCACCTTCTACGGCGAGGCCAAGGGCGGCCTCGTGATTCCCCTCGACTCCGAAGTCGACAACTCCTCCGACGACCTCAGCTACGATCTCGGCTACGCGGTCTCCGGTGCCCTCGGCTACCAGTCCAGGAACGGTTTCCGCTTCGAGATCGAAGGCTCCTACCGGGAGTACGAGGCCGAGGAGTTCGAAGGGCAGAACGCCAACGGCGAGGCCGAGATCGGCACGGTGCTGGGCAACCTCTATTACGACATCAACTTCGGCGGCCGGGTCACCCCCTACATTGGCCTGGGGATGGGGGTGTCCTTCATCGACCTCGACGACGTCGAATCCGGCAGCAGTTTCTTCGAGGTCGACGACGGCACCCAGTTCGCCTTCGCGCTGCACGGCGGCCTGGGCGTCGAGGTGACCGAGCGCCTGGACCTGACGGTGAACTACACCTTCCTCGGGCACGAGGTCGATCTGTTCAGCAACACCCTGTCGCTCGGGCTCCGCGCGGAGTTCTGACGCCCGTTTCCGGGGACAGGGGCGCCCGCCACGCCGCCTTGGGGCGTGCCCGCCGCCGCGGCTCGGTCCGTCTTCGCCCGAAAATTGCCGCCTGGCCTCCCGGCCGTGCGCGGGTAGACTGCGTGGTCGGCACGGCCCCAAGAGCGGGCGGTCAACGACATCGAGAGGGGAACATGCTGTCGGATCTGCTGCTTCTGACCACCGAACTGCGTTACCTGGCCTACGCGGCCCTGCTGTCGCTCCTGCTCTGGATACCCTACGTCCTGGCGGAGATCGGCACCCGCGGCCTGACCCGGGCAGTCGGCTATCCGACCGGGTTCTACGACGACCTGCCGGCCTGGGCCCAGCGCTGCCACCGGGCGCACATGAACCTGGTGGAGAACCTGCTGCCCTTCGCCGCCCTGGTCCTGATCGCCCAAGTCGCCGGGGTGGCCAGCGATCTGACGGCCCTGGGCGCACAGCTGTTCTTCTGGGCCCGAATCGCCCAGGCCACGGTCCATATCGCCGGGATCCCCTGGCTGCGTACCCTCGCCTTCGCGGCGGGCTGGATCGGCAACCTGCTGATCTTCTGGGCGATCATGAACTGAGGGGCCGGACTGTCGGCCTCATGGGCCGATACCCCCACCCGAGCCTCCCCCTTGAGGGGGCGGGGTGGGGGTGACCCGCCACCGCAAGCGGGCAGGTGGCCTACTCCACCGCGCCGATGTAGGGCAGGTGTCGGTAGTGTTCGGCGTAGTCGATGCCGTAGCCGGCGATGAAGACGTTGCCGACGGTGAAGCCGACGAAGTCCACGGCGGTCTCGACCTCGCGGCGGCTCGGCTTGTCGATCAGGGCGCAGGTCCAGAGCGGCCCGATGCCGCGCTGCTCCATCAGGGCTCGGGCGTAGGCGAGGGAGCGGCCGGTATCCACGATGTCGTCGACCAGGAGGATCTTCTGCCCGGCGATGTCGGTCGGGATGTCGCCGATCAGGTGGACCTCGCCGGCGCTCTCCTTGGCCAGGCCGTAGCTGGACAGGCGCAGGAACTCGACCCGCGGCTCGAGGCCCCGGGCGTCCAGTGCCCGCACGAGGTCGGCGACGAAGACGAAGCTGCCCTTCAGCAGGCCGATGATCACGAAGTCGCCCTCGATCCGGGCCGCGATCTCCTCGGCGAGCTCGGCGACGCGCCGGGCGATGGCCGCCGCCTCGAACAGGGGCGTGATCCGGTTCTGTACCGGGCCTGCGGTCATGATCCTGTCCCCCTTTTCGCTCTATCTCTGCTCCAGCCGCGCCGTCACAGAGTGCTACACTCCGACACCCCGGATGGACAAGGACGAGACGCATCACATGGCCGACCGCGCATTCATCCAGAGCCTGCCCAAGGCCGAACTTCACCTCCACATCGAAGGCACCCTGGAACCGGAGCTGATGCTCGCCCTGGCCGAGCGGAACGGCGTCGCGCTGCCCTACGACTCGGTCGAAGCGCTGCGGGCCGCCTACGACTTCGGCAACCTGCAGGACTTCCTCGACCTCTACTACCAGGGCATGGGCGTGCTGCAGGGCGAGCAGGACTTCTACGACCTGACCTGGGCCTACCTGGAGCGGGCGGCGGCCCAGAACGTCCGCCACGCCGAGATCTTCTTCGATCCCCAGGGCCACACCGGGCGCGGCGTCGCCTTCGCCTCCGTGGTCGACGGCATCCACCGCGCCCTGTCCGACGCCGAGGCCAGGCTGGGCATGACCAGCCGGCTGATCCTCTGCTTCCTGCGCCACCTCGACGAGGATTCCGCCCTGGCGACCCTGGCGCAGGCTCTGCCCTACAAGGACCGCATCGCCGGGATCGGGCTGGATTCCTCCGAGCTCGGCCATCCGCCGGAGAAGTTCGCGCGCGCCTTCGCGCGCAGCCGGGCCGAGGGCTTCCGGGTCGTCGCCCACGCCGGCGAGGAGGGGCCGGCCGACTACGTCCGCGGCGCCCTGGACGCGCTTCAGGTCGAGCGCATCGACCACGGGGTGCGCTGCCTCGAAGATCCGGATCTGGTCGAGCGCCTGGTCGCGGCCCGGGTGCCGCTGACCGTTTGCCCCCTGTCCAACCTGCGGCTCTGCGTGGTCGAGGACATGGCCGGCCATCCTCTGCGCCGGATGATGGAGCTCGGCCTCTTCGTCACGGTCAACTCCGACGATCCGGCCTACTTCGGCGGCTACGTGAACGAGAACTACGCGGCGGTGCAGGACGCCCTGGGCCTCGGCCGGGACGACCTCGCCGCCCTGGCCCGCAACTCCTTCGAGGCGTCGTTCCTGGATGCGGAGGCCAAGCGCGCTCTGGTCGCGGAGGTCGACGCGGTTGTCGGGGGCTGAAGGGGGAAGCGCGGCCTCCCCTCGCCCAGCTCTTGATCTATTCGATATAGTTAGAGCAGCTTCAGGCCGAGGCCGCCGCCTCCTGCACCGCGCGGCGCAGCGCCGCCCGGGCCAGCAGGCGGGTGGAGTCGAGGGTCGGCAGCGGCGCATTCGAATCGTCGAGGATCAACGGGATCTCCGTGCACCCGAGGATGACGGCGTCGCAGCCCTCGCCCTTCAGGCGCCCGATGATCCGCTGGAAACAGGCGACCGCCTCGGGCTTGAAGACGCCGTAGACCAGCTCCTCCATGATGATCCGATCGATCTCCGCGCGCTCGGCCGGCTCGGGGCGCAGCACCGCCAGGCCGCGCGCCGCGAGCCGCTCCGGATAGATCTCGCTCTCGACCAGCCAGCGCGTGCCGGTCAGGGCGAGGCGACGGAAGCCGCGCGCCGCGGCCTGATCGGCGACGACCTCGACGATGTGCAGCCAGGGCCGCGGCGCACGCGCCTCGAGATGGGGCAGCGCGTTGTGGATGGTGTTGTCCGGGCAGATCAGGAAGTCGGCGCCGGTGGCGGCGAGCTTCCGCGCCGAGTCGAGCATCAGCTCGGCTACGCCGGGCCAGTCGCCGCGCTCGAGGCGGGCGGTGTAGTCGGCCAGCGAGTGGGTGTGCAGCGAGACCTCGGGATGCGCATGCGGCCCGCGCCGCGTCGCCCCTTCGACGCAGATGGTCCGATAGCAGAGCGCCGCGCCCTCGGCGGAGCAGCCGACGATGCCGATGTGCTGGGGCATGATGCTTACCTTCTCGTAATCCCGGTGAGGACAGAGCGACGGACACCGAAGGCTCTGGCCCTATTCGGCCGCCTGTCCCGTCCTGCCGCGCCCCAGCCAGCGGGTCAGGGCGACCACGGCCAGGACGATGGCGGCCGCCATCAGGCCCATGCCTTCGCGGGCGGTCTCGCTCTGCCACCAGACCTCCTGGCGCCACCAGCCGGCGTCCCTCGGCCACCAGTGGGCGACCCCGCCGAGGGCGGCGAGGAGGCAGAGCCCCAGGCCCAGAGTCGCAGGGCGGGCCTGCAAGCGTGCCGGTTGCCAGGCGGCCAGTCCGGCCCAGGCGGCCGGCAGGGCGTAGATCATCATCCAGAGTCCGGCATCGGGATCGTTGTATTGCACCGCCGCGAAGGCGAGCATCAGCAGGCAGAGAACCCCGTTCACGATGCGCATGGCCCAAGCTTCCCGATGGTCGGCTCCCAGATCCGCTCCCGACAGGCCGTTGATTCCGTCTCGGCCCCTAGCATAGAGTCGAAGTGACGGCGAAGAAAACAACAAGGTCCGGCCGTCGGCCAGCTGTGGGAGGGGACCCGAAGGCGGCCCGGCGAGGCGCCGCCATAAAAGGGTCCGTGCGAAGCGCATGACGGAGACCCTCGAGGGGACGGAGGCGTCCCCCGCGCAAGACCCAAGGCAGGACGGGGTTCATTGGCAGCGCTTCGCCGTTGCCTTCGACTACCCGGTTCACTTCACCCGCGGGCTCTTCGACCCGGCCAACCCGGTCCTGGCCGAGACCCTGGCGCGCCTGGAGCCGGACCGGTGCCACCGCTGTCTGGTGTTCCTCGACGACGGCCTGCTGACGGTGCGGCCCCGGCTGGCCGAGGAGATCGCGGCCTACGCCGAGGCCTGGGCCGCGCGCATGGCGCTGGTCGCGCCCGCCTTCGTCATGCCCGGCGGCGAGCGCCTGAAGTCCGAGCTCTACTTCGTCGAGCAGATGCAGCAGGCGCTCTTCGACCACCACATCGACCGCCATTCCTACGTCGTCGGCGTCGGCGGCGGCGCCCTGCTGGACGCGGTCGGCCTGGTCGCGGCGACGACCCACCGGGGCGTGCGCCACGTCCGGGTGCCGACCACGGTGCTGGCCCAGAACGATTCCGGCGTCGGGGTCAAGAACGGCGTCAACCTCCACGGCCAGAAGAACTTCGTCGGCACCTTCGCCCCGCCCTTCGCGGTCCTCAACGACGGCGAGATGACCGACGCCCTGCCGGCGCGGGACAAGGTCGCCGGCATGGCCGAGGCCGTGAAGGTCGCGCTGATCCGCGACGGCGCCTTCTTCGCCTGGCTGGAACGCCAGGCCGACGCGCTCGTGCTCTTCGAGGGCGCGGCCATGGCCCACATGATCCGGCGCTGCGCCGAACTGCACATGCGCCAGATCGCCCAGGGCGGCGATCCCTTCGAGACCGGCAGCGCCCGGCCGCTGGACTACGGCCACTGGGCCGCGCACAAGCTGGAGGGCATGACCCGTAATCACCTGCGCCACGGCGAGGCGGTGGCCATCGGCCTGGCGCTGGACGCCCGCTACTCGGTCCTGACGGGCCTGCTGGCGCCGGGCGAGGAGGCGCGGATCTGCTGCCTGCTGGAGCACCTGGGATTCAAGCTCTGGCACCCGGCGCTGGACAAGCGCGGTCCCAGCGGCCGCCACGCGGTTCTGGACGGGCTGCGGGACTTCCGCGAGCACCTGGGCGGCGAGCTGACCATCACTTTGCTGGCCGGGATCGGCACCGGGGTCGAGGTCCACGAGATGGACGAGGCCCTGATCGCCCAGGCCATCGCCTGGCTGAAGCAGCGGACCGCAGATTGATGCGCCTGGACGGCGGGCTGGGGCAGCTCACCTACTGCAGCAACATCCACCCCGGCGAGACCTGGCCCGAGGTCCTGGACGGCCTGCGCCGGCACCTGCCGACGGTCAAGGCGGCGGTCGCGCCGGAGGCACCCTTCGGCCTGGGCCTGCGGCTCTCGGCGGCGGCGGCCGAGGCGCTGGCGGAACCGGCGGCGCTGGAGGCGCTCCAGGTGCTGCTGGACGAGGGCCCCTACTACGTCTTCACCCTCAACGGTTTCCCCTACGGCACCTTCCACGGCGCCAGCGTCAAGGAGGGCGCCTACCGCCCGGACTGGAGCGAGGAGGCGCGTCTGCTCTACAGCAACCGCCTGGCCGAGATCCTGGCGATCTTCCTGCCGGAAGGGATGGAAGGCAGCGTCTCGACCGTGCCCGGGACCTTCAAGCCCTGGGCCCTGGAGGATGACGGGTCGCGGGTCGCGGCGATCACCGACAACCTGATCCGCCACACAGCCGAGCTGGTCGCCATCGAGCGGCGGCGCGGCCGGCGCATCGTCCTGGCGCTGGAGCCGGAGCCCTGCTGCTTCCTGGAGACCATCGCCGAGACGGTCGGCTACTTCGAGGGCCGGCTCTTCGGCGCCGCCGCCGCCGCGCGGCTGGCGGCCCTCAGCGGCCTGTCGAAGGCCGAGGCCGAGGCCGCGCTGCGCCGCCACCTGGGGGTCTGCTACGACGTCTGCCACGCCGCGGTGGCGTTCGAGGACCCGCGCGACAGCCTGGCCCGGCTGCGCGCCGCCGGGATCCGCATCGCCAAGCTGCAGCTCAGCGCCGCCCTGCGCATCCCCGCGGTCGGCCCCGAGACCCGGGCCCAGCTCGAGCCCTTCGCGGAGCCGGTCTACCTGCACCAGACGGTCGAGCGCGGACCCGACGGCCTGACCCGCTACCTCGACCTGCCGGAGGCCCTGGCCCGGGGCGACGCGGCCCGGGGGCGGGAGTGGCGGATCCACTTCCACGTCCCGATCTTTCTGGAGGCGATGCAGGACTTCGGCACTACCCAGGGCTTCCTGCGCGAGATCCTCGCCCTGCACCGGGCGGAGCCGGTCACCGATCAACTGGAGGTCGAGACCTACACCTGGGACGTCCTGCCCGAGCGCTACCGCCGGGCCGAGGTCGGCACCGCCATCGCCCGCGAGCTGAACTGGGTGCGGGAGCGACTGGGGTGATGGACTTGCGGATCATCGAGGTCTCGCCGCTTGGGCTCCGATGGCGGCCGCTCTTATCTTCCTCCCCCTTGATGGGGGAGGATCGAGGTGGGGGTGGCGGCCGGCAGGCCGCATGGAGTGCCTCACCCCTCGACCGGTGCCGACTTCGCCCTTCGACAGGCTCAGGACGAGGTGAAAGACCTCCCCTCATGCTGAGCCTGTCGAAGCATGAGGCTGCCGCGGAGTCGATCGCGGCTAGCCTGCCGTCCGGACTCCGCGGGCGGACGTTCTTTTCTTCCTCCCCCTTCCCTTGATGGGGAAGGATCGAGGAGGCGGCGGCGGCCGGCAGGCCGCACTGGAGGCCTCGATGCGGCAGCTTCGCTTCGCGATACCCCCCTCCCGCCCCTTCCCCCACAAGGGGGGAGGGCCACTTGAAGCCACCCCATGACCCTGCGCGACGCCTTGAGCCTGGGGCGGGTGTCGAACCTGCCGACCGTCTGGAGCAACATGCTGGCGGCGCTGGTGCTGACCGGCGGCGCGCTCGGCGACGGCCGTGTGGCGGCGCTGCTGGCCGGCCTCACCCTGTTCTACGTCGGCGGGATGTATCTCAACGACGCCTTCGACGCCGAGATCGACGCCCGTGAGCGGCCGGAGCGGCCGATCCCCGCCGGCCGGATCTCGCGCGCCACGGTCTTCGCCCTGGGCTTCGCCATGCTGGTCCTGGGCATCGTCTGCCTGGCCTGGACCGGTCTCGGGGTCGAAGGCGGCACCGGGGTCTGGCCTCTGCTCGGCGGCCTGGCGCTGGCCGGTACCATCGTCTTCTACGACCGGTACCACAAGGCCAACCCCCTGAGTCCGGTGGTCATGGGTGCCTGCCGCTTCCTGGTCTACGTCGCGACCGGCCTGACCGTCGCGGTACCGCTGCCGCCGGCGCTGCTGCTCGGCGGCGGCCTGCTGCTCTGCTACGTGATCGGCCTGACCTACGTCGCCAAGCAGGAGACCCTGGGCCGGGTCCGCAACCTCTGGCCGCTGCTCTTCCTGGCGGCGCCCCTGGCCTACGGCCTGCTCCTGGCCGGCGACTACCCGCTGGTGCTGGTCTACCTGGCACCCCTCGCCGCCTGGGTGGCGCTGGCGCTCTGGCTGATCCGCCGCCGCGGCCCCGGCGACATCCCCCGCGCCGTGATCAACCTGATCGCCGGGATCTCGCTCTACGACGCCATGCTGATCGCCGGCACCGGCAACCTCGGCCTGGCCGGCCTGGCCCTGCTCGGCTTCTTTCTCACCCTGGGCCTGCAGCGCTACGTCGCGGGAACCTGAGCGCGTGGTCCAGGCGCGAAAGAAACCCAACAAAACCGTTCTGTCGGCACCGGAGGTCTCACCCCCACCCCCACCCCAACCCGCGCGCAGCGCCGCGCGTACGCGCCCCATCAAGGGGGAGGGTTGGGGTGGGGGTGACTCTCCGAAGACTACAAGCGAGCGCTAGTCACGGAAGCCGCGGCGCAGGCGCAGCGGCCGGACCTCCTCCACCAGGTCGGAGGCGGCGAGCAGGGCCGAGGCCGCGTCGAGGTCGCTTCCCGGCTTCAACGTCAGGCTGAACTCCCGCGCGAAGCCGTACTTGTCCTCCGCGATCTCCTCCGCGGAGAGATCGTAGACCGGCCGGAGGGCGGCCGCCCCGGCGCGGGCGAACAGCTCCCCGAACGGCGGCGCCTCGAAGCGGCCGCCGTGCAATCGGGCCAGCGCGTCCGCGTCCACCTGCGGGCTCAGCTTGACGCGCAAGGCCCCGGTCTCTGGCATCGGTCCCGGAATGGTCAGGCCTCTTGCGCGTTGGCTCCGCCTAGAGCAGCTTGATCTAGCAGCTTAGCTTCTCCGCCGTTGCCTGCAATGCCGCCGGCACGTTGACCAGGCCCTCTCCGAAGAAGACGTCGCCCTTGCCGCTGCCCAGCGGCGTCGCCGTCTCCCGGATGATGTTGTAGATGTCGTCCGGCGGCAGCGTCCGCTTGGCGCGCTTGCAGAGGCTGACCATCAGGCCGGCGAGCCCGGCGACGAAGGGCGTCGCCATGGAGGTGCCGTCGAGGTAGACGTAGCCGTTCTCGCGGTAGGTGCTGGCGATCTCGACGCCGGGCGCCATGACGAAGCGGTTGTAGGCGGGGCCGTAGTTCGAGAAGCTCGCCCTCTGAATCGCGGAGTTCACCGCGCCGACCGCGAGCACCCGCGGGTCGGAGGCCGGATAGCTGGCCGCGCTGGAGTTCTCGTTCCCGGTTGCGGCGACCACGACCGCGCCCTGGTCGCGGGCATAGGCCAGCACGGCTTCGTGCGAGGGATCGGCGCCGCCGAGGCTGAGGTTGATCACGTCGGCGCCGGCGTCGACGGCGAACTTGATCCCGGCATCGATATCGACGTCGGTCCCGACCGAGGTCTCCCGCCCCTGGAAGCGGTCGTGGACGCGGAACATCACCCGGACCGGCAGGATCGAGCCCTTCCAGCAGACGCCGGCGACGCCCCGCCCGTTGTCCGAGTCCGAGGCGGCGATGCCGGCGCAGTGGGAGCCGTGGCCGTCCTCGTCGTCCGGCCTCGGGTCCCGGTGCCGGTAGTCGCCGAGCAGCTGGTAGCGCCAGCCGCCGCTGCCCTGGAAGTCGACGAAGTCGTAGCCCCCATCCAGCTTGGCCGCCAGGTCCTCGTGATCGAGGTCGATCCCGGAATCGACGATGGCGATCATGGTATCCTCGTGGCCGGTCTCGACCTCCCAGCCGGCCTCGCAGCCGATCGCCTGCGGCCCCCACTGGAAGCCGTAGAACTCGTCGCTCGGCCGCACCAGGGCCTCGCGGAAGAAGTTCGGGCGCACGCCCTCGACCGCCTTGGAGGCCGCGAGCGCCGCGCAGACCTCGGGCACGTTCGCGTCGGTCTCGAAGGTGATCCTGTAGGTGCGCGCGAGGCCCGTCTTGTCCTCCTGGGCGACGTAGTTCGCGCTGACCTCGCGGTTCAGCGCGAAGGCTCGAACATCGGCCGGGGCGGCGGCGCGGCCCGCCGCGACGTCCTTCTCGGGTACGAAGACGCGGGACACCGAGCGCGCGCGCAGCCCGGCCTGCTGCAGCACGCCGTCGATCGCGGCGTCGCCGTAGCTCGTCGCGCTTGCCGCGGCGCCGGCCGTGACGCTCAGGTAGTGCGGCAGGTCGTCGTTGCGGGCCTGCCTGACGGTGGTGACGATGATCTCGTTCGGGACGTAGGCCGGCGGACGGCGCGTCAGCCGCCGCGGCGCGAAGCTGTCTGATTTGCGGAACATGGCGTTTGTCTCCCGGTAGACCAGGGCCCAGCTCGAGCTTCGAGGCTGGGTCGGGGGGAGAGCGACCGCAAGGCTGCCACGCTTTTGACCTGCCCTTCCGTGGCGATTGCCACAGCGGCGCCGTTTCTCACCGCTCCGCCAGCGCCAGCTTCAGGCCCAAGCCGGCGAAGGCGCCGGCGAAGGCGCGGCGCAGCCAGACCATGACCGCGGGGCGGGTGATCACGTGCCGCCGCAGCGCCGCGGCGAAGACGCCGTAGCCGACGAAGACCACGAAGGTCATGGCCATGAAGACGGCGCTGAGGCCGCTCATCCGGAGCAGCGGCAGCGCGGCGTCGGCCGGCACGAACTGGGGCAGGAAGGCGAGGAAGAAGATCGAGAGCTTGGGGTTGAGGATGTTGATCAGGAAGCCCCGGACCGCGATCTTGCCCGCGCTGTGGCGGTCGTCGCGCGCCTCGACGCTCAGCGTCTCCTCATCCCTCAGCGTGGTCCAGGCCAGGTAGAGCAGGTAGGCGAGCCCCAGGACCTTGAAGACCTGGAAGGCGAGGGCGCTGGTGTGCAGCAGGGCCGCCAGCCCGAGGATCGCCGCCGTCACGTGCGGCAGGATGCCCGCCGTGCAGCCGAGCGCCGCGGCGACGCTGGCCCGGGCGCCGCGCGACAGGCCGCAGGACAGGGTGTAGATCACGCCGGTCCCCGGCGCGACGACGACGATGAACGACGTGATCAGGAACTCGATGGACATGCGGCGACTCCTCGGCTCCGGAGACACTACACCGGTGTCGCGAGGTCCGTCCGCCCGGATCTTGCGGCCGTCATCGCCCGGGCGCCACTCATTCGAAGACGTGATCCAGCACCAGCCGCTTGAAGGCGGTGGCGGCGACCGGACCTTCGGGCAGGAGGTCGGGCTGGGAGGTCATGACCAGGGGGCCGTCGGCGGGGTCGTCGGTCAGGCGGCCGTGGGAGCCCTTGACCAGCCGGGTGTCCTTGAGGGAGATCACGT
>JAKSBE010000423.1 GCA_022361275.1 Kiloniellales bacterium
GACCCGGCCTCGGCGAAGGCCTCGAGGAACGGATCGGCCGGCGCGATCATCAGGTGGGTGTCGAAGGGCAGCGCCGACAGCGGCCGCAGCGCCCGCACCATGTCGGGCCCGAAGGTCAGGTTGGGGACGAAGTGTCCGTCCATCACGTCGAGGTGGATCCAGTCCGCCCCGGCGTCGGTCACCGCCTTCACCTCCTCGCCCAGCCGCGCAAAGTCGGCGGCGAGGATGGACGGCGCGATTCGCACCTTCCCCGACATGTCAAGTTAGGTATCAGCAAGCCCGGAGTCGCGCAAGCGGGGGCGCAGCCCTCTAAGACACGGTGTGTCCTCCGGAGGGAATTGCCGCATAATGGCTGTCCTTTCGCCGCCCCGGCCGCAACCGCAAGGACCGTGATGACCGACACCGACCTGGACAACAACCTGGCGCTGTTCTGCGACTTCGAGAACGTCGCCCTCGGCGTGCGCGACGCGAAGATTGCGAAGTTCGACATGCGGCTGGTGCTGGAGCGCCTGCTCTTGAAGGGCAGCATCGTGGTCAAGAAGGCCTACTGCGACTGGGAGCGCTACAAGCAGTTCAAGCCGACCATGCACGAGGCCGCCTTCGAGCTGATCGAGATCCCGCACACCCGGCAGTCGGGCAAGAACTCGGCCGACATCCGCATGGTCGTCGACGCCCTCGACCTCTGCTACACCAAGGAGCACATCGACACCTTCGTGATCATCAGCGGCGACTCGGACTTCTCGCCGCTGGTCAGCAAGCTGCGCGAGAACGACAAGACGGTGATCGGCGTCGGGGTGAAGGACAGCACCTCGGACCTGCTGATGAACAACTGCGACGAGTTCATCTTCTACGACGACCTGGCCCGTGCCAGCGCCTCGACCAAGTCGCGCCGCCGCCGCCCGGCGAAGAAGAAGACCGCGGCCGAGAAGAAGCCGGCCAAGACGGCCTCGAAGACCGAGGCGGGCGGCAAGGAGAGCGACCGGCGCGACGAGGGCATCGACCTGGTCCTCGAGACCGTCGAGGCGCTCTTCGCCGAGCGCGGCGATCCGGTCTGGGGTTCGATGGTCAAGCAGACCCTGAAGCGCCGCCGCCCGGGCTTCAGCGAGAGCGTCTACGGCTTCCAGTCCTTCAGCGACCTCCTGGAGGAGGCCGAGGACCGAGGTTTCCTCGACCTCGAGCACGATGAGCGCTCCGGCGGCTACCTCGTCCGCGTGCGAAGGCACGAAGGCTGATACCGACGACGACAGAGCGATGATCGAAGCGCTGCTCCTGACCTCGACCCGGGTGCTCACCTTCGACGGAGGGCGGCGGCTGACCAACGCCAGCGGCTTCTTCTTCGCCCGGTCGGAACGCCTCTTCCTGGTGACCAGCCGGCACGTGCTCTTCGACGAGCCGAGCGGTCACGAGCCGGACCGTATCGAGATCGAGCTGCACGTCGAGCCCGGCAACCTCGCCGTCTCGGCCGGCTTCTCGATCCCGCTCTACCGGGACGGCGGGCCGGTCTGGCGTCAGGGTCTCGACCGGGCGGGGGAGGTCGACGTGGCGGTGATCGGGATCGACGGCGCGGCCCTGCCCGAGACCACCCTCTACCGCGCCTTCACGCCGGAAAACCTGCTCGGCCCCGAGGGGCAGCCCGAGGTCGGCAGCGCGCTGCTGGTCGTCGGTTTCCCGCTCGGCTTCCACGACACGCTGCATCACATGCCGGTCGCGCGCCACGCGGTGATCGCCTCCTCCTTCGGGCTGCGTTTCCAGGGCGAGGGCTATTTCCTGACCGACGCGCGCACGCACCGGGGCACCAGCGGCGCGCCGGTCGTGATGCGCGCGCCGGCCGGCGGCGCCCTGCCGGCGGACCTGCCCTGGATGCTCCTGGGTATCCATTCGGCCCGGCTCGACGTCGGGACGCGGGACCTGGAACTGGACGAGGCACTCGGGCTGAACTGCGCCTGGTACGCCGACATCCTCCTGACCCTGACCGAAGGCTGACACCGGGAGGTGACCCCCCGGCCGGTGTCACCTGCGCTGCAGGCGGCAGGCATAGAAGCCGTCCATGCCGCCCAGTTCGGCCAGGTGGCAGGGCAGGCTGCGCAGATCGCCGTCCGGCGTGACCAGCTCCGGCAGCCCGTGGATCTCCTCGGCCCGCAGAGGCTGACGCGCCAGCTCGGGTACCTCCTCGAGCAGGTGGTCGATCCGCACCGGGCCTTCCTCCGGCTGCAGGGAGCAGACCGCGTAGACCAGGGTGCCGCCGGGTGCCAGCATGGCGGCGGCGGCGCGCAGCAGCTCGTCCTGGACCTCGGTCAGCGCGGCCACGTCCTGGGGCCGGCGCAGGCGGGCGATGTCGGGATGCCGGCGCAGGGTGCCGGTCGCCGTGCAGGGGGCGTCCAGGAGGATCGCCGCGGCCGGCTGCGGCGGGCGCCAGGTCGCGGCGTCGGCGACCACCGTCGCCGCGACGAGGCCGAGCCGCTTGAGGTTGCCGCGCAGCCGCTCCAGGCGGCTCTCGCTCAGGTCGAGGGCGATGACCTCGGCCCCGGCGGCCGCGAGCTGCGCGGTCTTGCCGCCGGGCGCGGCGCAGAGGTCGAGCACCGTCTTGCCGGCCAAGTTGCCGAACAGCCGCACCGGCAGGCCGGCGGCGAAGTCCTGGACCCACCAGGCACCCTCGCCGTAGCCGGGCAGGCGGCCGACCTCGCCCGCCCCCGGCGCGAGCCGCAGCGCGCGCCCCGGCAGCACCCGGGCGTCCAGCCGCCCCGCCCAAGCCTCGGGGTCCTCGCCCCGGCGCAAGGTCAGGTCGAGCGGCGGATCGCCGAGCTGAACCTCGGCGCAGCGCCGCGCGGCCGCCTCGCCGTAGGCCGCGCTCCAGCTTTGCCAGAGCCAGTCCGGGGTGTTCAGCCGGGCGGCGTCCTGCTCGGCGGCCAGGGCGGCGCCGGTCTCGGCCAGGCGGCGCAGAACGGCGTTGATCAGGCCCCGGAAGGGCCGCTCGCCCTGCCCCTGGGCCAGAGCCACCGTGGTGCTCACCGCGGCATGGGCCGGCACCGAGAGGAAGCAGACCTGGGCCACGCCCAGGCGCAGGATCGAACGGACCCGGGCCTTGGAGGCCTTCAGCGGCCGCTCCAGGCGGGCGTCGATCAGGGCGTCGATCTGGCCCTGGCGGCGCAGGCAGGTGCCGGCCAGGGCGCGCACGAAGGCGCGGTCCCGGGGCGCCAGGGCGTCCAGGCCGCGATGCCCGGCGATGGCCTCCTCGAGCGGCCGGCCGCGCTGCCAGACGGCCTCGAGCAGGTCGAGCGCGACCGCGCGGCTGGATTGAGGGGCGTTTCGGGACGGCATGCCTTGTTGTGCCCGGCCCGGGCAGGCGCTGGCAAGCCGTGTCCGCGCCTCAGGCCCCGGCGATCAGCCCCAGGGGCCCCGGCCGCCGCCGCCTTCGCCGGCCATGGCGCGCAGCCGGGCGATCCGCTCGGCGGTCCGGGGGTGGGTCCGGAACAGGCCGTCGACTGCGTGGGCGTGCAGCGGGTTGATGATGAACATATGCGCCGTCGCCGGATTGCCCTCGGCCCGCTGGTTGTCGATGCCCTGGGCCATGCGGTCGATCTTCTCCAGCGCCGAGGCCAGCCACAGCGGCCGGCCGCAGATCTCGGCGCCGAGGCGGTCGGCCTCGTACTCGCGCGCGCGGCTGATCGCCATCTGCACCAGGCTGGCGGCCAGGGGCGCGAGGATCGCCACCAGGATGACGCCGACGATGCCCAGCGGGTTGTTGCGGTTGCCGCCGAAGAACATGCCGAAGGTCGCCAGCATCGAGATCGCGCCGGCGATGGTCGCGGTCACCGTCATGGTCAGGGTGTCGCGGTTCTTGATGTGCGCCAGCTCGTGCGCGACCACGCCCGCGACCTCCTCGTCGTTCAGGCGGTCGAGCAGCCCGCGGGTCACCGCGACCGCCGCGTTGTCCGGGTTGCGGCCGGTGGCGAAGGCGTTGGGCTGGTCGTTGTCGATGATGTAGACCGCCGGCATCGGCAGCCCGGCGTTCTCCGCCAGGGTCTCGACCATGCGAGTGAGGCCCGGCGCGCTGGCTGCGTCGACCGGCCGGGCGCCGTACATGCGCAGCACCATCTTGTCCGAGTTCCAGTAGGCGAAGCCGTTGGTCGCCACGGCGAAGAGCAGGGCGAACAGCATGCCGCCGGTCCCGCCGAGCAGGTAGCCGACGCCGAGGAACAAGGCGGTCATCGCCGCCATCAGCATGAAGGTGCGGGTGTGGTTCATCATGGTGCTTGCTCAAGCCCTCCGTAGAGGCCACTTGGGCATTGCCGAAAGCCGCTTCAAGACTTGCTCCCGGCCCGCCGGCGGGCCATATGACAAGCAATGAGCAAGGACTTCAAAGCCCACGTCCCGGCCCCGGCCAAGACCGCGCGCCGCAAGGCTCCCGCGCCGGAGGCGCCGCCCCGGCGCATCGGCCCGGCCGAGCTGGAAGCCGCGGCCAGGGCCAAGGCGGACACCAAGGGCAAGCCGGGCGAGAAGCCCACCAGCGAGCGGCCCAGGGAGATCGGCGGCCCCGAGGGGCCGGAGCCGACCCGCTACGGCGACTGGGAACGCAAGGGCATCTGTGTCGACTTCTGAGCCCGGGGCATGACGGGCGTGAACGGACAAGGCGACTTCAGCCTGGCGCGCTGGCGCGGCCTCATGGCGGCGTTGGGCCTGGGCGAGCAGGACGAGACCTATGCCGCCCTGGCCGCGGCCTATGGCGCGCGCGGGCGGCACTACCACAACCAGGACCACATCGCCGACTGCCTGGCCCTGCTCGACGAGCAGGCCGGCCTGGCCGAGCATCCGGCCGAGGCCGAGCTGGCGCTTTGGTTCCACGACGCGGTCTACAGCACCAAGGCCTTCGACAACGAGGCGAAGAGCGCCGACTGGGCGGTCGAGTTCCTGACCGGGGCCGGGGCCGATGCGGCGGTGGCCGCCCGGGTCCGCGCGCACGTGCTGGCGACCA
>JAKSBE010000004.1 GCA_022361275.1 Kiloniellales bacterium
CGATGAAGGGGCCGTAGTCGGAGCGCCCGGAGAACTGGGTCGGCTGGGGATTGATACCGCGGGCCAGGAAGGCGTCGTTGAAGACCTGCTCGATGATCTCGGACCCCGGAGGACCGGCGGGCTCGATGTCCGAGCCGTCGCCGTCGTAGACGAAGGGCACGTAGTTGGGCGAGCCGATCATGTCGAAGTTCAGGTTCATGGCGATCTCGGCCAGTTCCTCCTCGGTCAGGTTCGCGACGTAGAACTCGGAACCGAGCAGGCCGGATTCCTCCGCGCCCCACCAGGCGAAGCGGACGCGGTTCCGCAAGAGGAAGGAGAAGGGCCGGAGCTTGCGGGCGATCTCCAGGATCGCGCCCGAGCCGGTGCCGTTGTCCGAGATGCCTGGGCCTTCCTCGACCGAGTCCAGGTGCGCGCCCAGCACGATGACCGGCTTGCCCCTCTGGTGCGGCCAGGCCGGCAGGTCGGCGATCAGGTTCTCGGTCGGGCGGAACTCCGAGAGCGCGTCGACCGCGACGCGGACCGTCACCGCACCGGCCGAGGCCTGCGCGACGAGCTCGTCACCGATCGCGAAGGTGGTGCCGACCACCGGGACGGTGAGACCCGGCTCGCCGAGGGTCCCGTTGACCGCATCGGTGCGCCCCTCCTGGCCCTCGTTGAAGATGATCACGCCGACCGCGCCGGCGTTCTCGGCGTTCTGCGCCTTCAGGAAGAAGGTGCAGGTGCCGCGCTGGATCAGGGCGATCCGGCCCGGGGTGAAGCCGGCGAAGTCCTCGGCCTCGCAGCCGCTGGTCGAGGTGTTGGCGTCCGGTGCCGGCGGCAGGATGACGTCGACCGCCTCGATCTCCGCGGTGGCGTCGCCGCTCCCGGAGTACTGCATGGTGAAGAAGCCCTCCGAGGTGTTCGGCGGGTAGGCCGCCGGCGCCGGGCTGACCCGCGCGAAGGCCGGATCGCTCAGCTCCTCGAAGAAGGGGAAATCGAACACCTGGCGCGTGATCTCGTAGCCCTTGCGCCGGATCTGCGCGACCACGTAGTCGACGGACTGGTCGTAGCCCGGGGTGCCGGACGCCCGGTTGTCGTTGTTCCGGTCGGCGATCTCCTGCCAGGCCACCAGGTGCCTGTGGACGTTCTCGACCTTGATCTGCCGGTCGAAGACCTTGCGGACGATCTTCTGGAGCTTGTCGCTGTTGTAGTCGCCGTCCGCCTTGGCCTCGGTGGTGCCCAGCGTCAGGCCCAGGCCCGCGACAAGCAGGGCGCTTGTCAGACTCGTGAAGAGCTTCGGTCGCCCTCGCACGCCTTTGGATTCGTCGGTCATGAGACGAGTCCCCTCTTTGGTCGTTACGGGAGAGATTTGCCTCTTGTTCCGACCGCCTTCACTCCGTGCCCGATGCCGAGGGGACTCCCTGTCCGAACCTGGCAAGCCGATCCGGCCTCAACCGCGATCTTGGATGAAAAACGAGCACTCCCTGACCTCCGGTGGACTTGCAACCATCCGGCGTCTCCCTTTTCCGGACGGCCGACCGAAGCCTGTCCTTGGCGTCGGTTCAGGCTTGCGGCAGTCCTTGTCTCTTATCGGTGGAGTTTAGGCACAGTGCTTGGTAAACGAGAAGTCAATTATAGAGATACCAGTAAAGATAGAAATTTTCGAGCTCAGGCTGTACCCGCAGCATAACTTTGTTGCCCGGATTGTGGCATATGCAGGGTCGGTCCTCCACGCGGGTGCGTGGCCGAAGCGACCGGACCGCGCGCCGGTTGTCGAAGCAGGCGGTCGGAGAGGCGCCTGCGCCTCAGCGCTGCGCCGTCTCCCAGTCCGGATGGATCCAGGGCGCCTGGTTCGAGGGGGGCAAGGGATCGCGGCCGAGGATGTGGTCGCTGGCTTTCTCGCCGACCAGGATCGAGGGGCCGTTGAGGTTGCCGTTGGTGATCTGCGGGAAGATCGCGGAGTCGGCGATCCGCAGGCCTTCCAGGCCGATCACGCGGCATTCGGGATCGACCACCGCCCCGGGGTCCTCGGGCGCGCCCATGCGGCAGGTGCCGCAGGGATGGTAGGCGCTCTCGACCGCCTCGCGGATGAAGTCGTCGAGCGCCGCGTCGCTCTCGGCCTCGGCGCCCGGCGCGATCTCCGGCCCGCGGTAGGGATCGAAGGCCGGCTGGGCGAAGATCTCCCGGGTCAGGCGGATGCAGGCGCGGAAGTCGGCCCAGTCCTCGGGCTGCGACAGGTAGTTGAAGCGGATCTCCGGCGCCGCCTCGGGATCGGCCGAGCGCAGACGGACCCAGCCGCGCGACTTGGAGCGCATCGGCCCGACGTGGGCCTGGAAGCCGTGGGTCTTGGCCGGCGCCTTGCCGTCGTAGCGGATCGCCACCGGCAGGAAGTGGAACTGGATGTCGGGGTAGCGCACCCCGGCCTTGGAGCGGATGAAGGCGGCCGATTCGAAATGGTTGCTGGCGCCGTGGCCGCGTTTGAACAGCAGCCACTCGGCGCCGATCCGCGCCTTGGAGAAGAGGTTGAGCTGGGAATAGAGGGTGATCGGCTGCGTGCAGGCCTGCTGGACGTAGAGTTCGAGGTGGTCCTGCAGGTTCTCCCCGACCCCCGGCAAGGCATGTCGCGGCGCGACGCCGGCCGCCTCGAGGCGCGCCGGATCGCCGACGCCCGAGAGCTGCAGCAGCTTGGGCGAGTTGATCGCGCCGGCGGCGAGCACGACCTCGCGAGTCGCCTTGGCGAGGACCAGGCGGCCGCCCCGGCGGTACTCCACGCCGACCGCGCGCTTGCCCTCCAGCAGGATCCGCTGGGCCAGGGCCCGGGTCACCAGGCGCAGGTTCGGCCGCTTGCGCGCCGGCGCCAGGTAGGCCTTGGCGGCGGACCAGCGCCGGCCCTGCCAGACCGTCATCTCCATCGGCCCGAAGCCTTCCTGCTTGGCGCCGTTGTAGTCCGCGGTCAGCTCGTAGCCGGCCTGGCGGCCGGCCTCGACGAAGGCCTGGTAGAGCGGATTCCGGCACGGGCCGCGGGTGACGTGCAGCGGCCCGGCCTCGCCGCGCCAGCCGGCCTCGCCGCCGTGGCTCGCTTCCAGCCGCTTGTAGTAGGGCAGGACGTGGCGGTAGCCCCAGCCGGCGGCCCCGGCCGCCTCCCAGCCGTCGAAGTCGCAGGCGTGGCCGCGCACGTAGACCATGCCGTTGATCGAGGAGGAGCCGCCGATCACCTTGCCGCGCGGGCAGGCCAGGCTGCGCCCGCCGAGCTGCGGCTCCGGCTCGGCCCGGTAGCCCCAGTCGTAGCGCCTCATGTTCATGGGGTAGGAGAGGGCGGCCGGCATCTGGATGAAGGGCCCGGCGTCGCTGCCGCCGTGCTCCAGCAGCAGCACACGGTGCGTCCCCTCGGCGCTCAGCCGATCCGCCAGCACGCATCCGGCCGAGCCCGCGCCGACCACGATGTAATCGTAGGTCTCGTCGGTCATACGGCTGTCCGGTTTGGATTGAGGCAGGCCGAGCCATACGCCTCCTCCCCCTTGATGGGGGAGGATACAGGAGGGGGTGGCGGCCGGCGGGCCGCACAGGTAACCGAGATGCCGCCTTGTCGCTTCGCGATCCCCCCCTCCCTGACCGCGCGAAGCGCCGCGCGTACGCGCCCCACAAGGGGGGAGAGGCTCGGGCGTCCGCCTTGAGCCTCCTTGTCCCGACACCCGGGACGCTCGCGAAAACCCAAGACCATCAACGCTGTCTCGGTTCTGTGCCGGTGCTGGACCGGACGGCCATGAACCGGGTCCGGGCATGACAGGAGAGAGGGTGGCGCGGGATGACGCATCGCCCGCGTCCGCTCAATACGGGCAGTCGACGTCGCCCAGCTCGACGTAGACGCTCTTGAGCTGGGTGTAGTGCTCGATCGCGGCCCGGCCGTTCTCGCGGCCGATGCCGGACTGCTTGTAGCCGCCGAAGGGCATCTCGATCGGCGTCACGTTGTAGGTGTTGATCCAGCAGGTGCCGGCCTGCAGGCGGGCGATCACCCGGTGGGCCCGCGCCAGGTCGCGGGTGAAGACGCCGGCCGAGAGGCCGAAGGGCGTGTCGTTGGCCCGGGCCACGACCTCGTCCTCCTCCCGGAAGGTCAGGATCGACATCACCGGGCCGAAGATCTCCTCGCGCACGATGGTCATGTCGTCGCGGCAGGCGTCGAAGATGGTCGGCTCGACGAAGCAGCCGGCCAGCAGCGCCGGATCCTGCGGCCGGCCGCCGCCGGTCACCATCCGGGCGCCGCCCGCCTTGCCGGCCTCGATGTAGCCCAGCACCTTTTCCATGTGATCCTTGGAGATCAGGGCGCCGACCTGGGTCTCGGGGTCCATCGGATCGCCGATCTTCAGGCGCGCGGTGCGCTCGGCCAGGCGTGCGACGAAGGCCTCGTGCAGCGACTCCTCGACGAAGACCCGGGTGCCGTTGGAGCAGACCTCGCCCTGGGTGTAGAAGTTGGCCAGCATCGCCGCCGAGACCGCGTTCTCCAGGTCGGCGTCGGCGAAGACGATCAGCGGCGACTTGCCGCCCAGTTCGAAGGTGACCTGCTTCAGGGTCGGGGCGGCGTCGGCCATGACCGCCTTGCCGGTGCCGACCTCGCCGGTCAGCGAGACCTTGGCGATGCCGGGATGGCGGCTCAGGAGGCGGCCGGTCGAGGCCGGGCCCTGGACCACGTTGAAGACCCCGTCGGGCACCCCGGCCTCGCTGTAGATCTCGGCCAGCTTGAGCGCGGTCAGCGGGGTCAGCTCGGCCGGCTTGAAGATCATGGCGTTGCCGCAGGCCAGCGCCGGGGCGGACTTCCAGCAGGCGATCTGGATCGGATAGTTCCAGGCGCCGATCCCGGCGCAGACGCCGAGCGGCTCGCGCCGGGTGTAGGCGAAGGCAGTGCCCAGGTCGATGTGCTCGCCGTGCAGGGCGGCGGCCAGCCCGGCGTAGTATTCCAGGCAGTCGGCGCCGGAGGCGACATCGACCGCCTCGGCCTCGGCGATGGGCTTGCCGGTGTCCAGCACCTCGAGCTCGGCCAGCTCCCGGTTGCGCGCGCGCAAGAGGCGCACGGCCTGGTTCAGGATGCGCCCGCGCGCCGCCCCGGTCATGGCCGACCAGGCCGCGAAGCCCTCCCGGGCGCTCGCGACCGCGCGCTCGACATCCTCCGGCCCCGCGACCTGAACGCTGCAGATGACCTCGCCCGTGGCCGGGTTCAGGGTTTCGAACCGCTCGCCCGAGGTGGCCGCCACGTAGCCGCCGCCGATGTAGAGCTGCCGCTCCGCCATGTTCTGCATGTTCTTGCCCCTTCGCGCATGGATGTCCCGGGCGACGATAGACCCTCGGGCGCGGGTTCTTCAATCGGCGCGCGGCCGTCCCCGAATTTGAGCTTTGTTATTGATCTGGGGCGCCATTGCCCGTTGAATTGACGGGGCGCGGGCCGCCTGGCCGGCCCGCCCGCGAAAAACCAAGAGCCAAGAGGGCCCGGCCGCGCCGGGCGCAACAGGGACGGGAGGCGAAAACGACATGGCGCTCAAAAAGCTGATCACGCTGGCGGCGGTTTCCTTTGCACTGGCGTCCGGCCCGGTCCGGGCGGCGGACCCGGCCGAGTGCCGGGAGGTGCATTTCTCCGACGTGGGCTGGAGTTGCGTCACGGCCACGACCGCGATCGCCGCCTCGGTCCTCGCGGGCCTGGGCTACACGGCCAAGGTCGACGTGCTCTCCGTGCCGGTGACCTTCAAGAGCCTCTCGACCGGCGACATCGACGCCTTCCTGGGCCTCTGGCTGCCGACCCAGCAGAGCATGATCGACCCCTACTTCCAGGCCAATCAGATCGAGCAGGTGGCGACCA
>JAKSBE010000389.1 GCA_022361275.1 Kiloniellales bacterium
CGCTTGAGCGGGCGGACCTGGCTGAACTTGGTCTCCCAGAAGCGCAGGACGTGCTGCGGCACGTCCAGTTCGCCGGACACTTCGCTGATCGTCCTGAAAGCGGCTGCTGACTTGGCGCCCGGATTGATCGCAGGCATCGACGCAGATGACTCCTCAGCTTGGCTCGCGCAGGCAGACCTCGACTCAGCCGGACGACGTCGAAGTCCCGTTGATCCGGTTCTTCAACACGTGGGAGGCCCGGAATACCAACACCTTGCGCGGCAAGATGGGCACCTCCTCCCCCGTCTTCGGATTGCGACCGATCCGCTGGCCCTTCTGCCGGACCGAGAAGCTGCCGAAGGACGACAGCTTGACCACCTCGCCGCGTACGAGCGCGTCCGAGATCTCATTCAGCACGGATTCGACCAATTCGGCCGATTCGTTCCGCGACAAACCCACTTCCTGGTACACGGCCTCACTCAAATGGGCGCGGGTTACAGTTTCACCGGCCATGAGTCCCCCTAAGACCAAACATTCTCAGAACGTTATCGCAAGCCCTTCAGAGGGTCAAACCTCTTAACATTTGTAAGGAGATGGGCCGCGTCTTGAATCCGCCGTCCAAAGCCCCGCCCCGTCTGCCTGAGGCGGAGCCCCGGCGGCGGCCCCGGGGCCGCTTCGGGAGGCGGCAATGGAGAGGAGCGGCGACGGAAGGGGGAACCGCCGGAGGTCTCTACCAGCGGACCAGGGCCGAGCCCCAGGTGAAGCCGCCGCCCATGGCCTCGATCATGATCAGGTCGCCGGCCTGGATGCGGCCGTCGCCGCTGGCCTCGCAGAGCGCGAGCGGGATCGAAGCGGCGGAGGTGTTGGCGTGGCGGTCGACGGTGACCACGACCCGGTCCATCGGCAGGTTCAGCCGCTTGGCCATGGCCTCGATGATGCGGATGTTGGCCTGGTGCGGCACCAGCCAGTCGATGTCGCCCGGGGTCACGCCGCCGGCATCCAGCGCCGCGTCGATCGCCTGGCTCATGCGCACCACGGCATGGCGGAAGACCTCCCGCCCCTCCATGCGCAGGTGCCCGACGGTCCTGGTCGAGCCGGGCCCGCCGTCGACGTAGAGCGCCTCGTTGTGGCGGCCGTCGGAGTAGATGTGGGTCGAGAGGACGCCGCGCTCCTCGGCCTTGCCGTTGCCTTCCGCGGCGGCCAGGACCAGGGCACCGGCGCCGTCGCCGAAGAGCACGCAGGTCGAGCGGTCTTCCCAGTCGAGGATCCGCGAGAAGGTCTCGGCCCCGATGACCAGCACGTTGCGCGACTGGCCGGCCCGGATGAAGTTGTCGGCCACGGCCAGGGCGTAGACGAAGCCGCTGCAGACCGCCTGGACGTCGAAGGCGGCGCCCCGGGTCATACCCAGCTCCGCCTGGATCCGGGTCGCCGTCGCCGGGAAGGTCTGGTCGGGGGTCGAGGTCGCGACGATGATCAGGTCGATGTCGCCGGCGCCGAAGCCCGCCGCCTCGAGCGCGGCCCTGGCCGCCTGCAGGCCGAGGTGCGAGGTGTGCTCGTCGTCGGCCGCGATGCGCCGCTCGCAGATGCCGGTGCGCTGGCGGATCCACTCGTCGGAGGTGTCGAGGCGGTGGCTGAGCTCCTCGTTGCTCACCACCCGCTCGGGCAGATAGGCCCCGCAGCCGACGACCTGCGCGCGCAGATGCCTCACAGCGCCGCCGCCTGCCCTTCGGGCGAAGTCTGCGCGGGAACGGTCCGGGACAGGCCGGCGAAGTCGGCCGTGATCTTCTCCAGGATCCCGTGCCGGGCCATGTCGACGGCGACGCCGATGGCGTTGGCGAAGCCCAGGGCATCGGTACCGCCGTGGCTCTTCACGACGATCCCGTTCAGCCCGAGGAACATGGCGCCGTTGTAGCGCCGCGGGTCGGTCCGCTGGCGCAGCTTGCGCAGGGCGCCGCGGGCGAAGAGATAGCCGATCCGGGCCAGGAAGGAACTCTTGAAGGTCTGGCGGATGTACTCGCTGAGCAGCTTCGCCGTGCCTTCCGCGGTCTTGAGGGCGATGTTGCCGGTGAAACCGTCGGTGACGATCACGTCGACGGTGCCCTTGGCGATGTCGTCGCCTTCGATGAAGCCGTGGAAGCGGCCGGGCAGCCCGGCCTGACGCAGGATCTCCGCCGCCTCCCAGAGCGCCTCGTGGCCCTTGGTCTCTTCCGAGCCGACGTTCAGCAGCCCGACGCTCGGCGTCTGCAGGCCGAGAACGGTGCGGGCGAAGACATTGCCCATGACCGCGAAGTCGACCAGGTTGGTGGCATCGCAGTGCACGTTGGCGCCCAGGTCCAGCATGACCGATTCGGCGCGCTGGGTGGGCATGAAGGAGGCGATCGCGGGCCGATCGATCCCGGGCAGGGTACGCAGGACGAAGTAGGCTAGGCCCATCAGGGCCCCGGTGTTGCCGGCCGAGACCGCACCCACCGCCTTGCCCTCCTTGACCGCGCGGATGGCGAGGCCCATGCTCGAGTCCCGCCCCTGGCGCACGACCGTCTTGGGCCGGTCCCCGGGGCTCACCACCTGGTCGCTATGGACGATCGTGCTGATCGCCGCCAAGGGCTTCAGCTTGTCGAGCTGCGGGCGCAGCTCGTCTTCACGCCCGAAGAAGATGAAGCGGACGTCGGGAAAGCGTTTCCTGGCGATATTGGCACCGCTCAAAACCATGCGCGGTGCGTGGTCGCCACCCATGGCGTCTAGAGCAATGGTGATGCCGGATTGCAAGGGCGATAAATCCCCGCTTCTCGAGTCTCTGGAACCCCCGCCCCAGGCCTCCTGCCGACGGGCGGGCGCCGTCAGATGGCCTCGACGTCCACGACCTCGCGGCCGTCATAGTAGCCGCAGGCCGCGCAGACGTGGTGCGGCAGCTTCATCTCGCCGCAGTTCGGGCACTCGTTGGGTCCGGCCGACGGCAGCCCGTCGTGGGAACGGCGCATGTCGCGCCGGGAGCGGGAGACTTTCTTCTTCGGAACGGCCATGTCTCAAATCTCACAGTTCGAACGGGCCCGCGGAGTCGCGCTTATACGCAGAAAGATAAGCTCTCCGCAACCCCGTTGCCGGTTGGTTACACACCACGACGCACAGGGTTAAATTTCGATTAAGCCTGCTTGTCGCCCTTCAGTTTCGCGAGTGCCGCGAAGGGGCCGAGCGGCCCGTTTTCCGCAGGACTCAGGGCGGCCGGCACCTCGGCGTCCGGCCGCCGCGGATAGGGATCCAAGGCGATCGCCAGTTGCTGGACCGCCGCCTCTCCCAGGTCGATGATCCCGTCCAGAGCCTCCTCGGGGAGATCCTCGTCGGCCAGGGTCAACTCCAGGTCGTCCTGCGTCGAAACCGGCGCCAAGCTATAGGTCACGCCGAAGTCCTCCGCAAGATGCTGCCCAACCGGCTCCAGGGAGACGACGCAGAGCTGTACCACGTCGGCCTCGAAATGCCCCAAGACCCGGACCAGAGCGCCGCCCCCGGCACGGGCCAGACGAAAGCGCGCCCGCAGGCCGGAGAGACTCTCCAGCCCGAGCCGTCGGGCCACGGCCTGGCACTCCGCGGGCCCGGCCTCGATCTCCCGGGCGAGCTCCGCCTCGCCCAGGGAATCGACGGCGAAAGGCCGAAAAAACTCGCTGTCAGACCTGTCGCGGTCAGCCATGCGTTACCGTCCGGATGCACCTTCTGGGAAGCGCCGCACCTTAGGGAAGCCCCCCGGACAGGTCAAATCCTTTGCCGGCCTCCATCCGACTCAGTCACGCGCCGGCGGCGGCCCGAAGCCCACCTTGCCGGACAGGAGCCCGGGGTCGGGCGCAGCCTCGACCTCCCGCCGCAGATAGGACGCCACGGCCGAGACCTGCCAGGGCTCGGGGCTGGTGGTGCCGAAGACGTTCCGCCGAACGGCGGCCTCGAGTTCGTCGGAGCCGGCAGCCAGGCCGGTGTCGTAGGCGCTGATGCGGCCGTGGAAACCCGCCGCCATGCGCTTCACCCGCTTGCCGACGCCCAGGTCCCCGACCCCCATCTCGCGCAGGCTGCGGTCGAGGTCGAGAACCAGGGTGTCGACGAAGTCCTGGGCGAGCGCGTCGGCCTCCGGCCCCAGGGCCTTCAGGCGCCGGAGCACGATGAAGCTGTGCAAGGCGATCATCTCGAAGCGGCCGTCGAGGCTGTCCGGCAGGCCGCATACCAGGTAGAAAGGCGGCTGCCGGGACTGGGCGACGACCGCCTCATAGAGCGCCGCCGCGGCCTCCTTGCCCGGGCTACGCCCGAAGAGCGAATCCAGGATCATTTCCCTATGCCTTCCCTGATTGCCGAGCTCCTGCCCCCTTGCATTGCCGCGCCGCTTGGGTTTAATCAAGTATCGAAAGCAGCTCGAAGCCGCTCAAGGGAAGCGCAAGGTATGGGCAAGCAAAGCAAGGCAAGACGGGCGATCGGAAGCGTGGCGATCGGCCTCGGGCTCCTCGGCCTCGGGGCCTGCTCCTCGGGCCTCAACACCCACGGCAACCTGCCCGACAAGGAGATCGTCGAGGGCATCCAACCGGGCATCCACAATCAGCAGGACGTGCTCGGCATGCTGGGCTCGCCATCGGCCGTTTCCACCTTCGAGGAAAACCGCTGGTACTATATCGGATCCAGGTCGGAGACGGTGGCCTTCTTCGAACCCGAGATCCTGGAGCGCAACGTCCTGGTCGTGTCCTTCACCGACGACGGCCGGGTCGACGAGAAGAAGGTCTACACTCTCAACGACAGCCGCGAGGTCGACCCCGTCGACCGAGTTACGCCGACAGAAGGCAAGACGCTCTCGGTGTTCCAGCAGCTCTTCGGCAACATCGGCCGCTTCACGGGTGCCGGTACCGACCAGCGCGGCCAGTAGCCAGCCGGCCTTTCGAGAACCCTTTCGCGAGGAAGCCCCGGCGGCCTTTTGATCTGGCGGCCACCGGTGCTTTGTCGATTCCGGAGTTCGGCCCTCGGCCAGCCCGCCTCAGACGTGCGCCAGCACCGCTAGCAGAAGCAGCGCGACGATGTTGGTGATCTTGATCATCGGGTTGACGGCCGGGCCGGCGGTGTCCTTGTAGGGATCGCCGACGGTATCGCCGGTCACCGCCGCCTTGTGCGCCTCGGAGCCCTTGCCGCCGAGGTTGCCGTCCTCGATGTACTTCTTGGCATTGTCCCAGGCGCCGCCGCCGGCGGTCATGGAGATGGCGACGTAAAGCCCGGTGACGATGACGCCGAGCAGCATCGCGCCGACCGACGACAGGGCGGCGTCCTTGCCGCCGATGCCCCACATGACGAAGAACAGCACCACCGGCGACAGCACCGGCAGCATCGACGGGATGATCATCTCCTTGATCGCGGCCTTGGTCAGCATGTCGACGCAGCGGCCGTACTCCGGCTTGCCGGTGCCTTCCATGATGCCCGCGATCTCGCGGAACTGGCGGCGGACCTCTTCGACCACCGCGCCGCCGGCCCGGCCGACCGCCATCATGCCCATGGCCCCGAAGAGGAAGGGCAGCAGGCCACCGATGAAGAGGCCGACCACGACATAGGGATTGGACAAGGCGAAGTTCACCTGGACCCCCTCGAAGAAGGGGAACTGGGCGGCGTTCGCGGCGAAGAACTTGAGGTCCTCGGTATAGGCCGCGAAGAGCACCAGCGCGCCCAGGCCGGCGGAGCCGATGGCATAGCCCTTGGTCACCGCCTTGGTCGTGTTGCCCACCGCGTCCAGGGCGTCGGTGGTGTTGCGGACGTCGCCCTCGAGCTCGGCCATCTCGGCGATGCCGCCGGCGTTGTCCGTGACCGGGCCGTAGGCGTCCAGTGCCACGACCATGCCAGCCAGGGCGAGCATGGTGGTCACCGCGATGGCGATGCCGAAGAGCCCGGCCAGCAGGTAGGTGCCGATGATGCCGGCGGAGATGATGATCGCCGGGACCGCGGTCGCCTCCATGGAGACCGCAAGCCCCTGGATCACGTTGGTCGCGTGCCCGGTGACCGAGGCTTTGGCGACGCTGCGCACCGGACGGTAGTCGGTGCCGGTGTAGTACTCGGTCACCCAGATGATCGCCCCGGTGACGACCAGGCCGATCAGGCCGCAGTAGTAGAGCGAGAGACCATCGAAGCTGCGATTGCCGACCTGCAGGACCGTATCCGTGCCAACGATCCAATCGGTGATCGGCCAAAGCGCGATGGCCGAGAGCACGGCGCAGGCGATGAAGCCCTTGTAGAGCGCTCCCATGATGCTCTGCGACGCCCCCAGTCGCACGAAGTAGGTACCGATCACCGAGGTCACGATGCAGACCCCGCCGATCATCAGCGGGTAGAGCATCAGGTCCGTCATCACCGCCTGGCCGGCGAAGAAGATCGAGGCCAGGACCATGGTGGCGACCACGGTCACGGCGTAGGTCTCGAAGAGGTCGGCGGCCATGCCGGCGCAGTCGCCGACGTTGTCGCCCACGTTGTCGGCGATCACGGCGGGGTTGCGGGGATCGTCTTCGGGGATGCCGGCCTCGACCTTGCCCACAAGGTCGGCGCCGACGTCGGCGCCCTTGGTGAAGATGCCCCCGCCCAGACGGGCGAAGATAGAGATCAGCGAGGCGCCGAAGCCCAGGGCCACCAGCGCGTCGACCAGTTCCCGGCCCTGGGTGCCGGTCTCGATCAGGATCAGGTAATAGCCGGCGACTCCCAGCAGCGCCAAGCCGGCGACCAGCATGCCGGTCACCGCGCCGGCCTGGAACGCGATGCGCAGGCCTTGGGCCAGGCCCTGGCGCGCCGCCTCCGCCGTCCGCACGTTGGCGCGGACCGAGACGCTCATGCCGATGTAGCCGGCGGCGCCGGACAGCAGGGCGCCGATCAGGAAGCCGATGCCGACCTTCAGGCCCAGCAGGTACCAGATCACCGCGAAGATCACGATGCCGACGACCAGGATGGTCGCGTACTGCCGATTGAGGTAGGCCCGCGCGCCCTCCTGGATGGCACCGGCGATCTCCTGCATCCGCGCGTTGCCCGCGCTGGCGGCCAGAACCGAGCGGGAGGTAACGATACCGTAGAGAACGGCCAGCAGGCCGCAGGCGATGACGAGTATCAGCTCGATCGACATTGTGTCGCAGTCCTTTTTGCAGAACGAGCCGGCCCAGAACGCACCGGCACCCCCATATATCCCTAAGACCAGGGAGAAATGCGCGCGGAAAATGCCAGAAGGCGGCGGCCGTGGCAAGCCGGGCCGGCGCGGCTCAGCCGCTGCCCGGGCGCTGCTTCGAGACCCCCTGCACCAGCACGGCATCGACCGTGCCGGGCCCGAGGATCCGCTCGCTCACCAGCTTCACGCGCTGCCTGACCAGGGGCGAATCGGGGCCCTGCTCGCGCACCATCCTCATGCCGAAGAGGCTGTGCAGCTCGGTGAAGAGCGCGTCCATCAGCCGCGGCTTGACCAGCTCGACCTGCAGGGTCGCGTCGTCGACCGGCATCTCCAGGGTGATCACCACGGTGACGAAGCGGGTGACCTCGTTCTGCTGGATCAGCGGCAGGACGATCGGATCGATCTTGACGAAGCTCGGCAAGCGCCCCGCCTCGGCAGGGGGCCCCACCCCGGGCGCTTCGGCGTCGCGGTTCATGTACCACCAAGCACCTCCGCCGCCGCCGGCGAGGAGCAGGACAAGGACAAGGATGACCGGCAGGCGCTTCATGTCTTCCCAGGCTGTTCGGCCGAAGGCGGCACCGCGGGACAGTCAAGGCGCCAGGTCTGAATAAACCATGAAGGTCGGCAGCGGAGCCGTCGGGGCACGGTGCCGATCCAAGAAAATTCATGCTATTCAGATCATTAAGACGTTTTTTTCGAATCGTCTCGAAGATGGACCCAGCCGCTCCGGGACAGCGCCAGGGGCGCGCCGTCGTGGCCGAGGACCGAGACCCCCTCGCCCTTCGAGAAACGACCGATGCGGGTGATCGGCAGGTCGAGCTGCTGGGCGAGCTCGGACAGGCTCTCCCGCTGCGACTCGCGGGCCGAGAACAGCAGCTCGTAGTCGTCGCCGCCGGTCAGGACCGTCTCCAGTTGCTCCGGAGCCGTTGCGAGAAGCTCGAGGGCGGCCGGCGAAACGGGGATCTCGGCGGCCCAGAGCTCGGCGGCCAGGCGGGCGCCGCGCGCCAGGTGCTCGAGGTCGGCGACCAGGCCGTCGGAGACGTCGATCGCGGTCCGCGCGAAGCCGCCCTCAGCCAGAGCCTGACCCAGCTCCAGGCGCGGCTGCGGCACGCGATAGCGCTCGGCCAGCGCCCGGCCAGCGGCCTCCGGAACCTCCGCGAGCCGGTCCTGCAGGACCAGGAGCCCCAGCGCCGCGTCGCCGATGCTGCCGGAGACATAGAGGTCGTCGCCGGCCCGGGCACCGTCGCGCCGCAGCACCCGGTCGCCGGAGACCCGGCCGAGGGCGGTCAGGGACAGGACCGGCGGCCCGACGGTCGAGACGGTGTCGCCGCCCAGGAGGCCGACGCGGAAAGCGGCCTGATCCTCGGCCAGCCCGCGGGCCAGGCCGGCGAACCAGGCCTCGCCCGAGTCGGGGGGCAGCGCCACCGAGAGCAGATAGCCGAAAGGCTTGCCGCCCATGGCCGCAATGTCGGAGAGATTGACCCGCAGCAGCTTCCGCGCCACGAGTTCGGGCGGATCCTCGGCCAGAAAGTGCACGCCCTGGACCAGGGTGTCCGCGGTGACGACGACGGACTTGTCCCCTCCGCCGGAGAAGACGGCGGCATCGTTCTTGAGCCCGAAGGCGCCGGCATGGCCGGACGTCAGGGGCGCCAGATAGGTCTCGATCAGCTCGAACTCGGCGGCCATTCCTCTCGCCTCTCAGCCCCTTCCCGCCCGCCGCGCCTCCCCGCCGGCGGCGGCCTCGGGTCTGCGCAGCGTCTTCGCCAGGCGGTCGAGCACCCCGTTGACCATGCCGGGCTCCTTGCCGTCGTAGAAGGCGTGCGCCAAGTCGAGGCATTCGTTGATGATCACGCCGACCGGCACCTTGGGGCGCGACCGCAGCTCGTAGGCGCCGAGGCGCAGGATGATCCGCAGCAGGCGTTCGAGCCGCCCGACCGGCCAATCGGCGGACAGCGCCTGGGACAGCAGTGCGTCCAGCGCCTCGGGCTCCTGGCTCACCGCGACCACCAGCTCGTTGAAAAGATCCTCGTCGAGATCCTGGAAGCTGACCCCGTCGATGACCTCGCCCCGCCGGTGCTTGTGGAACTCGAGCACGACGGCGGCCGGGCGCTGTCCGGTGATTTCCGCCTGGTAGAGCGCCTGCACAGCGGCGAGGCGCGCCATGTGCCGCCGGCGGCTGAAGGCCTTGGATCTCGATTCGCTTCGGGCCAAGGCGACCTACCTCGGAAAGAGGCGAAAGCGCTGCTTGACGCCGATCATCGCCAGACAGGCGCGGGCCGCGTCGCCGCCCTTGTTCTTGCGGTTCACGGCGGCGCGCTCCATCGCCTGGTCGTGGGTCTCGCAGGTGAGGATGCCGTAGCCCAGGGCCAGGGTGTAGTTCACCGCCAGATCCTGGAGCTTGCGGGCGCTCTCCGTGCAGATGTAGTCGTAGTGCGTGGTCTCGCCGCGGATCACGCAGCCCAGCGCGATGTAGCCGTCGAAGCGGCGCCGGCCGGCGTAGAAATCCATCGAGCGGATCGCCATGCGGATCGCCGCCGGGATCTCGAAGGCGCCGGGCACCTCGATCCGTTCGCTGGTGGCGCCGACGGCCTCCAGTTCGGCGGTGGTGCCCTTGAGCAGCTCGGCGGCCACGTCTTCGTAGTAGCGCGACTCGACGATCAGGAGATGGGGCGTTTCGCTCAAGCTTGGCTTCCTTCGACCTTGACCGGCTGCTGGCCGACGACCTTGAGGCCGTAGCCGTCCAGCCCGATGAACGTGTGGCGGGTGTTGTGCAGCAGGATCATCTCCCGCACGCCCAGGTCAAGCAGGATCTGCGCGCCGAGGCCGTAGTCCCTCAGTTCGGCCATCGGCGGCTGGCTGTGGGCCTCGCGCTCCTCGAGTTCGCGCGCCAGGTTGGCCATCATGGCCTCCCGAATCAGCACCACGACCCCGCGCTCCGCCTCGGCGATAATCCGCATGGCCGCCTGCAGCTCGCCGCCGCGACCGCTCGACAGGTCGCCCAGGACGTCGTCCAACACGCTGAGGGCATGGACCCGGACCAGAACCGGCGCCGAGTCGTCGATCCGGCCCTTGGTCAGGGCAACGTGCTCGGTGCCGGTCACGGCGCTGGTGTAGACCGTCATCTCGAAGTCGCCGCCGTGGCGGCTCTCGAACTTGCCGAAGGCGCGGCGCTCGACGATCTTGTCGTTGCGCAGGCGGTAGGCGATCAGGTCGGCGATGGTCGCGATCTTGAGGCCGTGGCGCTGGGCGAAGCCGATCAGGTCGTCGCGCCGCGCCATGGTGCCGTCGTCGTTCATGATCTCGCAGATCACCCCCGAGGGATAGAGCCCGGCGAGGCGGGCGAGATCCACGGCGGCCTCGGTGTGTCCGGTGCGCATCAGGACCCCGCCGTCGCGGGCGATCACGGGAAAGACGTGACCCGGCATGGAGAGCTCGTCCGGGCCGGCCGAGGGATCGATGGCGATCGCCACGGTGCGCGCCCGATCCGGCGCCGAGATCCCGGTGGTCACCCCGTGCCGGGCCTCGATCGAGACCGTGAAGGCGGTCGCGTGGCGGCTCTCGTTGCGCTGCTCCATGCGCGGCAGCCGCAGGTCATCGGCCCGCTGCCGCTCGAGAGCCAGGCAGATCAGGCCACGGCCGTACTTGGCCATGAAGTTGATCGCATCCGGGGTCGCCATCTGGGAGGGGATCACGAGATCGCCTTCGTTCTCCCGGTCCTCGTCGTCGACCAGGATGAACATGCGGCCGTTGCGGGCCTCCTCGATGATCTCGTCGATGGAGGCCTTGATCTCGCCAAAGGTGGCGCGCCAGGGCTCCTGCTGGGGGTGTGACACCGGGTTCAATCCTGCCTGCCAAGCTGGCGCCGAAGGTAGCGCGCCAGCATGTCGATTTCCAGATTCACGCTCTGCCCGGGCTGCGCCGCGCCAAAGCTCGTGTTTTCGGCGGTATGGGGAATGATGTTGACGCCGAACCTGACCCTGCCGTCCGGCTCGTCCTCGACCTCGTTGACGGTCAGAGAGACCCCGTCCAGGGCGACCGAGCCCTTGGACGCGATGAAGGGCGCGACCTCGGCCGGCGCCCGGAAGACGAAACGCTGGCTGTCGCCTTCGGGCCGACGCTCGAGGATATCGGCGGTCGCGTCGACGTGGCCGGAGACGAGGTGCCCGCCCAGTTCGTCGCCGAGCCGGAGCGAGCGTTCGAGGTTGATCGGATGACCCGGCTGCCAATCGCCGAGGGTGGTCCGGGCCAGGGTCTCCGCCGAGACGTCGACGGCGAAGCAGTCCGGCCCGGTCTCGACCACGGTCAGGCAGGTGCCGGAACAGGCGATCGAGGCGCCGATCTCGATGCCCGCGGTGTCGTAGGCGGTCTCGATCACCAGGCGGCTGTCGCCGCCCGGCGTGACCGCGCGCAGGCGCCCGAGATCGGTGATGATCCCTGTGAACATGGGCCGAACTTAGGCGCTTCGACGGAAGGTTTCCAGCACGTCGCCGCCCAGGGTCTCGAGCCCGAGACGGGCGAAGCCCGGCGCCGCCGCGAGCTTCTGGAGACCGAGCTCGCCGACCGCGGGACGGCCGTCGCCGCCGATGACCTTGGCTGCGCGAAACCAGTAGAGCTCGTCGACCAGTCCGGTCTTCAGCAGCCCCGCGGCCAGGCGCCCGCCCCCCTCGACCAGGATGCGGGTCAGCCCGAGGCCGCCCAGGGCCCGCAGGGCTTCCGGCAGATCGAGCCGGCCCCGGGGGTCGCGCCCGACCTGGAGGATCCGCAGCCCCGCGTCCCGATAGGGTGCCAGGCGCGCCTCGGCCAGGTCGGCGCCGGTCACCAGGCAGCTCGGCCGCGACCCGGCCTGCGCCACGAGGTCGTGGGACGGCGGGAGGCGGAGGCTGCCGTCGAGCACGACGCGCAGCGGCCGGACCGCCTCCAGCCCGGGCAGGCGGACGTCGAGGCGCGGGTCGTCGGCCAGGGCGGTGCCGGCCCCGACCAGCACCGCGTCGTGCCGAGCGCGGAGCAGGTGCGCCCGGGCCCGCGCCGCCTCGCCGGTGATCCACTTGCTCTCGCCGGCCGCGGTCGCGATCCGGCCGTCCAGGGTGGTGGCCAGCTTGAGCGCGACCAGAGGCCGGCCCTCGCGGCGCTGCAGGAGGTAGCCGGCGTTGACCGCCTCGGCCTCCGCCCGGCAGAGCCCGAGCTCGACGGCGACGCCCGCCGCCTTCAGATGGGCGATCCCCTGCCCGGCCACCCGCGGGTCCGGGTCCTCCAGCGCGATCACGCAGCGCGCGATGCCGGCGGCGATCAGGGCCTTGTCGCAGGGCGGCGTCTTGCCGTGATGGGAGCAGGGCTCCAGGGTGACGTAGGCGGTCGCCCCCTCGGCCGCGGCGCCGGCCCTGGCCAGGGCCTCGGTCTCGGCATGGGGCCGGCCGCCGGGCTGGGTCCAGCCGCGGCCCAGGACCTTGCCGTCCCTGGCGATGACGCAGCCGACCGCCGGATTGGGCGCGACCCGCCCGAGCCCGCGCCGGGCCAGCGTCAGGGCGCCGCGCATCTCCCTGAGGTCGAGCGGATCAGTCGCCGTCGGTGCCGAGCTTGCCAACGAATTCCTCGAAGTCGCGGGCCTCGCGGAAGTTCCGGTAGACCGAGGCGAAGCGCACGTAGGCGACAGGGTCGAGGCTGGCCAGGGCGTCCATCACCATCTCGCCGATCAGCTTGCTCGGGATCTCGCTCTCGCCCGAGCTCTCGAGGCGGCGGACCAGGCCGTTGACCACGCGCTCGGTCCGCTCCGCGTCCACCGGCCGCTTGCGCAGGGCGATCATCATGGAGCGCAGGAGCTTGTCCCGGTCGAAGGGCTCGCGCTGGCCGGTACCCTTGACCACCGTCAGCTCGCGCAGCTGCACCCGCTCGAAGGTGGTGAAGCGGGCGCCGCAGTTCGGGCACTGGCGGCGGCGGCGGATCGCCGAGTTGTCCTCGGTCGGCCGCGAATCCTTGACCTGGGTGTCTTCGTTACCGCAGAACGGGCAACGCATGAGTCCTGCCCCCCAAAGCTGACCTCCCCTTCAGTCTCGGCCTTCGCTCACGGCGCCGGCCGTCTCAGAGTCCCGGATAGATCGGGAACCTGCGGCAAAGCGCGCGCACCTCGGCGCGGACCGCCTGCTCGACGGCCGCGTTGTCCTCGGGATTGGCGGCCAAGCCGTCCAGCACCCGGCCGATCAACGCGCCGACCTGGCGGAACTCCGCCGGCCCGAAGCCGCGGGTGGTCCCGGCCGGGGTGCCCAGACGGACACCCGAGGTCACCGTCGGTTTCTCCGGATCGAAGGGGATCCCGTTCTTGTTGCAGGTGATGCCGGCGCGGTCGAGGCTCTCCTCCGCCTGCTTGCCGGTGAGGCCCTTGGGCCGCAGATCGACCAGGACGAGATGGCTGTCGGTGCCTCCGGTCACGATGTCCAGGCCGCCCTCCACCAGGGTCGCCGCCAAGGCCCGGGCGTTCTCGACCACCGTTCGGGCATAGGTCTTGAACGCCGGCTGCAGGCATTCGCCCAGCGCCGCCGCCTTGCCGGCGATGGCGTGCATCAGCGGCCCGCCCTGCAGGCCCGGGAAGGCCGCTGAGTTGATCTTCTTGCCCAGATCCAGATCGTTCGACAGGACCATGCCGCCGCGCCCGCCGCGCAGGGTCTTGTGCGTCGTCGTGGTCACCACGTGGGCGTGCGGCAGCGGGCTGGGATGAGCGCCGCCGGCGACCAGGCCGGCGAAATGCGCCATGTCGACGTGGAAGTAGGCACCGACGGACTCGGCGATCTGCCGGAAGCGGGCGAAGTCGATGACCCGCGGATAGGCCGAGCCACCGGCGATGATCAGGCGCGGCTTGTGCTCGCGCGCCAGCCGCTCGACCTCGTCGAAGTCGACCAGGGCATCCTCCCGGCGAACGCCGTACTGCACCGCCTTGAACCACTTGCCCGAAAGGTTGGGCGGCGCACCGTGGGTCAGGTGCCCGCCGGCGGCCAGCGACATGCCCAGGATCACGTCGCCCGGCTTGCAGAGCCCGAGCAGCACGCACTGGTTGGCCTGGGCGCCGGAATGGGGTTGCACGTTGGCGAAATCGCAGCCGAAGAGCGTCTTGGCCCGCTCGATGGCCAGGCCCTCGACCACGTCGACGTATGCGCAGCCGCCGTAGTAGCGCCGACCGGGATAGCCCTCGGCGTACTTGTTGGTCAGGACCGAGCCCTGCGCCTCGAGCACGGCGCGCGAGACGATGTTCTCGGAGGCGATCAGCTCGATCTGATCCTGCTGGCGGCGCAACTCGTCCGCGATCGCGGCGGCGAGCTCGGGGTCGGTCTCGGCCAACCCGGCCGAGAAGAAGCTGCCGGCCGAGGGCTCCTTCGCAGCGGCGTCGAGTGCGGACATTTCCTCTAAATCCCTCCCTTGTTGGCGTTCAGCCCAGCTTGGCGACCCGTCTTACGTGGCGACCGCCCTCGAACTCCGTCGCAAGAAAGACCATCAGGCAGCTTTTCGCGACCTCCGCCCCGATCAGGCGCGCGCCGAGGGCCAGGACGTTGGCGTCGTTGTGCGCACGCGCCAAGCGCGCCGAGGTCTCGTCGTGGCAGAGCGCGGCGCGGACGACGGGGTGGCGGTTGGCCGCGATCGAGATCCCGATCCCGCTGCCGCAAACCAGGACCCCGCGCTCCGCGCGTCCCGCTTCGAGAGCCTGGCCCATGGCATGGCCGAAATCCGGGTAGTCGACCGACTCGGGACCATCGGTCCCGAGATCCAGGACCTCGTAGCCCTGGCGCTCGAGCTCTTCCTTGAGCAGAGCCTTGAGGGCATAGCCGGCATGGTCCGAGGCCAGGGCGATGATCTGCTGCGTCATTCAGGACTCTGTGGCTTTGGGGTGCATAATCGGCCGCATCCAGCTGACAGGCGGCCGGCGCTTCCGAGGGTGATGATCATACCAGATGTCGCGGTGAGGTGAAAAGCCACCACAAGGTCTCGAAGGGCCAGCAGGCCCTGAGCGCAGCAGGCCCTGAGCGCAGCCGGCCCGCAGCGAATCCCGCCACCGGGCCGGACGGCGGGAAGCGGTGCCGAGCCCGGAGAGCCCAAGGCGGAATGATTTGAAGCCGAGCTCGGCCGCACTTCTGGGTTTCTTTAACTTTCAATAGGTTAGAGCACAGTCCGGATACCGGCTCGACGGAGCGCACATCATCGTGCTCTAGGCCAAGCGGAGGAATTGACTAGAGCTGCCGCAGTGTGCAAGTTTCTGCAATCTTAGGTTGATTAGTGGGCAACGAAATAATGGCCAAGAGCAGTCAGGATCAGACCGCTGAAAATCCAGGTCAGGCAGACCGCGCATCCGACGCCGAGTTACTTCGGCTGACCGCGACCCTCGTGGCTGCCTACACCAGCAACAACTCCTTGCCAGTCGGAGAACTCCCCGTCGTCATCGAGCTCGTTCGCAACTCCCTGGCAGACCTCAACAACCAAGCGAGCCGAGAACACCGCAAGCCGGCGGTCCCCATCGAGGAGTCGATCAGGTCGAACTTCTTAGTCTGTCTGGAGGACGGCCGCAAGTTCAAGATGTTGAAGCGACATCTGCGGTCCACCTACGGCATGACTCCTGCCGAATACAGGAGCAAGTGGGGCCTGCCCTCGGACTACCCGATGGTGGCCCCCAACTACGCGAAGGAGCGCGCCGATTTCGCCCGCAAGATGGGCCTCGGCAGTGTCGTCAGAAAGGGACATCCCTCGGGCAAGCCGAACGGTCACGGCTGACTCGCCGGCTCGGCATCCGGCGGCCGCCGTCGGCGCCCGAAGCGGACAGACGGGCCGGGCAGACCAGCAGCCGAGCGAAGAAAACGGAACCGGCCCGGCGTCTGACGCCGGGCCGGTTTTGCGAGATCAGTGACCGTCGCGCGGCGGCTTACTTGTAACCGTACTCGCCGTCGTTCCAGACGTACCAGACGTAGCCCGGGGCGGTGACATCACCCTTCTGGTCGAAGCCGATGTTGCCGAGAACGGTGTCGAAGGTCTCGCTCTTCAGCGTCTTGATCAGAGCATCGGTGTCGACCGAACCGGCCTTCTCGGCCGCCTGGGCCCAGGCCTGGATGGCGCCGTAGGTGTAGAGCGTGTAGCCCTCCGGCTCGTAGTTGGCGTCACGGAAGCGCTGGACCAGCGGGGCCGCGACCGCGTTCTTGCGCGGGTCCGGGCTGAAGGTCATCAGGGTGCCGGCACCGGCGTCGCCGGTGATCTTCCAGTACTCGTCGGTGACCAGGGCGTCGCCGGAGACCAGCTGCGGCTTGTAGCCCTGCTCGTGCGCCTGGCGGATCATCAGGCCCGCCTCGGTGTGGTAACCGCCGACGTAGAAGACGTCGATACCGGCCGCCTTCATCTTGGAGACCAGCGCCGAGTAGTCCTTCTCACCGGCGGTGTAGGCCTCGTACATCGCCTCCTGCAGGCCGGCCTCGTTCATGTTCTTCTTGGTCTCGTCGGCGAGGCCCTTGCCGTAGGCGGTCTTGTCGTGAAGGATCGCGACCTTCTTGCCCTTGAAGGTCTCGGCCATGAACTTGCCGGCGACCACGCCCTGCTGGTCGTCGCGGCCGCAGACCCGGAAGACGTTGGCCATGCCACGCTCGGTGAGCTGCGGATTGGTCGAGGCCGGCGAGATCTGCAGGATGTTCTCTTCCGCGTAGACGTCGGAGGCCGGGATCGAGGAACCGGAGCAGAAGTGGCCGGCGACGAAGGCGACGCCTTCGCTGGCCAGCTTGTTCGCGGCCGCGACCGCCTGCTTGGGATCACAGGCATCGTCTTCGACGAGAAGCTGCAGCTCCTGGCCGAGGACGCCGCCGGCGGCGTTGATGTCCTTGACCGCCATCTCGGCGCCGCGCCTCATCTGCTCGCCGAAGGAGGCATATTGCCCGGTCATGGGGCCGACGGTGGAGATCTTGATTTCCGCACTTGCCGAGCCGGTGCTGACGATCGTCAAGGCAGCCGCCGCGATCAGCGTACTCTTGAAGTTCCGCATCTATGGATTGCTCCCTGCTTTCATGAAGGGTTGGCGGCTCTAGCCGCCATCTTGCATGAAGGTCATCCCTTCCCGGCCTCAGCGGCCGGACGCTGGACGACATTCTACCATGCTAAACAATCGCTTCAACTGGAACAGTTTCTTTTCTCTACATAGCCTTAAAGGCTTTTCTTCTCCCTCCAGTTCAACAATCCGCTGCGCTCGTAGAGCCAAGGGTACTGGGTCAGCATCTGGCGCACGTAGGTTGTCCGGTAGGCGAAAAGGCAGATCAGCAGCAGCAGCGCCGTGTGGACGAGATAGCCGGAGAAGAGCAGCAGCTCGCCCCCGAAGAGGCTCCAGACGAGGAAGCGGTCGGCGAAGCCGAGCAGCAGGCAATAGGGCAAGGCCTGCCAGACCTGCCGCCAGGTCTTCGCCAGGGCGACGCCGGTCATGTAGGCGCAGAAGCCCATGACGAAGAGCGTCAGGCCGATGAAGACCGGCAGCGAGGTGCCCAGGATCTCCTCCATCTCAGGTCCCCTCTCCGTCAGGCCACCGAGGCGCCGCCTTCGAGGTAGGCCTTGCGGACCTCCTCGTCGGCCAGCAGCTCGGCGCCGCTGCCCTGCATCACGATCTGGCCGTTGGCCATGACGTAGCCCCTGTCCGCGAGCCGCAGGGCATGGAAGGCGTTCTGCTCGACCAGCAGGACGGTCATGCCCTGTTCCCTGTTGATCCGCCGGATCACCGCAAAGATCTGCTTGACGATCATCGGCGCCAGGCCGAGCGAGGGCTCGTCCAGCAGCAGCAGCCGCGGCCGCCCCATCAGGGCGCGGGCGATGGCCAGCATCTGCTGCTCGCCGCCGGACA
>JAKSBE010000145.1 GCA_022361275.1 Kiloniellales bacterium
GTGGGGGGACCACCCTCCAAGCCTAAGTACTCCTTGGTGACCGATAGCGAACAAGTACCGTGAGGGAAAGGTGAAAAGCACCCCGACGAGGGGAGTGAAAGAGAACCTGAAACCGGATGCCTACAATCAGTGGGAGCCGTGCCGTTTCTTCGGAAATGGCAGCGGTGACCGCGTACCTTTTGCATAATGGGTCAGCGAGTTGGTCTTACGAGCAAGCTTAAGCCGCTAGGCGTAGGCGCAGCGAAAGCGAGTCTGAATAGGGCGTAGAGTTCGTGGGATCAGACCCGAAACCGAGTGATCTAGCCATGGGCAGGTTGAAGGTGCGGTAACACGCACTGAAGGACCGAACCCGGAGACGTTGAAAAGTCTTGGGATGACCTGTGGTTAGGGGTGAAAGGCCAATCAAACTCGGAGATAGCTGGTTCTCCGCGAAAACTATTTAGGTAGTGCGTCGTGTGTTCACCTTCGGGGGTAGAGCACTGGATGGGCTAGGGGGGCGCGAGCCTTACCAAACCTAACCAAACTCCGAATACCGAAGAGTGCAGCACGGCAGACAGACACCGGGTGCTAAGGTCCGGTGTCGAAAGGGAAACAGCCCAGACCGCCAGCTAAGGTCCCTAAGTAGTGGCTAAGTGGGAAAGGATGTAGGACGGCCAAGACAACCAGGAGGTTGGCTTAGAAGCAGCCACCCTTTAAAGAAAGCGTAATAGCTCACTGGTCTAAACAAGCTGTCCCGCGCCGAAGATGTACCGGGGCTCAAGCCACTCACCGAAGCTGCGGACTCGACTTGGTCGAGTGGTAGCGGAGCGTTCCGTAGGCCTGTGAAGGGATGCCCGTGAGGGATCCTGGAGGTATCGGAAGTGCGAATGCTGACATGAGTAGCGACAAGGAGTGTGAGAAACACTCCCGCCGAAAGTCCAAGGGTTCCTGCGCAAGGCTAATCCGCGCAGGGTGAGCCGGCCCCTAAGGCGAGGGCGAAAGCCGTAGTCGATGGGAATGGGGTTAATATTCCCCAGCCAGTGGATGGTGACGAATGCCGTGTGTTGTCAGTCCTTATCGGATTTGGGCTGGCAGCGAAGGCGTTCCAGGAAATAGCCTCCACATGTGACCGTACCCTAAACCGACACAGGTGGACTGGTAGAGTATACCAAGGCGCTTGAGAGAACGATGCTGAAGGAACTCGGCAAATTGCCCCCGTAACTTCGGGAGAAGGGGGCCCCGTCCTTGGGCAACCAGGGGCGGGGGGCACAGACCAGGGGGTGGCGACTGTTTACTAAAAACATAGGGCTCTGCGAAGCCGCAAGGCGACGTATAGGGTCTGACGCCTGCCCGGTGCCGGAAGGTTAAGAGGAGGGGTGCAAGCTCTGAATCGAAGCCCCGGTAAACGGCGGCCGTAACTATAACGGTCCTAAGGTAGCGAAATTCCTTGTCGGGTAAGTTCCGACCTGCACGAATGGCGTAACGACTTCCCCA
>JAKSBE010000432.1 GCA_022361275.1 Kiloniellales bacterium
ATTGTCGCCAACGCGGCGGGGATCGACGAATCCCCGGGCGCCGCGTCGCTTGACGTCGCGGCCAGGGCCGTCTTCCTGGCCTGCCTGCCGCTTGCCGTGTTCGGACTGGTTGCGGCGGCGAGCTTCGTCGCCGCGCGCTTGCCGAGGGATACGGGCCGGGGCCGCGAGCCTCCCGGAGAGGCCGGACGCGCGTGAGGCGCCGCCCCTCAGGCCGGGCGGCGGGCCTTGAGGGCGGCGGTCAGGGTGCCGTCGTCGAGGTAGTCCAGCTCGCCCCCGACCGGCACGCCGTGGGCCAGGCGGGTGACCGCGGCCCCGCTGGTCGCCAGGCGTTCGGCCACGTAGTGGGCGGTGGTCTGGCCGTCGACCGTGGCGCCGAGCGCCAGGATCACTTCCTCGACCTCGGGCGCGGTGGCGCGCTCGACCAGGGACCCGATGCGGAGCTGCGCCGGCCCGCGGCCGTCGAGGGCGGAGAGCGTGCCGCCCAGGACGTGGTAGCGCCCCTTGAAGGCGCCGCTGCGCTCCAGCGCCCAGAGGTCGCCGACCTGCTCGACCACGCAGATCACCCCCGGCTGGCGGCGCGCATCGACGCAGATCCCGCAGGGATCGGCGGTGTCGATGTTGCCGCAGCGGCTGCAGGTCCGGATCGCCTCGCCGGTGCGCTGCAGCGCCGACGCCAGGGGCAGCAGGAGCTGCTCGCGCTTGGCGATGAGGTGCAGGGCGGCGCGGCGCGCCGAGCGCGGCCCGAGGCCGGGCAGACGCGCCAGCAACTGGATCAGGGTCTCGATCTCGTTCTTGGTCACGGCAGCGTCGTCACGGCAGCGTCGGGGGCGCCAGGGCAGCCGCGGCGGCCCGCCTCAGAAGGGCAGCTGGAAGCCGGCCGGGAGGTTGAGGCCGCCGGTCAGCTTCTTCATCTCTTCGGCGACGTGGGCCTCGACCTTGGCCTTGGCGTCGGCCGCGGCGGCCACGATCAGATCCTCCAGGACCTCGACCTCGCCGGGGTCGACGATCTTGGGATCGATCTTCACCGCCCGCAGCTCGCCCTTGCCGCTCATGGTGACCTGTACCATGCCGCCGCCGGAGGCGCCGGTCATCTCGGCCTCGGAGAGCTTCTGCTGCATCTCGGCCATCTTGGCCTGCATCTCCTGCGCCTGCTTCATCATCTGACCGAGGTTCTTCATGCCTCCGCGTCTCCTTCCTTGGGCGCGGCCTGCGCCGCGCGGGGCTCGGGTTCGGCTTCATCCGCGTCCGCCTCCGCCTTGCGGCGGATGGCCAGGACCTCGGCGCCGGGGAAAGTCTCGAGCGCGGCCTGGACCAGGGGATGCTTCATCACCTCTTCGCGTTCGGCCGCCGCAGCGGCCTGGCGCTGCTCGGCCAGGGTCGGCGCACCGTCCGCGCCCTCAGAGACGCTGACCATCCAGCGCCGGCCGGTCCAGTCCTGCAGCAGGCGTCCGACGGTGCCCGCGAGCTTGGGCGGCGCCAGCTCGCCGGGGCGGAACTCCAGGATGCCCGGGGCGTAGCGGACCAGGTGGACGTGGTCGCTCAGATGGACCGCCAGACGGCCTTCCTTGCGCTCCCAGAACAGCCGGACCAGGCCTTCGAAGCTCTCCGGCACCGCCGCGGCCTCCGGCTGCGCCTCGGCGCGCGCCTGGGTCTCGGGGCGGCCCTGCGGCTCGGGCACCGCCTGACGGGCCAGGGCCGTGGTCCCGCCCCCGCCGCCGTTGCCGCCGGCGGCGGAAACCGGCGCGGACGCGGGCGGCGGCGTCTCGGCCTTGGGGCCGGCGCCCGTCCCCGCCGTGCCCCCGCCCTCGAGCTGGCGGACCAGGGCTTCCGGCGTCGGCAGGTCGCTCATGTAGGCCAGGCGGATCAGCACCATCTCGGCCGCCTGCAGAGGCCGCTCGGCCGTCTGGGTCTCCTGCAGGCCCTTCAGCAGGACCTGCCAGGTCCGGGACAGCACCGGTAAGGACAGGCCTTCGCTCAGCGCCTTGCCGCGGGTCCGCTCGGCCTCGGGCGTGCCGGGATCTTCCAGCATGGCCGGCACGACCTTGGCCCGAGTGAGGAAATGAGTCAGCTCCAGCAGATCGGACAGCAGGGTCGCGGGGTCGGCGCCGGAAGCGTACATGTCGCTCAGCAGGGCCAGCGCCTCGGGCAGCCTGCCGCGCAATGCCGCCTCGAAGAGGTCGAAGATCCGCGTCCGGTCGGCCAGGCCGAGCATCTCGACCACCTGGGCCGCGGTTACCTCGCCGCCGGTGTGGGCGATGGCCTGGTCGAGCAGCGAAAGCCCGTCGCGCGCCGAGCCGTCGGCCGCCTTGGCGATCAGGGCGATGGCCGCGGGCTCGGCCGCGACCTCCTCCCGCTCGACGATGGCGGCGAAGCGGTCGCGCAGGACCGCCTCGTCGATCCGGCGCAGGGTCAGGCGCTGGCAGCGCGACTGCACCGTGATCGGCACCTTGCGCAGCTCTGTGGTCGCGAAGATGAAGACCACGTGCGGCGGCGGCTCCTCAAGCGTCTTGAGCAACGCGTTGAAGGCGCTGGTCGAGAGCATGTGGACTTCGTCGATGATGTAGATCTTGCGCCGCGCCGAGACCGGGCGGTAACGGACGCCTTCGATCAGCTCGCGGATGTCGGCCACGCCGGTGCGGCTGGCGGCGTCCATCTCGATGACGTCGACGTGGCGGTCCTCGGCGATGGCCGTGCAGTGCGCGCAGACCCCGCAGGGCGCCGGCGTCGGGCCGCCCTCGCCGTCGGGACCGATGCAGTTCAGCGCCCGGGCGATGATCCTGGCGGTCGTCGTCTTGCCGGTGCCCCGGACGCCGGTCAGCAGGAAGGCCTGGGCGATGCGGTCCTGGGCGATGGCGTTGGTCAGGATCCGGACCACCGCCTCCTGGCCGGCCAGTTCGGACAGCCGGGTCGGACGGTACTTCCGGGCCAGCACCCGGTAGGCGCCCTCGGGCCCGTCCTGGCCCCTGGGTAGGCCGGGGGGTAGGTCGGGGGGTAGGCCGGAGGGCAGGTCCTGGGTCGATGGAAGGTCCTGGGCCGCTGTCGGATCGGGGCTCTCGGGGGCGCTCATCCGCTGCTTCGCTCGCGCTGTCTCACGGCCGCCCAGTATAGTCGCCCGGCCGGCCCTCTGTCGAAGCATGAGGCCTTGGCGCCGAGGAAAACGGGGTCCGGAAATCGGTCCCTTTCGGGATGGGGCGGAAGGCTGGACAAACGACCCGGACCGAACTCGTTACGGCTGCTTCCTTCCGGACCTGACCGGGTTGGCGAGGGGTCCGTCCGCCGCCAGCCTCCCAGGCCTATATATCCGCCGGCTGCCCCGCCGGCGCAAGCGATTCCGGAGCCTCAGGAGCCGCCTTGGCACGCCAGATCCGAATCGAAGAGGCAGTCGGCCAGGCGCTCCTCGATGATCGGCGACAGCGCCGCCTTCAGGCCGCCGGCATCGCGAGGATCGTCCAGCAGCAGGCGGAAGGGGCCCAGCTCGACCCGCTGGGTCTGCTGCAGCTTGCGCGGGTCGCGCAGGGTGAAGGTGAAGGACATCAGCGTGTAGGACTTCGGCTCCTCGGGATACTTCAGGATCTTGCGGGACTGGACGGCAACGTCCAGGCGCTTGCCCGAGGTGCAGGACAGCAGGCCCAAATCGTCGATCAGGTGATGCGCGTCGTTGTTGCGCACGACCTCGAAGCTGTAGGGAACCCGACCGCCCTCCGGGGCCAGCTCCTCCAGGACCGCGCCGACGGTCTCGGAGATCCGCACCGTCTCGACGCGCCGGCCGGCGCCTTCCGTATCCGTGTAGATCCAGATCCGCGGCTGCTGCCGGAAGCCGATCAGGCAGCCGAAGGACTGGGCCCGGACCTCGGCGGTCCAGCCGGTCAGTAGCACGAGGCCAAGTGTCAGGGGGCCAAGTGTCAGGGGGCCAAGTGTCAGGGGGCCAAGTGTCAGACAGAAGCCGCGCCGGAGCACGGCTAGTCCGGAGCGGCCCATCGGCCTACTCCTCTCTTTCTTCTTGTCACGCCCCGAGGCGGCCGCCTCATTCTACCCTTCGGATAGACTGCGCCGGAAGCCGTCGCCGCGCAAGGCCGTCGATTGCCCGCCGTCGGAAGCTGTGCCACCTTCGCCGAAGCATGCCCGATCCGGACCCTCGACGACCGAATTACTACGCCAGCGGCGGCCTGGACCGCGCCCAGGAGCGGCGCGGCGACCCCGCCTGGCTGGCCGAGCGGCTGGCCGATCCGCGCACCCTGCTGGTGCCGGTCTGGCGGCAGCGCAACCTCTTCCTGCAGGTCGAGGCGCCGCGCGCCCGCTTCCTGCGGGCCGACGAGGCCGGGCACCTCATCGAGCAGGCCGCCGGCCTGGCCCTGCTCGGCCTCTACCGGCAGACGACCTACGTCGCTCTCGACCTGACGCCGCTGGAGGCGCCCGAACCGGGTCCCGCGCTGGCCGAGGACAGCGCCTTCCAGGACATCCGCGCGGTGGGTCCGCTTTTGGCCCATTGGGAAGGCGCGCTGCTGGCCTACGCACGGGGCATGATGTACTGGCATTCGCGGCACCGCTTCTGCGGCCTCTGCGGCCATCCGACCGAGAGCCTGGAGGCCGGGCACCTGCGCCGCTGCCGCAATCCGGCGTGCCGCACGTCGCATTTCCCGCGCACGGACCCGGCGGTGATCATGCTGGTCCACGACGGCGACCGCTGCCTGATGGGCCGCCAGGCGGCCTGGCCGGCGGGCATGCACTCGACCCTGGCCGGCTTCGTCGAGCCGGGCGAGAGCCTGGAGGACGCCGTCGCCCGCGAGGTCGAGGAGGAGAGCGGCATCCGGGTCGACGAGGTCCGCTACCACTCCTCCCAGCCCTGGCCCTTCCCCTCCTCGATCATGCTCGGCTTCCACGCCCGCTACGCCGGCGGCAGGCTGACGGTCAATCCCGAAGAGCTGGAGAGCGCGCGCTGGTTCACCCGCGAGGCGCTGGCGAACTCGCCGGAGGACGAGAGCCTGCGCCTGCCGCGCCGGGACTCCATCGCCCGGCGCCTGATCGAGGACTGGCTGGAAGGCTGACAGCCGTGCCCTCGGGCCCGGCCGCGCAGAAGGGCTCGGAAACCCTGCCGCCTTGGCTGCCGGGCCGCTGGCCGGGTGGCGACACCCCTGTTTGATCCAGGCGGAGCTGTCGATGATTCACTGCGCATGGGGCCGTCAAGGCATCGAAGCCCTGAAAGATCGGGTGGCGGTCCTGGTGATCGTCGATGTCTTGTCCTTCTCGACCGCCGTCGACGTCGCCTTGCAACGGGGCGCCTGCGTCCTTCCCTTCCCCTACGGAGACGAGGGCGCCGCCCGCGCGGCGGCGGAGGCGGCCGGAGCCCACCTGGCCCGGCCCCGGCGTGCCGGGCGCGAGAACCTGTCGCTCTCCCCGGCGAGCCTCGAGCGGCTGCGGGCAGGGGACCGGATCCTGCTGCCCTCTCCGAACGGCTCGCGGCTCTCCCTCTCCGACGGCGCTTGCGCCGTTCTGACCGCTTGTCTGAGGAATGCCCCGGCTGTCGCGGCGCAGGCCCGCGAGATCGCCGCGGCGCACGACGTCGCCGTGATTCCGGCCGGGGAGCGCTGGCCGGACGGCAGCTTGCGCCCGGCCATCGAGGATCTGCTCGGGGCGGGAGCGGTCGTCGCTGCGCTGGATCTGCCGGCCAGCGCGGAAGCCCGGGTAGCCCTGGGCGCCTTTCGGGCCGCCGGACCCGACCTGCCGGACCTGGTCAGAGCTTCGGTCTCCGGCCGGGAACTGGCCAGCGCCGGCTTTGCGGAGGATGTCGAGATGGCGATCCGGACCGGCGTCAGCGGGACGGCGCCCCTCCTGCGCGACGGCGCCTACAGCGATTCGAACGCGGTTTGAGGCCGAGCAGCGGATGCTTTCAGGCACCTCTTGCGGGCGACGGTCTACGTCACGGTCCGGGGACAGGTGGCCCTCTATCGCGAGGTCCGGGACCGTATGCTGAACGGCCGGCTCTGCGCCTGCACCTATCTCGAGGTCTCCGCCCTGACCGGGCCGGAGCACCTGGTCGAGATCGAAGCGGAAGCCGTCAAGGATTAGTACTGACTCTCTGAGCTGTCTAGGCCCGCTTCGCCCGAAGTACGCCGCAGGGCGCGGGTTCGGATGTTGGCCGGCGCGGTGACCGGCGGGCATCGAGGAGGGGCATCGAGGAGGGACGGCGCAGCCCGCCCCGGCGCCCGATCACCCCTCGTAACGGCGCTTCATCTCCGCGACGACGCGCTTTTCGGGCAAAAGCTGGGTGCCGCCGAGCCAGACCTCCCGCACCTTGCCTTTGCCGTCGCGCAGCAGGCGGGCGCCTTCGCCCGGGCTGCCGTAGCCGCTGACCTCGCGCAGCAGGCCCTGGTCGCGGCCGGTGACCTCGATCCGGCCGCTGCCGACGAAAGGGTTGAAGAAGTGGGGCACCGCGATGCGGACGTGATCGGCACAGGGCACGAGATCGACGGCGCCCCAGAGGCTCCACCAGCGTCCGTTCCAGTCCCGGGTCCGCGCCCCCGCCCCGCCGCCTTTCTCGAAGGCCTGCAGCACGCGGATCACCCCGTCCCCCCAGGGGCCCGAAAGCCCGTCCACCGCGTTGGTCAGGATCGAGACCGCGAGGTCCCGGCCCGGCAGGGCGAAGCTCCGGCTCACGTAACCCTGCAGGCTGCCGCCGTGGCCGAACCAGTCCCAGTCGCCGACCCGGCCGCTCATGATCCCGAGGCCGTAGTAGCTCTCCTGGATACCGTGCGGATCGCGCCATTGCCGGCGGATCATCTCGCGCCGGCTGGCGGGCGAAAGCACGCCCTGCCGGGCCGCCGGGTCGAGGCCGGCGTAGAAGCGGGCGAGGTCGCCGACGGTCGAGATCAGCCCGCCGGCCGACGCCAGGGCGCGGGTCCGATAGTCGCCGCGCATGAGGACCCGGCGGCCCAGCGGCAGCTTGCCGCTGTGCCCGAGGGCGAAGGGAACGCCGGCATCGACCGGCGCGTCCGGCTGGCTCTCCTCAAGCTTCGCGGCCGCCAGGATCTCCCTCGCCATCCACGCGCCATAGCTCTCGCCGGTCACCGCCTCGATCACCAGGCCGACCAGGCCGTAGCCGTGATTGGAGTACTTGAACTGGCTGCTGCCGGGCAGCACCGGCGGCTCCGCGAGCGCGGCGCGGAGCTCGGGCGCGTCGGCGAAGGGGCGGCGGTCCTGGAACTGCCCGGCATCCGGGCCGTCCCGGGTCACCCCGGCGCCGTGGCTGAGGACCTGCATCAGCGGGGTCTGCGCCAGATCCGGGTGCAGGCCGTCGAGATAGCGGCCCAGCGGATCGTCGAGCCGCAGCCGGTCTTCCTGCCTGAGCTTCATGACCGCCGCGGCGGCAAAGCTCTTGGAATGGGAGGCGGCGCGGAAGCGGTGGCGCGGCGTCAGCCTTTTGCGCTCGATCGCATCGGCATGACCGAAAGCCCGCTCGAGCACCAGGCGCCCCTTGTACGCCACGGCGATCACGCAGCCCGGCTGCTCGGACTGCCGCATCTGGAAATCGAGCCACCGAGGAATGTAATCCAGCGCCTCCTTCAGCCAGGTCTTCATCTGCCTTCCTCTTCTCTCCTGCCGAGCGGCCGTCCAAGGCCGAGACTCTCCTGCAGCCTCACGCCCGCAACAAGTCCGCCGCGTGCCGCCCGGCGATGCGGCCGAGGGTGATCGCGGTCAGCAGGCCGTTGCCGGAGAGGTAGCCTTCGATCGCCGGGCCGGAGACGCCGCAGGCCGCGCCCCCGCCGGCGAAGAGATTGGGCAGCGAACCGCCGCCCGTGCACTGCACCCGCGCCTGGTCGTCGACCGCCAGCCCGCCCTGGGTGTGGAAGAGGGCGCCGGTCACCTTCACCGCGTAGTAGGGCGCCCCGAGCGGCGGCTTCCCGGTGAAGTCCCGGCCGAAGGGATCGCGCTGCAGGCCGGCCTGGCTCCGGCGGATGCTCTTCAGGGTCTCCGAAAGCGGGCCGCTCGGCAAGCCGGTCGCTTCGGCCAGGGCCTCGGGGGTGGCGCCTTGCCGGATCGCGCCCGCGGCCTCGGCGTTGCGGAAGTCCTCGAACTCGAGGCCCAGGGCGCGCAGGCGTTCGTCGAAGACGTCCCAGGCCACGCCGCCGGGCTGGCGCAGCACCGCCAGGGCCTGCTCGGAATAGCCGGCGTGCTCGTCGGAGAAGCGCCGGCCCTCGGCGTTGACCTGGACGCCGCCCTCCATCATCAGTGCCCAGCTGATCAGGATCCCGTGCGGCGTCGCCACCGAGCCGTGCCCCTGACAGGCGCCGAGATGCTTGAGCCCGGCGCCCAGGGCCTCGCCCCAGCGCAAGGCCTCGCCGCGGTTGCCGGCGTGGCCGAAGTACTGCGCGTCCTTCATCTCCGGGATATGCCGGGCGACCAGATCCGGGTCGCCGCCGAAGCCGCTGCTCGCCAGGATCAGGGCGCCGCAGCCCAGGGTCTCGCTCGTACCGTCCGGCCGCAGGATGCGGAGCCCGCGGATCCGGCCGTCCGTCGCCGCGAAGAGGTCGGCGACCCGGGCGCTGGTCATGATCTCGGCGCCGGCCGCCCGCGCCGCCTGCAGCAGGCGGGCCTCCAGGTCGACGCCGGTCCGCGCCGGGGTCGCGTGCATACGCAGCACGCGGTGGCCGGGATACTTGAAGCCGGTCACCAGGTGGAAGCCCAGGCCGTGGTCGTCGCTCAGCCATTCGATCGCCGGCGCCGCGGCTTCGGTCACCAGGCGGACCAAGCCGGAGCAGGCTTTGCCCTTGGCCTTGGCCTGGATGTCGGCGGCAAAGGCAGCGGGGCTGTCCGCGATGCCCTGCTGCGCTTGGAAGCGGGTGCCCGCCGCCGGGACGAAGCCCGAGGACAGCGAGGTCGAGCCGCTGGGCGAGGCGTCGCGCTCCAGCACCACGACCTCGGCCCCGGCCTCGCGCGCGGCGATGGCCGCGGTCAGGCCGCAGGCCCCGGCGCCGACCACCAGCAGCGGGACGGTGGCCTCGAAGTGCTGGTCCTCGGCGGGCTGGACGGCGGTCATCGCGCCTCCAGCATGGCCAGCGTCTCGGCGCAGGAGGCCACCTGCGAGACCGTGGCCAGGTCGGCGAGGGCGGCCTCGTGGACCTCCGGCCGGAAGGCGGCGCAGCCGTCACACAGCACGATCGTGCGCAGGTCGCGGACGTGGGCGTCGCGCACCGTCGAGGCGACGCCGCCGCTGGTGACGATACCGCCGACGATCAGGGTCTCGATCCCGGCACGTCGCAGGACCCACTCCAGGCGGGTCATGTAGAAGGCCGAATAGGCGACCTTCTCCACCGTCAGGTCCGCCGGCTGCAGCGCCTCGACCAGTTGGTGGCCCCAGGCGCCGGGGCGGAAGTCGCCCTCGCCCAGGAAGGGCCGCAGTTCCTTCAGGTGCGCGGAGATGAAGGGTTCGCCGCCGCGCCCCGGCACCAGGGTGAAGAGGGTCGAGACGATCCAGCCGCCGGATTCGCGCAGCGCCGCCGCCAGGGGGGCCAGACGGCCGGGCAAGGCGGCGATCTCCGGCGCGGTCCGGCCGGCCCGGCCGTAGGCGCCCTCGGGATGCAGGAAGTCGTTCTGCAGGTCGACCAGCAGGAGGCCGGTCGCCTCGGGCCGCAGGTCGCGGATCGTCATCTCAGGCCTCCCCCTTGCGCGAGATCACGATGTTGCCGAAGCGGTCGACCCGGCCCTCCAGATCGGGGTCGATGAAGATCGTGGTGTCCGGCTGCTCCAGCAGCGCCGGGCCCGGCACCGTCGCCCCGACGGGAAGCTCGAGGCGTTCGTAGACCTTGGCATCCTGCCACCCCCCTTCGACCCAGACCTGCCGTCGCTCCAGCAGACAGTCGTCCCGGGACTTCTGACCGCCTGGCGCGAGGATTTCAAGGTCGAACTTCGGCCGACGCCCGATGACGGCGATCCGCAGGTTCATGACCCGCTGCGGCAGACCGTCCAAGAGGCGGCCGTAGGCTGCGCGGTAGGCGCTCTCGAAGGCCTCCCGGATCGCGTCCCGGGTCACGCCGGTGGTCTCGCCGCTCGCGGTCAGGGCCAGGGGCACGTTCACCGTGTGAGTCTGGCCGAGGTAGAGCATGTCCAGCTCGAAGAGGCGGTCGACCCGCTCGAAGGCGACGCCGGCGGCCTCCAGAAGCGCCTCGCCGCGCCGGGCGGTGCGCAGCATCTCGCGGTCCAGGGCCTCGACGTCCAGCTCGTCCAGCAGCCGGTTCAGGGTGTGCACGAAGTCGTGGCGCATGTCGGCAATCACGCAGCCCAGCGCCGAGGTGACGCCGGGATAGCGCGGCACCAGGGCCTTGGCCAGGCCGACCTCCTTGATCAGGGCCCCGGTGTGCAGGGCGCCGCCGCCGCCGAAGGGCATGGCGACGAAGCGCTTGGGGTCGTGGCCGCGCTCGACCGAGACCAGGCGGATCGCGCCGGCCATGCGGGCGTTGGCGACCCGGATGATCGCCTCGGCGGCGGCCAGCGGGTCGAGCCCCAGGGGTTCGCCGACCTCGGCCGCGATGGCGCGGGTCGCGGCCTCCAGGTCCAGCCGCTCCAGCTTGCCGCCGATCGGCCGTGCGGCGTTGATCCGGCCGAGGACCAGGTTGGCGTCGGTCACCGTCGGCCGCGCGCTGCCCAGGCCGTAGCAGGCCGGCCCCGGGTCCGAGCCGGCGGATTCCGGGCCGATCTGCAGCAGGCCGCCGCGGTCGACCCAGGCGATGGAGCCGCCGCCGGCGCCGATGGTCGTGATCTCGATCATCGGCGTGCGCACCACCAGGCCGAAGTCGATGGCGGTCTGCGGCGCCAGCGCGCTCTCGCCCTCGGCGACCAGCGAGACGTCGAAGGAGGTGCCGCCCATGTCGCAGGTGACGACGTTGGGGAAGCCGGCGGCGCTCGCGATCTCGGCGCCGGCGATGACCCCGGCCGCCGGGCCCGAGAGCGCGGTGCGCACCGGCAGGCGGCGCGCGGTCTCGACCGACATGACCCCGCCGTTGGACTGGACGATCAGCACCTGGCCGCCGAAGCCGCCCTCGGCCAGCGCCGCCTCC
>JAKSBE010000451.1 GCA_022361275.1 Kiloniellales bacterium
GACCTCTGGGAGGGGCAGTTTGTGCTTGATGATTTTCTGGGATGGGGACTTTGGCCAGTCGTGGAGGGTGATGAAGTGCTCTGGGATCTGGGCTGGGGTGAGGGTTCGCCTGAGGTGGTCTCTTGCGCGGGTTGCGAGGTCGCCTTGAGCGGCGGCGTCGTAGGGCCGGCCGATCCATTGGCCCTTGGGTTCGGGGTCCTGGCGCGGCGGCAGGGCGAGGGTTGCCGGGCCGGCGTCCTCGGGCTGGAAGAGCACGGCGAAGGACGTAGGGTCGCTCTCCAGCCCGAGGCGCACCAGCGCGCGATAGCCGGCCGAGGCCGCCAGCGCGCGCAGGGCGGCCGGGTCCAGGCCCTCTGCCCGGGCGTCGGGCTCGCCCGCCGCGCCGGCCAGCCGGGCCCGCCAGGCCGCCGCATCCTCGATCTCCTCCGACGCCAACAGCGACCGGGCCAGCGACGGGCGCCGCAGGCGCCGGTGCGGCAGGCCGCGCAGGGCGAAGCGCGCCGGGCGCTGCGCCAGGCAGGCCCGCAGCGCCTCGGGACCTTCCCAGTCGTGCCACTGCCTCACCGCCACCGTCTCCGGCGGCAGCCGGTCCAGGTGCAGCACCACGTCGTAGCGGTAGCTGTTCAGCTCGTTGTCCGCGCGCCCGGGCTTGGGCCGCGCCTCGATCCCGGCCAGGCGCGGCAGCCGCCCCTTCAGGGTCAGGAAGTAGCGCGGGTCCACCAGGAGCTCCGGCTCCTGCGCCTGCTGCTGCTGCAGGCGCCGTTGCAAGGCCGGGCGGTCGAGCCCGGCCTCCGCACGGTGCAGCAGAATCTCCGTCGCCAGCAGCGGCGCCAGCGGCAGGCTCCGCAGGTCCGTGACCAGGATCCGGCCGCCCTCGGCCATCCGCGGCAACAGGACCTCAAGGCTCCGCAGCAGGTAGTCCGCGCTCGGCAGGTACTGCACCACCGAGCTCAGGAGCGCCACGTCGAAGCCGCCCTCCGGGCAAAGCTCGTCGGGCAACCGCTGGTCCGCGGCCAGTTGCAGGCAGCGGACATGCTCCAGGCCCGCACGCCGCGCCTGCAGCTGCCGGACGCAGACCAGCGCCTCGGCGCTGATGTCCGTGCCCAGGTAGCTCTCGAAGTCCGCCCCCAGGCGCCCCAGCAGCAGACCCTGACCGCAGCCGATCTCCACCAGGCTGCGCCCCGCACGCTCGCGCACCAGGTCCAGGTTGGCCTGCACCCAGGCCTGCATCTCCGACGCCGGGATCGGCGCCCCGTCGATGGCGCTGCGCCAGATCCGGAAGTCCTCCAGGACATCCCCGCCCGCAGACACATCCTGGTAGCTCTGGTCGTAGATCCGCTGCCAGTGGTCCGCGCGCCGGTTCTCGTCCGGCACTGTTGCCGCCGGCTCGAGGTAGGCCACGAGCCGGCGCGCCTCGCTACCCGGCTCCGGCCGCACCGCGCTCACCACCGCCGCCCGCACCTCGGGCAGGTCCAGCAGCCGCGCCTCGATCTCCCCGGGCTCGATGCGCACGCCGCGCAGCTTGATCTGCCCGTCCTTGCGGCCCAGCACCACAAGGTCCCCCTCCGCGCCCCGGCGCGCCAGGTCGCCCGTGGCATAGAGCCGCAGCTCGCGCCCGTCAGGCGCCGTCCAGGCGAAGAAGCGCCGCGCGCTCAGCTCCGGCGCCCCGTGATAGCCCTGCGCAAGCCCGACACCGGCCACATGCATCTCGCCCACCGCACCGGGCGCCACCGGACGGCGCCGCCCGTCCAGCAGCCAGATCTCGCAACCCGGAAGCGGCGCCCCGATCGGCACGCGCCCCGGCGCCGCAGACAGCGCCAGGCGCGCCGCCGTCACGTCCGCCGTCACCTCCGCGGAGCCGTAGATGTTGAGCACCACGCAGTCCGCCGACAGCCGCTCGGCCAGCCGCGGCAGGAGATCCGCCGGCAGCGGCTCGCCCGAGACGTGCAGACGCTTGAGCGGCCACAGACCCGCCCCGACACCCGCCTCGGCCTCGACGTCCAGAACCGCCCGCAGCACCGAGGGCGTGAGAACCAGACGGCTCACACCGCAATCCCTCATCAGACCCAGAAGCGCAGAGGGCGCCCGCGCCGCGTCCGCGTCCGGCACCACCGCCGGATAGCCGTCGAACAGCGGCTGCAGGATCTCCGCGACGCTGTCCACGAAGGCCGGCGAGGTCTTCAGCAGACCCTTCGGCGACCCCTCGCGCGCGAAGCTCTCCCGGTCCCAGTGCAGCCGGTTCAGAACCGCACCCTGGGTCAGAACCGGCGCCTTCGGCGTCCCCGTCGAGCCCGAGGTCCAGACCATCGCAACCGCCGCAGCCGCCCCTTCGCCCGGACGCGGTGCCGGAACCTCCGACGCCCTGCCCTCAAGGTCCTCCGGCGCGATCCCCAGGACCTCCAGATCCGATGGCAGCTCCGCCAGCAAGGCCGCGAGACGCTCGCGCGCCGCCACCAGTGCCCCGATACCCGCAGAGGCCAGACGCTCCCCAAGGGCCGGGGCCGGCAGAAGAGGGTCCAGCAGCGCATAGGGGCTGCCCCGGCGCAGGCAGGCCAGGATCGCACAGGCATAGTCCACCCCCGGATCCAGAAGCAGCGCCACCGGCGCGCCCGGCGCATGGCCGCCCGAGGTCAGCGCCGCGTC
>JAKSBE010000492.1 GCA_022361275.1 Kiloniellales bacterium
CCACGAGCTCTCCGGCGGCATGCAGCAGCGGGTCGGCCTGGCCCGCGCCTTCGCCACCGACGCCGACATCCTGCTGATGGACGAGCCCTTCTCGGCGCTCGACCCGCTGATCCGCACGCACCTCCAGGACGAGCTGCTGGAGCTGCAGCGGCGCCTGAAGAAGACCATCGTCTTCGTCAGCCACGACCTGGACGAGGCCCTGAAGCTGGGCAGCGACATCGCGATCATGGAGGGCGGCCGCATCGTCCAGGTCGGACGGCCGGAGCAGATCGTGCTCGATCCGGCCAACGACTACGTCGCCGAGTTCGTCGCCCACATGAATCCCCTGGACGTGCTGCGCGGCGCCTCGCTGATGACCCCCCTGGCCGAGCTGCCGCGCGAGGGCGACGCGGTGCTGCTGGACGGGGAGGGGCGCTTCCGGGTCGAGCTCGACGGCGGCGGCGCGCCCAGCGCCGTCAGCCTCGACGGCCGGCCCGGCCGGCTTCTGCCCTACACGCCCGATCATGGTCCGGAAGCCTGGCAGGACGCGGCGCTGATCACCGCCTCGACCGAGATGACCCTGCGCACGGCGATCGAGCTGCGCCAGGCCAGCGGCCATCCGGTCGCCCTGCTGGAGGAAGGCCGCCTTGTCGGGGTCTGCGGCGACGACGAGATCTATCGCGGGATCCTGCGCCAGGCCGCCCTGGCGCCAGACAAGGCCAAGAGGGAGGAGGCCCGCGATGCGGTCTAGCCGGTCTAGCCGGGCGTTCTGCCTGCTCGCGTTCCTGCTCTGCCTCGGCAGCGGGGCGGCGGCGCACTACGTCAGGCTGGACGAGGATCTGGTCACCAAGGGCACCCTGACCGTGGGCCTCGGCCTGTCGGGCCGGCCCTTCGCCTATCGCGAGGGCGGCGAGCTGAAGGGCTTCGAGGTCGAGATGGCGCGCGCGGTCGCGGCGGCCCACGGCCTGGAACTGGAGATCGTGCAGCTGCCCCGGGCCGAGCTCCGGACCGCCCTCGAGGCCGGCGAGGTCGACGCCATCAACACCCTGCCCCTGAAGCAGGAGGCCCAGGCGGAGGGCCTGGCCCTGCTGCCCTACCTCGCGGTCGGCGACCACATGCTGGTCCTCAAGGGCAACCCCTTCCGGATCAACGGCGCCGACGATCTGGGCGGCCGGACGGTGGCGGTGACCGGCGGCACCTCCGCCGAGGTCTTCGCCCGGGCGCTCAGCGACGATCTCCAGGCGGCCGGCCGGAGCAAGATGCGCATCCATTCCTTCCCGAACCACCGCCACACCCACATCCCGGTCTCCATGGGCCACGCCGCCGCCTACTTCGTGCACACGGTGAGCGCGATCGCCACCACCCGGGATCCCGAATCCCGCATGATGCTGGTCGAGGGCGTGTTCCGGGCCGAGCGCGAGGTCGGCTTCGCGGTGCGCGACAAGGGCTCGAACATCCACCACGCCATCGAGCACGCCATCGCGGCGGCGGTGGCGACGGGCAGGTACGACCGGATCGTCGCGGAGTCCGGCCTGCCGCCGGACCTTTCCGCCTTCAAGAAATGACGGGCCCCATCGTGAAGGCCCCAGCATGAAGAACCGGGCGTGACGGAAAGTTCCGGGCGGATCCGCGGCGTCCTCTTCGACGAGGACGGCGTGCCGGTCGACTTCGCCGCAGAGTTGGAGGCTCTGCTGGACGCCCTGTGAACGGGGCCTCGGTGTCGTGAAAAAAGAAGGCCCGGCGACTGCCGGGCCTTCCACCTTTGCAGTGCGGATTGCCTGGGTCAGGGGGTCGACGCCAGGGCGATGCCGCAATTGAAGCGGTCGATGCGGTTCACCGACCGGGTGCTGTATTCCTCGATCGGCAGGCGGTCGACGATGCCCTCCAGATCCTGCTGGACGTAGTCGATGAAGGCCTGGGCGTAGTCGATGAAGGTGTCGGTCTTCTGGCTGTCGGGGATCGTCCCGAAGGTGTCGTAGCCGTCGCGGCCGCCGGCGATGAAGCTGTTGGCGACCACCCGGTAGGTGCGGGCCGGGTCGAGCGGTTCCCAGATCCCGGTGCCCTTGGGGCGGGCCTCCAGGTTCGACAGACGGCTGCCGGACGGCGCGGCCAGGTCGAGGTCCCAGCGCAGGCCCGAGGCGTAGGGCATCGCGCCGGTCGACCCGCCGTCGTCGAGGAACTGGGTCAAGGCCTCCTCCAGGACGGTCGCGATCTGCGCGCCGGTCATGTCGATCTCGACCAGGGTGTTGGCGAAGGGCAGCAGGGTGAAGGCGTCGTTGATGGTGATGTCGCCCTGGGCGATGTCGGTGCGGATGCCGCCCGAGTTCTGGATCGAGAACTCGGCGGTGAAGCTGCGCTCCAGGAAGGCCTTGGTGACCAGCTGGGTGATGTCGCCGCCGTTGTCCCAGGTCTCGGTGCAGGCGCAGAGGGCGCTGCGGCCCTGGCCCGGCACCCGCTCGAAGCAAAGGTCCTCGCTGGCGGCGGCGACCACGGTCTCCTTCAGGACCTCGACCTCCGCGGCGAAGACGTCGAGCTCGGCCTGGGCCGCCGGATCGGCCTCGACCAGGCTGAGCTCCGGCGCATCGTCGATCAGGGCCTCGGCCAGGGCCAGCTGCTCGGGGGTGGCTTCGCCGTCCGGGTCCAGTTCCGCGATGATCATGTGCGGCGTGCCCGCGCAGGACACCACCCGGCCCCGCCGGTCGAAGGTGACGTTCAGCTCGCCGACGACGTTGGCGTATTGCCAGGCCTGCACGATGCAGACCTTGTTGCCGCGCTTGTCCCTGGCCTGGGTCGGGTAGGGGCCGACCGGGTTCAGCCCGTAGTCGGCGAAGGCTTCGCCCAGCAGGGAATGGGAGTCGCCGCCGACGATGACGTCCACGCCGCTCAGGTTGGCGGCGAGCTCGAGGTCGTTGGCGTACTGGATGTGGGTCAGGAGGACGATCTTGTTGATGCCGAAGCGCCGCAGCAGGTCGATGTTGCGCTGTGCCGTCTCGGTCTCGTCGAGGAAACGGGTGGTCTCCAGCGGGCTGGAGGATTCCTTGGTCTTGCCGGCGATGTTGATGCCGATCACGCCGACCAGCTCGCGTCCGACCTTCATGATCGTGAACGGCTGGATCAGGCTCTCGCGGCGGTTCGGGCGCAGCGGCGTGCCGATGGCCGGCTTGACGTTGGCGGCCAGGACCGGCGTGCGGCAGTCGCCGCGCTTGGGCCGGCCCGGCCTCTTGAACCAGACCGGCCGGGTGTTGGCGCCGTTGAGGACGCCGATGAAGTCGGCCAGGCCCTGGTCGCTGTCGTCGAACTCGTGGTTGCCGAGCGCGAAGGCGTCGAAGCAGACCCGGTTCATCAGCTTGGCGTCGGCCTCGCCCCGGAAGATGGAGTAGAAGATGGTGCCGGTGATGGCGTCGCCGGCGTGCAGGACGATCTCGTCGTCCAGGCGGTCGCGCAGCTCGTCGATCTTGCTCACGACCTGCGGGAAGCCGCCCAGATCGACATCGATCTCGACGTCCTCGTCGTCGGCGTCCCGGCGGAACGCGAGACTGCCGCCGTCCGGCTCCAGATGCGAGTGGTGATCGTTGATGTGGATGATGTTCAGCTCGAAGGTCCGCTTTCTTCCGTCGCCCCGGCGGTCGTCGTCCCGGTCGAAGGCCGCCGCGGCGGTCATCGCGCCGGCGGCCGAAAGGAGAATCGCCGCGGAAGCGCAGACGCGCGCGGCAGAAACCAAGTTCCGCATCAGGTACTCCCCCAAAAGATCTGCAAGCTTGGAGTCGAAGTCCGCCCAAGCCTTGCAGCGAGCTTTGAAGGTCCTGTGACACTTCGATGAAAGTCTCGCGCAACGGCGCATCGCCCGGCGATGCGGCCGCCGGGGTACGAACGGGTCAACTCCCTTTGCGGCTTCGAGATGGATGCCGGCTTGCTGTCAATGCACCGCCGCGTCGCGCCGTTAGAAGCGGGGCGTGTCCTCGCCGCCGGCCTCGCGGCGGCGGCCGCGGCGGCGGCCCTCGCGTTCGGGGCGCTGCAGGAGGCCGCCGGCCTGCTGCTGCTCGCTGGCGCCGGTCGAGATCGCGCCGAGGCAGCCGACGATCGCGTCCAGGCCGGGCCTCGGCCCCTTCTCGTGCTGCAGCAAGGCCTCGTGCATGGCCGCGAGGTGCATCGGCGTGGTGCCGCAGCAGCCGCCGATGATCCGCGCGCCGACGTCGAGGGCCATGCGGGCGTAGTCGGCCATCAGCTCCGGCGTCCCGGTGTAGTGGATCTCGTCCCTGACGAACTCGGGGATGCCGCAGTTGCTCTTGGCGACCAGGACGTCGTCGGGCCCGGCCGCCTCGGCCATGTTGAGCAGGGCGGCGACCAGCTCGGCCGCCCCGACGCCGCAGTTGCCGCCGTAGGCGACCGGGCGCGGCGCGAGCCGCTTGACCAGCGCCGCGACCTCGCCGGGCATGACGCCCATCATGGTCCGGCCGTTGGTGTCGAAGCTCATGGTGCAGACGATCGGCAGGCCGCTGGCGCCGGCGCCCTCGACCGCGGCCTTGAGCTCCTCGACCGAGGACATGGTCTCGACCCAGAGCAGGTCGCAGCCGCCCTCCGCCAGGCCTTCGGCCTGCTCGCGGAAGGCGGCGACGCCGTCCGCCTCGGTGAGCGGCCCCAGGGGCTGGAAGAGCTCGCCGGTCGGACCGATCGAGCCGGCCACCAGGACCCGGCGTCCGGCGCCGTCCGCGGCCTGCCGGGCCAGCCGCGCCGCCGCGGCGTTGAGCTCCGCCACCCGGTCCTCGGCCTTGTGCAGCTTGAGGCGATGCCGGGTGCCGCCGAAGGAGTTGGTCAGGATGATGTCGGCACCGGCGTCGACGAAGGCCTTGCCCAGATCGTAGACCGGCCCGGTCCGCTCGACGTTCCAGAGCTCCGGCGCGTCGCCGTGGCCGAGGCCGGCGAGGAAGAGGTTGGTGCCGGTCGCGCCGTCGGCCAGGAGCCAGGGGCGGTCTGCCAGCATTTCGTGGATCGGATCGGACATCGTCCGGCCTCTCGTGAGCCGCGGGACTTCGAAAAGGGGCGCTGCTCATAGCATAGAGCCGTTGCACTTGAAAGCTTGGGCTCTTTTGCTTTGGCCGCGGCTGGCGCAAACTGCACCGGGTCAGGTTTCGGAGGACTCGGCGGATGAGATGGTCGTCCTGTGTCGCGGCGCCGCTGGCGGGCCTGGTTCTGCTCGGCTGCGCCGCCCTGGAGGCGGAACGCTCGGAGACCGCGGCCACGACTCCGGAGCGCGCGGTGCCGGGCGTCGCGCTCTGGACCCTCATGCCCGGCGTGGTGACGGTGCCCGTCGTGCAGCCAGGGCCACCGCGGACCCCGGACGACTGCGCCAAGCGGCCGGGCAAGGACTGCGTCCTGGCCCTGGCCCTGGCGGAGGTCGACCGGGACGCGCCGGAGGCGACCGGCCAGCTCGCCGCCCTCGGCGCCGCCTGGTCGAAACCGGCGCTGCTGGAGGAGGCCAAGGCGCTGGCCGCCAGCCGTCCCATGGGCACGGGACGGGCCTTCAGCATCATCGCGCGCCGGCAGGGCGAGCTCGGGCTCGCGGAGAAGGCGGTCGGGACGGCGGGCAAGATCCCCTGGATCACCGAGCGTTCCTCGGCGCTGGCCAAGGTGGTCGAGGCCCTGGCCCAGCGCGGCGAGTTCGAGGCGGGCCTCGCGGTGGCCGGCAAGATCCCGGTCAGCGAGTACAAGGCCCTGGCCGTCGCGCACCTCGTCCGCCTCCAGGCGGCGGGCGGCGCCGTCGAGGTCGGACTGGACGCGGTCGGGAAGCTGAGCGGCAAGGGCCGCGATCACCTCGAATCCCGGACCACGGCCTTCTCCTTGATCGCCCTCAGCTTCGCGCGGCTCGGCCGGGCCGAGGAGGCGCTGGCGGCCGCGCGCAAGATCCGGAAGTCAGACTTCCGAGCCCCCGTCCTCGCGGGGATCGCCGCCGTCGCCGGCCGGCCGGAGCTCTTCGACGAGGCGGTCGCGGTGGCCGAGAAGGCGCCGGAGAGCCTGCGCGATCCCGCCCTGGCCGGCGTCGCGCCGCGCCTCGCGGACGTCGGCCAGCTCGACCGCGCCCTGGCCCTGGCGCAGCGGATCGAGGAGACCCGCTGGCGGGAGGCCGCCCAGGCCGGCATCGTGCCGGCCCTGGCCAGGCACGGCCGCACCCAGGCGGCGCTGGACCTGATCCAGGAGATCAGCTTCGCCGTCATCCGCGGCTCGGCGGTCTACGGCCTGGCGATCGTGACCGAGGACGGGGACCTGCTCCGGCAGCTACCCTTCCGGGCGCACCGCCTGGGCGCCAAGACGGGCTTCGAGGTCCACCGGGGCGTGGCCGGCCTGCTGGCGGTCCGCGGCGACGCCGACGCGGCCGCCTCGGCCGCCGGGCGGATCGGCGAGTCCGGCCGCCGGGCCGAGGCGCTGGCCACCCTCGCGCTGATGTCGGGCGAGTCCGACCTGCTCGATGCGGCCGTGCCGTCCAGCCGCAGCTACGCCCCGGCGCTGCGCAACCTCGCCGAGGCCCAGGCCTGCCTGGGATCGCCGGCCGCGGCGCTCAAGACCGCAAGGCGTGAAGAGTCGCGCGACGCCCGCATCCTGGCGCTGATCGACGTCGCCCGCTGCCTGCAGCCTCAGGGGCCCTACTGGACGGCGGACTGGCAGCGCCGAACGCTGCGCCCGGACCTGCCGTCCTACGGCTTCTCGCCCTGGTCGCCCCAGGGGGCGACCTTCGCGGTCTATGAGTAGTTTGATTAGTCCATATAGTCAGAGCAGCGACCTTCGACGGCGTGCCGACCTCGCCCTTCGTCCCTCGACAAGCCCGGGATGGGGAGGCTCAGGACGAGGTGAAAGAACGCCCTCATGCCGAGCTTGTCGAAGCATGAGACCGCAAGCGGCATAAAGCCCGCGCGGGATGGATGTGGGGAATCCAGGTCTGCCGTGCGCCATCAAATGGATCATGATCAAGCGCTCCTTGGTATCAGCGGGCATAGCCGCCCCACTTGCCGCGGCCGTCGAAGACCGGCTTTGACTCGGCCTGCGCCTCCGGCGAGGCGGTGTCGCGCGCGGAGCGGAGGTCGGGTGCCTCCGTCGTCCCGTCGCCCGTCGCGCCCCAGACGGCCAGCGCCAGAATCGCGGCGAGGCCGGGGACAAGCCGGATCCGGCCGTCGCCGCCCTTGCCCGCCCGAGGCGCGGCGCTTGGAGCCTTCGGGAAGCGCTCCGTCTTGGCATGCGTCATGTGAGATCTCCTTATCGAAACAACTGCTGGCCGCGGTCGTGCCGCGGCGATAAGGGCCTCCCTTGAGGAAGATATGCGCGACGTCTCGGCGTTCCGCAAACGACGATTACCTATATGAAGGGTCAGAAAATCTAATGAGATGCCGGGGCGCTGCCGCGGTCGGCAGCAAGGCGGGAGGCCGCACCGGCGGCGGCCTCCCGATCGGCAGGTTCTCCGCGCCAGGGGCGCGGCGGGTCAGTCGGTGTGGATCAGCCAGGTCGTCCGGTACCTCTTGATCTGGCCCTCCTGCAGCCGCGACCAGTAGGACTCCAGCTCCCGTTTCACCACCGGGAAGAGGATGTAGAGCCCGATGATGTTGGCCACGGCCATGGCGAAGATCGCGGAGTCCGAGAAGTCGACCACGGGGCCGAGGCTCATCGAGGAGCCGATGACCACGAAGACGCAGAAGATCACCTTGAAGACGAGCTCCGTCTTCCGGCCCTCGCCGAAGAGGTAGGTCCAGCACTTCACCCCGTAGTAGGACCAGGAGATCATGGTCGAGAAGGCGAAGAGCACGACCGCCAGGGCGAGGACGTAGGGGAACCAGGGGAAGACGCTCTCGAAGGCGGAGGAGGTCAACTCCACGCCGCTCATCCCGGCCTCGTTGGAATAGGAGCCGGTGATGACGATGACCAGCGCGGTCATGGTGCAGATCACGACCGTGTCGATGAAGGGCTCGTGCAGGGCGACCAGACCCTCGGTGATCGGCTCCTTGGTGCGCACCGCCGAGTGCGCGATCGAGGCCGAGCCGACGCCGGCCTCGTTGGAGAAGGCGGCGCGCTTGAAGCCCTGGATCAGCGCCCCGATGGCGCCGCCAGCGACGCCCTCCGGGCTGAAGGCGCCGGTGACGATGGCGCCGAAGGCGGCCGGGACCTCGGTGATGTGGGCGAGGATGATGATCACCGCCGCCGTGCAGTAGACCAGGGCCATGAAGGGCACGACCTTCTCGGTCACCCGGGCGATCGACTTGATCCCGCCGATGATCACGGCGCCGACGATGCCGGCGATGATCAGGCCGAAGAGCCAGCCCTTGTCGGCCATGAACCCGGTCTCGCCGCCGGTGATCGTGACGATCTGCTGGAAGGACTGGTTGGCCTGGAACATGTTGCCGCCGCCGAGCGCGCCGGCGATGCAGCAGACCGCGAAGAAGACCGCCAGGAACTTGCCGAGGCCGGCCATGTTCTTCTCGGCCAGCCCTTTGCTGAGATAGTACATGGGCCCGCCCGAGACCGTGCCGTCGGGGTACTCGTTGCGGTATTTGACGCCCAGGGTGCACTCGGCGAACTTCAGCGACATGCCCATGATGCCGGCCAGGATCATCCAGAAGGTCGCGCCCGGCCCGCCGATCGAGACCGCGATCGCCACGCCCGCGATGTTGCCCAGCCCGACCGTGCCCGAGAGCGCCGTCGCCAGGGCCTGGAAGTGCGAGACCTCGCCGGCGTCCTTGGGGTCCGCGTAGTCGCCGCGAACCAGCTGCATCGCGTGCCTGAAGGCGCGGAAGGAGATGAAATTGAAGTAGACCGTCGCGATCGCCGCGGCGATCACCAGCCACATCACGATCAGGGGGAAGTCCGCGCCGAAGACCGGCACGGAATAGAAGACGATGTTGACGATGACGTTGGAGATCGGCGCGATCGCCTCGTTGATGGCGGTGTCGATCCCGCGATCCTGGGCCTCCTGCGCGACGGCGGCCGGAGTCCAGAAGAGAGCCGGCAACAGGGCTGCAAAGTGCTTTTTCATGAGAGCCTCCCAGGGCCTTGTTTCTTGACGCGGCGCCGGCCGGATCCCCGGTGCCGGGCCGCGTAGCGCTTCTTGGTGCCGGTGCTGACCGGGCCGTTCAGGGGCCGTTCAGCGGCCGGTCAGGGCACCACGGTGACCGGAACCGGCGAG
>JAKSBE010000593.1 GCA_022361275.1 Kiloniellales bacterium
AAGACGCTGCGCAAGGCCAACGTTTCGGTGCTGTTCGCGACGCAAGGGCTGTCGGACGTTTCAAGCAGTTCCATTGCGTCGGCGATCATCGAAAGCTGCCCGAGCCGCATCTTTCTGCCGAACGACCGCGCCATCGAGCCGCAGGCCAAGGAGGTCTACGAGGCGTTCGGGCTCAATGACCGGCAGATCGAGATCATCGCACGGGCCGTAGCGAAGCGGGACTACTACTTCCAATCCCGCGCCGGCAACCGGCTCTTCGATCTGAGCCTCGGACCGGTCGCGCTCGCCTTCACCGCCGCTTCGACGAAGCAAGACCACGCGCTTATGGACGAGCTGATCGCCGCCCATGGCGCAGACGAGTTCGCCGATAGCTGGCTGCGCGCCCGCGGCCTCGATTGGGCCGCCGAACTGATCGCGCTCCAGACCCCGAAGACGCCATCGAACAAGCCGAGGAGGACAACGGCAAATGACCCAGCTTAGAAAACGAGTTTTGTCCGCATGCACCGCTTTGGCGCTCGGGCTTTCAACGGTGACCGTTACCGCGTCTCCGGCTCATGCCATCACGGTCTTCGATCCGTCGAACTACAGCCAGAACCTGCTTACCGCGGTCCGCTCCCTTCAGCAGATCAACAACCAGGTTCAGCAACTCGCCAACGAGGCGCAGATGCTGATCAATCAAGCGCAGAACCTGGCGAGCCTGCCCACCTCGGTCGCAGCCGATCTGCAATCGTCGTTGCGCGCCGTCGATCAGCTCATCCTCGACGCTCACGGCATTGCCTATCAGGTTGCAGAGATCGACAGCACCTATCGCCGGCTTTTTCCCGAAGAATATGCATCCGCCGTCTCCACGTCCCAGATCGTTCGGGACGCCCAGGAGGCCTGGCGGCTTGCGCGCGGCGGCTTCCAGCACAGCCTTGAGGTTCAGGCCGAGGTGGTGAACCAAGTGCGCGGTGATGCGCTCGTACTCGACCGGCTCGTGGCCGAGAGCCAGGGCGCCGTCGGCAACCTTCAGGTCGCACAGGCCGGCAATCAGCTCACGGCGCTCGCAGCCAAACAGTCGATGCAGCTGCAGACCCTGTTGGCCGCCTCGGCGCGGGCCGATGCCCTTGAACGGGCGCGCCACGTCGCGGCCCACGAGCAGGCCCGTGCCCGGTTCGAACGCTTCATGGGCGATGGCTCCGCCTACACGCGGCGCTGAGCATAGAGAAGGCGGCGCCCAATGGACGATCTCAACGTTATCGATCGGTTCACGGAGACCTTTGTCACCTACATTGACTCGGGCTTCGGACTGCTCGGTCCCGACGTTGCCTTTCTCACCACGATCCTGATCGGCATCGACATCACCCTAGCGGGGCTCTTTTGGGCGCTTGCCGAAGACAAGGCCGTCGTTCCGGCGTTGATCAAGAAGGTCCTCTATGTCGGCGCCTTCGCTTTCATCCTCAATAACTTCGCCGCGCTTTCCGTCATCATCTTCGACAGTTTCGCCGGTCTCGGGCTCCGCGCAACCGGCTCGCCGATCAGCGCCGCTGATCTGATGCGGCCCGGCTTCGTCGCCGAAACGGGCTTTGTCGCGGCCCAGCCGCTCCTGTCCGAGGTCGGCGATCTGCTTGGGCCGATTGCCTTCTTTGAGAACTTCGTTCAAATCGCCGTGCTGATGGTCGCCTGGATCATCGTGCTGCTCGCCTTCTTCATTCTGGCGATCCAACTGTTCATCACCATCCTGGAGTTCAAGCTGACGACGCTGGCCGGCTTCGTGCTGGTGCCGTTCGCGCTTTGGGGCAAGACGGCCTTTCTAGCCGAGCGTGTCCTTGGCAATGTCATCGCTGCCGGCATCAAGCTCATGGTGCTCGCGGTGATCGTCGGCATCGGTTCGACCCTGTTCGGGGCTTTCGCCGCGTCCTTCTCCAGTGGCGACATCACCATCGAGCAGGCGCTCTCAACCGTTCTTGGCGCGCTCGCCATCTTCATGCTCGGAATCTTCGGTCCAGGCATCGCCGCAGGGCTCGTTTCGGGCGCGCCGCAGCTCGGCGCCGGCGCGGCTGTTGGATCGGCTGCGGGGCTTGCCATCGGGGGAGCCGCTGGCGCCGGTATCGCCATGGGCGGAGCGCGCGCCCTTGCGGCCGGCGCCAGCGGTGCCACCAAGGCCGCCGCGTCAATGGCGGGCGGCGCACAAGGCGCATATGGGCTCGCGCGCGCCACGTCTGGCGCATCGGGTGCGTCCGGTGTTGCGGCCGGCGCGGCTGGTGTCGCCCGCGCCGGAGCCGGGGCCATTGGTCAGGGTGTCAGCGGCGTCGCCGACCGCGCGACGTCCGGCGTCCGCTCCGCCTATTCGGATGGTCAGCGGGGTGCCTTCACCGCCACGGGCGGGACGCTGCCGGACAGCGGCGGATCGGCAAGTGCAGTTTCCGCAGCCACGGCGAGCGGCGCGCCGGATTGGGCGCAGCGTTTCAGGCGACAGCAGCGCTTGCGCGAGGGCGCGACCGTGACCGCCCACACGATTCGAGATGGCGACCGGCCAGCCGCCGGCGAAAACCCACGCATCAAGGATGACGACGAATGATCTTCAAGCGATCGACGACAGCCTACGGCGAAACGCCCGCACCCGAGACGCCTTATCAGCGTGCGGCCCAAGTCTGGGACGACCGGATCGGCTCGGCGCGGGTACAGGCTCGGAATTGGCGGCTTATGGCGTTCGGTTGCCTGGCGCTCGCCATCGGGCTTTCCGGCGGCGTCATCTGGCAGGCCGGGCGCAGTACCATCACCCCTTACGTTGTCGAAGTTGACACCCTGGGTGAGGTCCGCGCCGTTGGTCCCGCGATCACAGCCTACGAGCCGACCGATGCGCAGATCGCCTGGCACCTGGCGCGTTTCGTCGAAAACGTCCGTTCGCTGTCTATCGACCCGATCGTCGTGCGGCAGAACTGGCTGCGCGCCTATGACTACGCCACCGACCGCGCCGCTGCGACGCTCAACGACTATGCGCGGGACAACGACCCCTTCAGCCAGGTCGGTCGGCGGACCGTCACCGTTGAGGTGACCAGCATCGTTCGCGCCTCCGATGACAGCTTCGAGATGCGTTGGCGCGAACAGGTTTTCGAGAACGGCGTACTGGCCGACACCACGCGCTACACGGCCGTCCTCTCCATCGTGGTGCAGCCGCCGCGCGATGAAGAGGCGCTCCGCCAGAACCCCCTCGGCATTTACGTCCATGCGCTCAATTGGAGCCGCGACCTCGTCACGGGAGACGATCAATGAGAAAAACCCTTATCGCCCTGGCCGCGCCGATTGCGCTTGCCGCCTGCGCTCACAAAGAGCCGCCGCCTCAGATCAGTTACGACACGGACGACTTCAATCCTGCGGCGCTCACCGCCGAGCCGTCTCTGCCAGTTGAGATCGTCACGCTGCCGGAGCCGTTGCCTTTGCCCGGTCAGTTGATGCCGAAGCCCGGGGGATGGGAGTCGCCGACTGAGGATCAGCGCGACCCTGAAACCCGTGTCGGCGACGCCAACAGCGCGGCGGCCGTCGAGCCGACGGGCGAAGGCTACGTGAATGCGATCCAGGTCTATCCCTATACCGAGGGTGCGCTCTACCAGCTCTACACGTCGCCGGAGATGGTCAGCAACATCGCGCTCCAGACTGGGGAAGAGATCGTCGCTGTCTCCGCCGGGGACACCGTGCGCTGGGTCATCGGCGATACGGTGAGCGGGGAGGGCGACGCCGCCCGCGCCCACGTTCTGGTCAAGCCCATTGCCGAGGGCCTGCGCACCAATCTGGTCATCATCACCGATCGACGCGCCTATCATCTGGAACTCAGAAGCACGCCCGAGACCTATATGGCGTCTGTGTCGTGGCACTACCCACGCGACGCCCTCCTGGCGCTTGAGCAGCGCAACCGCAGCGCGGTGGAGGCGGCGGACCGGGTGATCGACGAGGGCCTGCGATTGGAGAGATTGCGCTTCCGCTACGAGATGACCGGAGACACACCGCCCTGGCGCCCGGTGCGGGTCTTCGACGACACGCACAAGGTCTACATCCAGTTCCCGCGCCGTCTCGATCAGGGCGAGGCGCCGCCGCTCTTCGTCATCGGTCCCGACGGCGAGAACCAACTGGTGAATTACCGCGTGCGCGGCAACTACTACATCGTCGATCGCCTGTTCGCCGCCGCCGAATTGCGCTTGGGCGAAGACCCGCAACAGGTGGTGCGCATCTCGCGAACGGACGGCCGGAACGTACGTCAGCGCCACAGCGTTCGAAACATGTCGGACTGGTCGCCTGAGGCGGGGGACGGCGGACGATGACGGACCCGGACCAGCCGTCCGGCGCGAGCGCGCCGAAGATCGATCCGGAAGAGATCGCCCTGCGCGCCCAGCCGCGTCCGGTTACGCGCATCAACCGGCGCGTTCTTTTTCTGCTTTCGGGCACGGGGCTGCTCTTGATCCTCGGCGCGACGATCTTCGCGCTCGATCCGCCGCGTCTGTTTGATCGGGATGACATCGGCCGCGAACTCATCCGCACCGAGAACAATCCGACGCCGGAAGGCTTGGAAACCCTGCCGCGCCGCTACAGCGAGATCCCGCGGCCGCAGATTGAGCTGGGACCGCCCTTGGCGGGCGACATCGGCCCCGCCGTCGTCAACGCCGAACGTGAGCTTGGTATCACCCCGCCGGGCCAGTTGCCCTTCCGCCCAAGCCCGGAGGACGATGCCGAACGGGCCGAACGTATCCGCCAAGCCCGTCTCGCCCAGCAGGGCCGCGAGTCCGGCGTTTTCTTCCAGCTTGCATCACGCACCGCCGGCCTTGGCGGCGACGCAGGCGAACCGCAGCCGGCCGCAAACATTGCGCGCGCGGCAGGTGAGGATCTGCGCAGCCCCTTCGACATCGCACGCGGTGATGCAGCGTCAGGATCGCTGGAGCTTGATCTTCAGAACGACCAGAACTTACAGGGCCGCAAGCTCGACTTCCTGGGCGATGAGGTCGATTCGGATATCTACAATCCGCACACCCTCCAGGACCCGGCGTCACCCTATCAGGTAATGGCTGGAACGGTCATCGCCGCGAGCCTCATCACGGGGATCAATTCCGATCTGCCGGGGCGCGTAATCGCCCAGGTGACCGAGAACGTCTATGACACGGTCTCAGGCCGCTACGTTCTCATCCCGCAAGGCTCCCGCGTCATCGGAACCTATGACAGCGTGGTCGCCTTCGGCCAGGAGCGCGCGCTGGTCGTCTGGCAACGGATCATCATGCCGGACGGAACGTCCGTCGTGATCGAAAATCTGCCGGCGGCGGACACAGCTGGTTATGCCGGGCTTGAGGATAAGGTGGACTTCCACACCTGGCGGCTTCTGAAAGGGATCGCGCTCTCGACGCTGCTTGGCGTCTCGACCGAGCTGACCTTTGGTGACGACGAAGACGACCTTGTGGAGGCGGTCCGCGAGTCGGCCCAGGACAGCGCAAATCAGGTCGGACAGCGCATCACCGAGCGCAATCTCAACATCCAGCCGACCATCACCGTCCGGCCCGGCTGGCCGCTCCGCATCATCGTCAACAAGGACATGGTGCTGAGACCCTATCGTGATCCGGGAGTGATCAGATGACTCTGAAACTTGGACAATTGCCAGACCGCGAAAGCGCCAAGATCACCTTCACGGCGGACGCCGACCTCAAAGCGGCGCTCAATGACTATGCCGAAATCTACCGCCAGACCTACGGCCAGAATGAAGGCGTCGCCGAGTTGATCCCCTACATGCTCGATGCCTTCATGAACACCGATGCCGGCTTCAAGCGCGCGCGCAGAGAACTGGAGCCTCCGCGCCCTTCATCATCCGCACTCAAACCAAGGGAGGGCTGAATGGCCACCATAGGCAGCTTCACCGCCGTTGCAGACGGCTACACCGGCACAATCCGAACCCTGACCGTCAATGTGAAGGCGAAGATCATCGCCAACGATCAGAAAAAGAGCGAAGGCGCGCCGGATTTCCGGGTCTATGCTGGCCGTGCTGAACTCGGCGCCGCCCGGAAGGCGCAGACCAACGGCGACGAGCCGCGCGACTATCTCAGCGTCCAGCTCGATGACCCCAGCTTCCCCGAGCCGATCCGCGCGGCGCTGTTCGAGGATGACGGCGCGGCGTTTTTGGTGTGGAATCGGCTGGACGGATAGCAAGCCACACTAAGAGGTCGGCAGGTCTACCTCGCACGAACTCTTGCGGCGGTTCGGATTGATAATGCCCGAGCCTGGCCCGCATCTAGCGTTTGACGCATCTCGGCAAAGACCGGTTTCGCGCCATCCGGGTCTTCGATTGTGAGGATGACGGCGAACGGGATGCCTTCGGGTGGAAACGACGCCTCGGCCCTCACCATACTGGTTACCTCTAGACGCCAGTTTGAGAACTCGCCCTTTGATCTAAAAGTGGTCTCGTACTGTTTCGACGGCCACCATTTCAGTCCGTGCGTGATCAGTGCTTTTTCGGGCACCCCTAGGCCAGTCGCGTTTGGTAGATATCTCGGTGGGATCTGATTCGTGTAACTAGGCTTCCCGTCGGTCTTCTTGATTTTCGGCTGACGTTGCAGAAGTGAAGCCTCAAGATTCACGCGTGCAAACTCTGCACCAAATGCCGGGTCCAGTGGCGGCGCATAGACGAGAGTCATTCGGACGCGCCCTGAACACGCCCCCGATGCGTCTACCAAGCTCTGTGGCCATGGGAAATCGAAACGGAGGATCGCCGGTTTACGTTCGCCAACGGTGAGTCGGCTCTCAAAGACCATTGTGATCTGATGATCGTCTGTCTCAAGCATATCTGTCACGCGGCCTGGTTGGCCGAAGCCAACAAATTGACGTGCCAAGTCTCTGAGACCCCGAGCCCGTTTCGTCAGTGGCTCCGGCATCGTCGTGTGGTGGAGAAGCATTGCCCGGAGTGTTTCCGGTTTCAGACCGCCTTCAGTAGCTACATCCAGACCGGCAAGACAACGAGAGACAAGTGGAGCAGCATAGCTAGTACCCATAACGTCAATCTTGTTACCGGCAAGCGAAACCGAGGATAGTCCGGTTGCTTGACCAGGCGATGCTGCCGTTCCTCCAAACGTTGCTACATCAGGCTTAACGCCAACCTGGAGACCGGGCCCGCGAGTCGTATAGCGTGTCGGTGCTCCTTCGATTTCATGGGTTCCGGGGGGATTGAGGGCCCCGACAGAGATTGATCGTACGCTTTCCGAAGGCTTGTAGATGGTATCCGGTTGGGTGCGCGCGGCAAAGTAGCTGACAACTTCAGATGGTTTCTTATGCCAAGCTGCTCGGCCTTGGCCTGGAGGCAAGTTTCCAGCGGAGTTGACGAAGATTACGCCATGGGTATCAGCTATTTCGTCGAGGCGCGCCGCGTAGATGCTGTACCGCGAGCGTTCAACGTCAGACACGGCATTAATCGAGAGATTAAACACGCGCACGCCGTGTTTGTCTTTTGCCTCAATTACGGCCTGCTCAAGCTCTTCAAGAAAATCGCCAAAACCGTTGGGGAAGTGCTGAAGAAACGGCTTGTTTGGGTAGAGTGGCGCATCATAGATCATGCAGCCATCGGTTTCCGGCGCAACGGTTGGTGCATTGACACCCTGACCGATAGTCACGATGCCAGCAACCTCAGTCCCATGTTTAGGATCGTACTCAGAGCCGTCTAGATAGTCGAAACGGTCGATCACCCAATCGCCCAAAACCTCCGCTACACCAGAATCTATTACTCCGACGATAGGATAGGTTGACTGGGCAGACGGTTCGGGGACCTCAACTGGTGCATCAGCCAAATCGCGCTTCTGGACGTCTGCTGCGCTTTGATCAGTCAGCTCCAACTGAACTGGTGGACGGATCGACCGTACCAGCGGGTGATTTGCGAGTGCATTCAACGCAGTGTCATGGCGTTCAGGATCGACATCAACGGGAGCGCCACGAGATAGCGGTGTTACGTCATGTCGGGCGATGCCGAGCCTGTTGTCGACAAGCGCCCTCTCTTCACTTGTTGTGATCTGAAATTCAAGAACCGGCGTTCGACCAATCCGGCCAGATACCAGAGTTCTTGCGCCGGCTCCCAAAGACAGCAGCGTATCTTGAAGACTGGCGAGAAGCGCGTAGCGACCCAACGGGTCGTCTGCAATCACTTGATCGGTAGGCGTCTCAAACAGCTCGATCTGATAACCGGAAACAGTTCTTGGGTCTTCGAATATCTGCATCGCCGCAGAAATCGAAAATGTGCGCTTGTCTGTCGGAGGCGCGATCTCGATTGTGTCGATGGCGCCTACCTCAGAACGTGCGCGGCTCGGCGCTTTGTATGGCTTGCCGGTGTTCTTCGAGACTCGGGCGGGGACTGTGTCTTCAGCCTCGAGGATTCTCGCTTTCAGGGTATCGAGATAGATGCGTGGTGCCCGAAAATATAGTGTTCCTACTCCCTCCGCGCCAACGCATGGGAACTGCTCTTCGCGGAACAAGACGCGGTTCGGCCTGTAAGACTTCGCCAGGGCTTCATCTCGCATCTGCACCTTGAGATAGGCCGCCGGCCCGTATCCGGCCTGATCAATGGCAGCGGCTACCGCATCGATCGCAGCAACCAGAGCCGTGCGGTGAGCAATGAAGGCGACATCGGCATTTTCGAAGAAGTCCTTGTCCGGCCCAGCCTGACCAGGATCGGGAGCACGTAGAAAATCGCGGTCGTTCAGAATGATCTGAACGGGGTTATTAGGCATTGGCGGCCTCCTGCGGAGCAATGTGCTTCTTCATTTTTTTCAGATCACTGATCCGCGATTGGTTATAGCCAGTGGCCGCAGCGAGGCTTTTCTGGGTTAATCCAAAATCAGGGTCGTTCGCGACAAAGCTGATGTACGTGTCTGGGTCCGTTGCGAGGAAGCGAGCCGCATCTGATTCAAGAGAAGGCATCCTTGAAAGCACTGTGCTCAGAGCGCGGAACAAACCTGGCGCGTCATGGGTATCGCGCGAAAGCGCAAGCGCCCGCTTCACCGACGTACAAATCCGCTCCACATCTGCTCCAGATCGACCCCTTAGGCAGTGAGAGAATACCTCTCGAGTCTCTTTCGTCGTGGGTAACGGTTGGAGAAAACGCTCGATCATTGCACCTCGAGCAGCGAGTTCGGGTTCGCCGATGTGCACCTGAGTTTCGAACCGGCGCCAAACGGCCGGATCGAGCAAGCGATCATGGTTGGTGATGGCTATCGTAATACCGTAGTCCCGCCGGTTATCCAGATTCTGAAGAAGCGTATTTACCACCCGTTTGATTTCACCGATTTCCTGGGGGTCGTCGCGGACCTTGGCAATTGCATCGAATTCGTCGAGCAAAAGAAGACATGCATAGCGATTAGCGAACTCGAACAAGTTCGCGATGTTGCGTGCAGTTGTTCCCAGGAAAGACGAAATTAGGCCGTCGATGCGAGCAGTTAACAGGGGCAGGCCTAGCCGGGAGGCCAAATGTCTCGCTGTAAGGGTCTTGCCTGAGCCTGGTGGACCAAAAATCAACAGGGACCGAGTTGGTTCCACGCCTACATCTTGGAGCGCGGTGGCGTTTGTCCACTCTGCCAACACGCCTTCAATCGTATTTTCAACTCCCGGATCGACGATCGGGGAAGGGGCGATGCTGTCGAAAAACTCGATTGAGCAAAGCTGCGCGCCAGTCTCCCGGTCAAGTGGCGGGTGCGTTTCGGGCGTCAGCCGCTCTCCACGGATTTGCCCCCGAGAGACTTCGACGCGACTAGGCTGCATGTCTTTGGTTTCGGTAGCAGATTTGAGCAAGCGATCGATCGTCGCCGCGCTTTTCTTGTCGCCGGTTTTTTCCAGTCGGGCACGCAGGCGACCAACCTGTTTGTCGAATGCCTCGCGGTCGCCAGCTAGTCCCGCTCTGATGATGCTCTGAACCACCGCAAAATGCTCCATGCCACACCCTTCTTCCTCTGATCCTGATTTCCAAGAATTTTATCGCCGAATCGGCCTCAAAAATCAAGATAATTGTTGTTTCAATCTGAGTTATTGGATATTGTATCGACCTCAGGGAGTGGGAATCAGTGCTGCGGGCGAAGCTATCGGCAAAACGGCGTTTACGATCGGGCTTGGGTCGAGAACTACGTGTTTCTTGCGCAGGTGCAGCGGGTTGAGGAGCGTTTGCGTCCAACCGTCAGCCGTCATTCGGGCCTTGTCGCCGAAGCTGGGTGTTCATCGTTCGTCGCCACCAGGTACGCTGATGGCTTCCGCGGTCAGCGGATAAGTACGGGTCGAGGCGAGGGCTAACATGGCGCGAATCTAGTACCATGGGGCTGCTGCCGGAAGGATGCCGTCGGCCATGGCTGGTTTTGACTCGGACGCGCTCTAAGCCAAATCTAATCGCTGGGTAAAGGGGAGTGTTAGAGAACTGACCTGCGAGCACCGCACTGTGACATGCCTAAATCAGCATGAGCTGATCCGCAGATATCGCTGCGCAGAGTGCGATGGCGTTTTGATGTGTGCATGCGATGAAGAAGTCGGTCGCCGCTGTCTCTCGCACCAGCTCTCCGAAGGTGTCGAGTTGGAGACGCAGGAGCGCGTTCCTGTGACACTTGGGTTCCGAACCGGTATCTGTAACGGTTGCCGCGGGTTGCCACTGGTACCCGCGCCAGCGGCTGCGATCCCGGGTCGTACTTCGAAGATCAAACGCTTCTACTGGCGCGAGCTGATATTCGCTGAGATGGAGCGTCTTGCTGACTGGAAAGCCGCCAATCCTGAGGCCTCAGCAGAGGTAATCAGTGAAGCACGCAAGCGGATCAAGAAGGAGGTTTTGGACGAGGTCAAAGCACTACATAGCACTACGCCCAAGTACGACATGCGTGAGCCGAGTCAAGCCGAGGTCCTTCAACGCTACTCGGTCGAGGTGGAAGTGTTTCGCCCGACGTACACGCAGTCGCCCGAGAAGGGGTCTGTGATTTTGAGGGAGGGCGCGGTCATTTCACCCGAGGCCTATGCCACGCAACAGTTTGAAGAGCGGGGCTGGTCGGTGATGTCGCTTGAGAGCACCCCGCTGCACGCGCTGTTCGGAGTGATGATGTGGCTATTGATCGAGCATCCATCAGACCCAGAGAATCGAGTCGTAGGATTCGGGTCGCGCACTGCGTTTGAGAACAGTGAGCAGGGTCCGATTATCCATATGCACCTACCGACGGATTTTGGGACACGCGGCTATAGTCGTCGACGCGCGAAGGCTATCGACGAGCATCTTGCCCTTCTAACGCCGGACGGAATTCCTGAGCGCGGCGTGCTGCTTGACCTATTCGACTATTGGCGGGCTCCGAGCGAACGACTCCGGCAGTATCTATGGGCGCATCGGGAAGATGACGTCGACCGGGCTCGGCGGTTGATTGAAGCCCTTCCAGCTGAGACGATCGATGCAATTCTGCGCTATCTAATCACGGACTATTGGGGCCGGTACGTAGGCTGGCCCGATCTGCTGCTGTCCCGTGATAGCGAGTTCCTGCTCGTCGAGGTGAAATCCTCATCTGATAGGTTGAGTGCCGAACAGATGCAGTGGATTGCCGGCAACCACGACATCTTGAAGCTGCCGTTTCGGATCGCCAAGCTCCACCGTCCACAACGTCAACGCGGGCATCGCGCAACGCCTTCGGACGATGCAGCGCACGATTGAAATCGCTGATTTCGAGTTGCCGCGGGGCGCGGTCAGCATTCAGCAACTAATGATGATGCCGCGCGCGACTTGGGATCATCTGCGTAGCGAGATCAATCGCCGCCGTCGCATCGATCCTGAGCGCCCGCTTGCACGCTGTCGCTTGTGCAAGGGACCTGTGTTCATTCGATCGCATTATGCGGGCGGTGAGCACATGCCGGTCTACGCGCACTATCCGGAAAGTTCAGTCGATTGCCCTTGGTACCAAGGAGTTAACCTCACGCCCGATGACGCGCGTGCTGCCCAATACCAGGGACATCAAGAGAGTGCGCTACATCGCTGGATGTGTGAGACGATCGCCGAACTGCTTGCAAAGGACCCACGCTGCGCCTTGGTGACGGTCGATACTTATCGACGCCCAGCTATTGAGAAGCGCGGTCGATTTCCTGATGTCTACGTCGAGTTGAACGAAGTGGGCAGGTTCGCGATCGAGGTGCAGCTATCCAAGCCGTTCGCACCGGAGATCGTTGCGCGACAACTCCACTATGAAGCTGAGGGAGTCGGATTGATCTGGGTCTTCCGCGAACTCAAGCCCGATCTCCCGCAGGGCTTGCACGATGTGATCACGCTCCAGCGCGGTAACGCTTTCCTGTTTGACGATGCGGCACTCGCCGCCTCCTTCGCGCGCGGCACACTTGTTCTCAGCGCCCTACTCGAAAGCGACCACGGCGACTTTCTGAACCCACGCCTTGTAGCGCTCGATGAACTGGATCGCAGCACCGGCCGTGCGGTCTTTTTGGAAGATCGGCGTTCCAATCGTCTGCTTGACTACTGCCGGGTGGGCCGCGAGAAATGGTGGGAAGCCTTCAAACAAGCGCCGCCGACAATATCCGATAACCCGTTCACCGAACCATGTTTCATCCCAGCTTGGGACTCGATAAAGAGCTATGTCCCCGCGCTCAGCTCATGGAAGCGGCAGCTTTGGTCGGACCGCTATATTCGAGGCGAAAGACACTTTGCCGAATTAGCGGCGGTCCTATTCTCGATAGCGCGGACGGCTACGGCTGGCGACGATCGCGTCTATGTTACCCGCTATTCGGGTGCCGGTGCCCTCGTTGCGATGCTCAACGCCAAGCTCGCGGCGCACGAGTTCATGGCCTATGCTACCCTTATCGAAAAGATGTTGGCAGCAACCGCTGCGCGTGATCGACTCAAGCGCACATCGCTCGCTCGCGCACTTGAGCAAGCGAAGCGCGAAGTCATACAGGTCGAGCCTGGGCATCCAGTTTGGAGTGGCGCAACCCGGCTTTTTCCTGAGATCTTCGATGGGTTGCGACGCGCCGAACTCGAGGATCTCGCAAAACTTCCCAGCTGGGCAGGAGGAACTGCGTAGGACCTATGAGGTCCGAAGCCAGCCTATACGCCAAATCGCTATATCGTAGGGCCAAAACGAAGGGATAGTTCGAGTGTTCATCTCGCGTGGCCCGCCGTTAGCTGCCGTTGACATGACTGAGCGTGAAGGTCCGAAACGCGAAGAAAGGGGACAATCGTCTAACCTCTTCCAATGGCAGTTTAGACGCATCTGTGATCAGCGGTATCCTGTCAAGTGCTTAGGCCTAAAATGGTATCTCGTCGTCCAATCCGCTCACTGCCTGAGGGGGCGGAAGCGCATCCTTTGGCAGCGGCAGGTTCGTCACGATGAACAGGTTGAGCAAGTCGTCGCGATCCATGAACATGATCTGTGAACGCCTAGTCGCATCCAGCCGCTCGCCTAACCAGTTCTTTGCCTGCTTGGTTATCTCGCCACCAGCGACGATGAAGGCGTGATCGACCAGCACACGCCTATTCACCTCGGGATCGAACAACTCATGCCCGAGCATCATTGTGACTTGGTTCAGTATCTCGCTGATGTTGCTTGACCCACCCTTGCTCATGCCCGCTGAGTCCAGCTTCCCCTTCTTTGCTTGAATGCCGAAGTAGAGGACATGCAGCGTCGGCAACGTGAATTTCATCCATACATCTTTGCCGTACTCCAGGGCCTTGTCCTTGTGACCGGCGGCTGTGACGCGATGGAAACCGAGCTGGCGGAACAGCGGAAGTAGCACCTCCTCGATCAACTCGTCCTCCGAGCACTTGTCGAGATAGGCAGTGAGTTGGTCCTTGCGCTGCAGTTCCTGCGGTGTGAGCGGGCGATGCGGGTTGGCAACCTCTGCCACCGTGTTCGATGCAATATGCCGAAGCTGACCGCTACCGTGGTCATCATAGAACGCCTCCCAGCCCTCACGCGCGAGTATGATGTTCAAAGCGGCGAGTGCTTTTCTGCGATCCTCATCATCTTCTTGTGCCTCCCCCTTGTCGAGCACCCGACGGATGATCCGCACGAAAGCATCTGGCGGAACGGATGGGCGCGAGTGGGGCATAGCCAGGACTTCCTCTAAACGCTCAGCGACCCAAGCCCAGCGCGTCGAGCCGTCATGGAAGTACTCAAGGTCACAGTCCTCGAAAAACTCGGTGATGTAGCTGCTCGACCGGTATTGGAAGTGATCGACGTTGCCACAGACGATGTCGGCTAGCGCCCGGAGATTTCGATTTTTCCATTTCATGAAGGGAACTTATCGTGAACAAAAAAATGCAGCAATGATGCAAGCTCGGTGTAAAGCGATAAGCATGTCCGATTATTTACGATCATGGTCATTTAGCCTGGCCGCAGGATCGGTCGATTTGGGCTCGACGTGGTCGTCGGAGCACCCTTGAGCAATGACCATTCCCGGGCGAACGCGCCCACTCAGGCGCTCTCATTGGACTAGTTTAGCTCGCTATGCCACAGCTTGGAAAAGGCCCTGCTGCTGACGACGGTTGCGGGCCCCCGCAACCAACAATCTCCCAGACATACCAAAGGCTTGGACCCCTCAAGGGTAAGCCTCGCGTTCTTCCCAACAAACCCATGGAAGCACCATGGAAGCTCCCGGAAAGGAAAAACCGGGGTCCAACGGGGAGCGGTGGAGTGGTGATGGGTAAGGAAAAAAGGTCCGGGTATCCGGTCATTCTTCCCGGAACGCTCTCTGAAGACTGTCCAGCAGCGGTTTGAGAAGGTAGCTCATGGCACTGCGTTCGCCGGTCTTGATGAAGGCTTCGGCCGGCATGCCGGGCACCAGCGTGAGGTCGTCGAACGTGGGCGGCAGCGTGTCCGGCAAGGCGATCAGTGCCAGGTAGTAGGGCTCGCCGGTGACCTCATCGGCCAAGCTGTCGGCGGCGACCGTCTCCACTTGGCCGACAACCTCAGGCGTGCGGCGTTGGCTGAAGGCGCTCAAACGGATCACCGTTTGTGAGCCGATGCGGATGTTGTCGATGTCCTGCGGCAGAACGCGGGCCGCCACGAGCAGGCGATCACCGTCGGGCACCACATGCATGATGGGCTCGCCCGGCGCGATCA
>JAKSBE010000061.1 GCA_022361275.1 Kiloniellales bacterium
CGAGGCCTGGCGGATGCGGCCGATCGAGGGCAAGCATCCCTACCTCTATCTCGACGGCATCGTGCTAAAGCGGAGCTGGGCGGGCGAGGTGCGTAACGTCTCGCTCTTGGTGGCGATCGGCGTCAACGCCGATGGCTACCGCGAGATCCTGGGCATCGTCGAGGGCGCCAAGGAGGACAAGGCCGGCTGGAGCGGCGCGCAGCGCTGTGCTTCGCACCCTCAAGCACCTCAAGGAGCGAGGCCTGCAGGGCATCGAGCTGGTGATCTCCGATGCCTGCCTGGGCCTGGTCGAGAGCGTCGCCGAGGTCTATCCCCAGGCCCGCTGGCAGCGCTGCGTCGTGCACTGGTAGCGCAATGCCTTCAGCCATGTGCCGAGCGCCAAGATGCGCGAGGTCTCGCTCATGCTCAAGGCGATCCACGCCCAGGAGAGCCGCGAGGCGGCCCAAGCCAAGGCGGCGAACTGAGCCGCGCCCGAGAAAGTCAAAGCGCTCATGGCAACGGCCTGAAAGCCCGGCAACCCCGCTTCGACCGCCGCCGCGCCGAAGGCGATCCCGAACGGAACCACAAACACGGCGATCGGGAAGGTGCGGCGGGCGCCCTTAACGGTCCCGTCCATGGTGAGGACCGCGCCTTGCTTGATGAGCTGGTCCGGTTTCTGATTTTTGCTAACCACCTTAAAGGTTAGACAGATAAGGCCATTGCCTGTCAACCACTACAGTGGTTAGAATGGCGGCATGACGTATCGTGACGGCCATCCCGTCAGGCTGATCGGCGGCCGGCTGGCGCTGGATTTTCTCAACACGGCGGATTGGGCGCCCGATGGCGCGGTCGTGCATGAGAAGATCGAGAGCTTTGCGGACCTTGAGGTCTGGCTGAGCGCGGCGGGTTTGCCGGATGCGGCGCACCCCCGCTCCATCAACCAACTCCACCGATACCGCCGCGATCTGAGAGGGCTTTTCCGCGCCGGGACCGGCCTTGCTGCGACGGGACTTCAAGCGCAACTGCGCGCCGTGAATATCGTCGGCGCGCGTTCGCTCGACGATCTGGCGCGCCAGCCGGTTCTCGGCCTCATCGCCATATCGGCTTTGTCGATCTTGGGCGACGGGCGCGAGCGCGACCGCATCAAGACGTGCCCGGGCGCCGATTGCGGCTGGATGTTCATCGACGAGACCAAAAACCGCCGGCGCAAATGGTGCCTGATGGAGACCTGCGGCAATCGGGCGAAGGCCGCCCGGCATTATCGGCGGGTCAGCGGATGACGCGTCCTTTTCTGGATAATCAAAGCGCCCGCCGCCTGTTTCTGGACCGGCATCTGTTGCTGCGTCCGGGATCGGGGTCCGGCAGGGGCGCAGACCTAGAAGGCGTGCTTGACGACCTCGGCTTCGTGCAGGTCGACAGCGTCAACACGCTCGCCCGCGCGCACGATCTGATCTTGTGGTCGCGCCGCGGCCAGTACCGGCCAAAAGCTCTCGAACACCTTGTCGCGCGCCGGCGCACCGCGTTCGAGCACTGGACGCACGACGCCGCGGTGATCCCGACGGACTTCTATCCGATGTGGCGCAAGAAATTCGCGCGCGACGAAACGCGCATGCGGGCGCGCTGGTCCGAGGTGCGCCGGCCCGGATGGAACGCCGAGATCGAACAGGTGCTCCGGCACATCGCGGATAACGGCCCGGCCTCTTCGCTCGATGTCGGCGGCGAGGAGAAGAAGGGCTCCTCGGGCTGGTGGGACTGGCATCCGTCCAAGATCGCTCTCGAGTCCCTCTGGAGATCGGGCCGGTTGGCGATCTGCCACCGGCGCGGCTTCCGCAAGTTCTACGATCTGGCCGAGCGCGTCATTCCCGAGGAGCACCGCAGCCGACAAGAAGATGACGAGGAAATCGTGGATTGGGCGATGTCGGAGGCGCTGCGGCGCCTCGGTTTCGGCACGAGCGGCGAGCTGGCGGCGTTCTTCGAGATCGCGACACGCGACGAGGCGAAAGCCTGGTGCGCGGCGGCGCTATCGAAGGGCCGCATCGTCGAGGCAGAGATCGGGATGGCCGATGGATCACGCCGGCGCAGTTTCACCACCGAGGCCATTCTCGACGACGCAGTGTCCCTTCCGGAGCCGTCAGCGCGCGTACGCCTTCTGTCGCCGTTCGACCCCGCCTTGCGGGACCGTACGCGGGCCGAGCGCCTGTTCGGCTTCCGCTACCGGATCGAGATGTTCGTACCGGAAGCGAAGCGGCAATACGGATACTACGTCTTCCCTGTGCTGCAGGGCGACCGGTTGATCGGCCGCATCGACGCCAAACGGGCCGATGGCGCGCTTCTCGTCCAAGGCTTCTGGCCGGAAGCCGGCGTCCGGATGGGAAAGGCCCGCACCTCTGGTCTGATGTCGGAGCTCGAACGGGTCAGAACGTTGGCGGAAACTGAAGCTGTGGCGTTCGCCGATGGCTGGAAACACATGACCGGCGGGAGGCGAAGGCAATGATCGGATACACTATGGTCGGAACAAAGGATCTGGATCGATCCCTGCGGTTTTACGACCCGCTTTTCAGCGAAATGGGATGGGACCAATGCTGGCGGGACGCGCAATCCGCCTCGTGGGGCGACAAGGACAACGAAACCGCGCCGCGCTTCTTTACCGGCTATCCGTTCGACGAACAGCCGGCAGGCGTCGGCAATGGGGCGATGACGGCGTTTCTTGCCGAGGGGCCGGCGATGATCGGCCGCCTTTACGAGATCGCCATGCGCATGGGCGGCTCGGACGAAGGCGGCCCAGGCTTTCGCCCGCAATATGGGGAAGGTTTCTACGGCGCATATGTGCGGGACCCGGACGGAAACAAGCTCGCCTTCGTCTGTTATGATGCAAAGCCAACCGGATAGGGTGGAGCTTTCACGTTGAAACCCCCTGCCTGTCGCCGGTCTCGTGCCGCTGCTCATAGGCGATGGTTTCCGTGAGCGCCTGTTCCAGTGAAACCGGGGCCTCGAACCCCAATGCGTCCTGCAGCTTTCGGCCGCACACGGGAAGCGGCGCTCGAAAATCAAGCGCGGCGACGGCGTCGCCGCCGGGGAACGGCGCGTTCGGCGTTTCGTTCACGCGGCCCCGCCATCCTGTTCGTTGCCGAAAGCGATCGAGCCAGACACGGTGCGGCGCCGGGTCGGTGTCGGTGACGTTGAAGGTCTGTCGGTATGCTCTTTCGTGTCCAGCCGTTGCCGCTACGGCGGCGGCGACATTGCCGACAAAGCCGTAGGTGGTCGTCCAGTCGAGCCAAGCCGAGGGCAGTTCCACCATATCCGCGTTCGCCAGCATCGGCTCGATCGCCCAGCCGAATCGGTGCTGTTTGTCGCAAGGACCGAAGACCATGGGCAAGCGCAGCACCGTCCACGGGGTCGCCATGGCGCGCGCCAGGTTCTCGATGGGGATTTTGTCGTACTGATCGAGCCAGGCGTCGGCGGCCTCCGGCGCACGCGGCGGCTCCGCGCGATAGGGATAAAGGCGCGTTCGAAGCGGCGCGTCCTCGTCCAGCGGACCCTCATCGGGCCGCCCGCTTTCGGTGCGGTTGAGAAGGCCATAGTTCCGATAGACGTCCGCAGAGCTGAGCACGACGTACTGGCTGAGGGTTCCGTCAATTTCAGTGAGAAGGCGCTGTGTCTCCGCCGGCGTGTAGGCCACGACGTCGATCAAGACATCGATCTTCTGTACACTTGCGATCTCCCGAACGGAGGCGGTGTCATCTCTGTTCACGCGCACGCCGACCATGCCGCCACGTTCTCCGGTCGGTCCATGACGTGAGGCGCACACAACGATCGCCCCCCGCACCGCCAGGGCGCGGGCTATCGCGTCGCCAATCATGCCGCCGCAACCAAGGACAAGAACCTTCATCAACGCGCTTCGACTCCCGGGAATCTCAACGTACGTGCGCAATGCTAGGCGCGCTGGTCAGGAGCAGCAAGTGCACGCCATTCTGCTGCCAGCGTATTGCTTTTACTTATATAGCTACATCAGAAACATGTATTTTTATTTCACCTGCTTCCAAAGTAGGTTTGCCGAAATAGATTTATGATGGAGGTTGGTCTGTAAAAACGAGTGGAAACACGTACTAAAAGCGCGGTGTATTCAGCGCGCTGATTGCTCGAATTTCGGTGACGGCAACATTCTAAAGATGGCTGCGACATTCAGATGTTTCTGCGAAATCCTACGCCTTCTTGTTCGGAAGTTTTTTCTGGAAGTTCCTTTTTGCTGTAGCCGCTCGATGCGGTGAAGGCCGTAGGAGAAGCCTTCCGCCAGGACATCGTGCCAGACCCGGCGGGCGCCATAGGTCCGGTCGCTGCTCTTGAAGCTTCGATCGATCGCGCCGAGGAGCGCCTCATCCTGCCGGGAGCGGGCGCTGGGGCTGCGCTTGAGCCAGGCATGAAAGCCTGAACGGGACACATCCAGTGCCGCGCATAGCCAGGCCGCCGGCCAGATGTTCGCGCCTTGACCAGCCTCACCGCCTCAAGC
>JAKSBE010000355.1 GCA_022361275.1 Kiloniellales bacterium
CAGCGGCCGCCGGTTGAAGGCCTCGAAAAGGTCGAGCAGGGTCCCGTTGGGAGCGCGGAAGGCCGGCGGGTCGCAGTCGCTGAAGATCGGCGCGTAGAGCATCAGCCGCTCCAGCATGTCGCGCGCGGCGCGCATCCCGACGACCGGCGCGAGGCCTGTCTCTGGCTCACCCCCGCCGGCCGGGCGATGTTCGAGCGGCTGATGCCCGAAGTCGAGGCGCGGCGCACGGCCCTGACTACCGGCCTCGACGAGAGCGAGCGGGACGAGCTCGGCCGCCTTCTCCTGCGGATGGCACGCAGCGCGGTGCGCCGGCTGGCCTCCGCCGGGGAGCGGTCGCCCGCTACTGGCAGCACTCCTCTACGTTGAAGTATTCCAGCGCGTGCGGGCTCACGTGGGCGTAGTCGGCCCGCGGCCAGTCCTCCACGGCGCGGCCGTCGACGAGCTGCAGCAGGGCCAGCACGATGTGGGCGCGGGCGTTGTCTGGATCCAGGCGCAGCGCCTGGCCCACGGCGTCGTAGGCGATCTTGCGGGCGACCGCCCCGGACCACAGGAAGGTGTAGTGGTTGCGCCAGACGTCGACCGCGATGCGCGCGATGCCGGCGTGGGCCTCGGCGAAGTCCGGGTCCAGGTCGATGGCCCGCTGATAGTAGGACAGGGCCCGGCGCGGCGCAGCGAGCCCTCCAGCACGTAGCGCACGCCGAGCTCGGCGGCCACGTCCTGGATCTTGCCGGCGGTGTCCTGGATGGCGAAGACCGAATGGCGGGCGATGACGAAGAGCCCGGAGACCTTGGACAGCTCGGTGATCAGGTCGTCGGTCAGGCCGGCCGCGAAGTGGTCCTGCTCGGCCTCGCCGCTGACGTTGATGAAGAGCAGGACCGCGATCGAGGGCTTGTCCGGCAGCGGATAGGCGAAGCGCCGCGCCTCCGGGCCGGGCGGGTCCTGCCAGGGCTCCCACCACAGCAAGCCACCGGCCGAGGCGGCCAGCAGCGCCGCCAACGCCGCCGCAGCGCCCACTCGGATGCGGCGCGGCGGCGACAGGCCGGGCTGGACCACCGGGGTCGCCAGCGCGGCCGCGCGCTCGTCCGATCGGTTCGACAGCATCGTCCTCGAACACCCCGCCGACGATGGCCCCCGGCCGCAGAGTCTTGGCGAGAGTCGGCGTGGCGTAGGACTCCCGGCCAGACGGGAACGCGCCCGATCGCGCTCTAAAACCGTTGCCTTAGAGCGGGCTGCGGATTTGATCTAGTGTGATGGTTTCAAAGTTCGGCACATTTCATGTGCCGAGATTTGGAAGCTGAATCACACGAGATTCAACGAGTTAGTGTCCCTTTGATTCTGAAATTCGCGAGAGCGAATTGCAGAATCAAAGGGATACTAGGTCCCGGGTCCGGAACCTCTGCCAGCCCCCGCCGCGCCAGGACGCCCCGTCGAAGACCTCCCCGTCCTCCCGGATGGTGTAGTAGCGGCCGGCTTCATCGACGTAGATCTGCGCCACCAGGCTGAGCGCCGGGTCGCCGTCGAGCGAACCGGCGGCGATTCCCATCGGCTCCTCGGGCCCGTGGTCGAAGAACAGGCTAGAGCCGCAGAACTTGCAGAAGCCCCGGCGCGAGGTCTCCGAAGACTGGTACCAGGCGAGGCCTGTGGATTCGGTCAATTCGAAGTATTCCCGGGGCGCGGCGGTCGACGCGACGTAGTGACCGCTGGTCCGCCGGCACATCCGGCAATGGCAGGCGATGACGTCCGCCAAGGGTCCGGTTACGCGATAGCGAACCTCGCCGCAGAGGCAGCCGCCTTCATGGATCTCCGTCGTCATGTTTCGCCGTCTTCCCGGTTGCGCTTTCAGTTCACCGGTCCCCCGGTCGGAGGGACCCTAGCAGACCAGGAACCGTGAGCACAGCGGCGAAGAGGCAAAGCGCGGCCGCGAGCCAGGCCAGGGCCGCGAAGCCCGCGAGGCTGTAGAGCGGGCCGAAGCCCGTGGTGCCGAGGAAGACGCAGAGATAGGTGACGGCGGAGTTAAGTGCCGGTCTCTTAAGTCCCTTTAAACCTCGAGCCGCGATCGGCGACGCTCACCGCCGCCGCAGGCGCAGCAGGACGCCTGGTGCCCAGGGCCGTCCGGCGACGGCTTCGACCAGGCCGGCGGCGAGGATCAGCAGGCAGCCGACCGCCTCGCGGGCGCCGAAGGGCTCAGCGGTCAGGAGCGCGGCCGAGACCGCGGCGGTGACGATCTCCAGCAGCAGCAGGATCGCGACCCGGCCGGGATCGATCCGGCCAGCGCCCCAGAGCACCAGCCAGAGCGCCGGCAGCAGCCACAGCGCCCCGACCGCCGCCGCCAGCGGCAAGGCCTCGGCGGCCAGCCCGCCGCCCGCCCCGCCCCCGGGCCCGCCGAGCGGCCCGCCGCCGGCCGGATGGAAGACGACCAGGGCCAGGGCGGCCAGGGCGGCGCCCAGGACGGTTGCGAAGGACTGGGGCACGGAGTTGCCCGCGCCGGCCTTGCGGATGATGGTCGTCGCGATCGCGAAGCTGATGCCGGCGGCGATCGCGATCCAATCGGCTTCGCCCCGCGGCAGGTGCAGCCCCTGGTCGAGGAATCCCAGCACCGTCGCGGCACCGGCGAGGCCGAGCGCGATCGAGAGCCCGCGGCGCAGGGTGATCGGCTCGCCCAGGACGGTCGCCGCCAGGATCGTCGCCCAGATGGGCGCCAGATAGAACAGCAGGGTCACCCGGACGACCTCGCCGATCAGGATGGCGTGGTTCCAGAAGGCCAGGGCCGCGCCGCAGAAGATCCCGGCGGCGGCCAGGGTGCCGGCGTTCCGCCGCAGGCGGCGGAGCCCGGGCAGCACGAAGGGCAACAGGGCCAAGGCCCCGAAGCCGTAGACCGCGACGCTGACCCAGTTCCCGGTCAGGCCGAGCTGCTCCAGCCCCCGCACCGGGATCCACCACAGCCCCCAGAGCACCGAGGCAAAGGCCACGGCGCACTGCGGCAGCAGCAGCCCGCCGGCGGTCTCCGGACCGGAGACCGAGGCCGCAGGGCCCCCGCTCATACGACGCCGCCCATCATGCGATCCCCCTTATCATGCGATGCCTTCGTCCCAATAGGGCGTGCCGGCGCAACGCGCGACGAGGTCGTCGATGAAGACCCGGACCTTGGGCAACAGGTTGCGGCCCGGCGGGCAGATCACGTTGACCGCGCCCTCGTCGTCGGACCAGTCCGGCAGCACCCGCGACAGCCGGCCGTCGCGCAGGGCGTCGCCGCAGATGAAGGTCGGCAGGAAGACGATGCCCGCGCCGCCGATCGCCGCCGCCAGCAAAGCCTCGCCGTTGTTCGCGCGCAGGCGTCCCGACACCTTGACCTCCCGCTTGCCCCCGGGCCCGCTCAGGCGCCAAAGCGCGCCTTCCGCCTGATAGGCATAGATCAGGCAGTCCTGCACCGCCAGATCTTCCAGCCGCCGCGGCGCGCCCCGCCGCGCCAGGTAGTCCGGTGCCGCAGCCAGGACCCGACGGCTGGGGGCCAGGCGGCGGCTGATCAAGGCCGAGTCCTCCAGCTTGCGGATCCTGACCCCGATATCGAAGCCTTCCTCGATCAGATCGACGATACGGTCGTTCAGGGTCACCTCGACCCGCAGCTCCGGATAGCGGCGCAGAAAGTCCGGCAGGCCGGGCAGGACGTGCAGGGTGCCGAAGGAGACCGGCGCGCTGACCGCGAGCGTGCCGCGCGGCGCCTCGGCCAGGAAGGAGACCGCCCGCTCGGCCTGCTCGACCTCGGCGACCATCCGCCGGCAGCCCTGGTAGAAGGCCGCCCCGGCCTCGGTCAGCGAAAGCTGCCGGGTCGAGCGGTTGAGCAGGCGCAGACCCAGGTGCGCCTCCAGGCGGCCGATCTGCTTCGACACCGTCGACTTGGTCATGCCAAGCTCGCGGGCGGCCCGGGTGAAGCTCTCGAACTCGACGACCCGGGCGAAGATCGCCATCCCGGTCAGGTGTTCCAAAGCCATAGTTTCCTCCTGGAAACAGAAAGTTGAAAAATAGGCCTATTATAATCAAGCAGGAAACCAATTACATGGTCGGCTAACGCAAGCACGGCGGCGCCGGCCCAGGCCGCGCCACCGGAGCCCGAAGGAGAGGACGCATGATCGAAGTCAGACCTTTCAACGCGCTCGGCCGCTTCGAGAACGACTGGCTCGCGGCCCGCTACCACTTCAGCTTCGCCGGCTACCACGACCCGTCGCGGATGGGCCTGGGGCCGCTGAGGGTCTGGAACGACGACACGATCCAGCCCGGCACCGGGTTCGATCTGCACGGCCATCGCGACATGGAGATCATCACCTATGTCCGCAGGGGCGCGATCAGCCACCGGGACCACCTGGGCAACGAGGGCCGCACCGAGGCCGGGGACGTCCAGGTCATGTCGGCGGGGACCGGAATCCTGCACGCCGAGCACAACCTCGAGGACGACACGACCCAGATCTTCCAGATCTGGATCGAGCCGGCGACGGCGGGAGTCCGGCCGCGCTGGGAGGCCAGGCGCTTCCCCAAGGCGGACCGGGCCGGCGAACTGGTCGCCCTGGCCTCGGGCCGCACCGAGGACACCGCCACCGATCCGGAGGGCCCGCTGCCCATCCACCAGGACGCGGCGATCCTCGGCGCGACCCTCAAGGCCGGACAGAGCGTGACCCATGTCCTGCGTCCCCAAGTCCGGGGTCCCCAAGTCCGGGGTAGGGGCCGCAAGGCCTACCTGGTCCCGGCGACCGGCCGGATCGAGGTCGACGGCCAGACCGCCGAGGCCCGGGACGGCGTCGCGATCTCGCAGGTCGAGGCGATCACCATCACCGCCCTCGAAGACTCCGAGATCCTGCTGGCCGACCTGGCCTGAGCCCCGGCGGGCCCCTCACCTCCCGGTGGAGCGCCTAAGCGCGGCGCTTCCCGCGGGATGCGGAGGCTTGGCGAGGCAAAGAGCCGATCTTCAGCCGAAGCTGGATGAGGGGAAGCCCCCGGATGACGCAACGAAGCGACTAAGGAGCCTCCCATGACCACGCCCGACTCCCGGACCCAGGGCGCGCCGCGTCCGATCATTCCGGCGGTTGCACCGCTGACCCGGGCCCTGGCGCCCTACGGCTATCCGCTGATCCGCTTCGCGGCCGGCCTCTTCGTCGTGCCCCACGGCGCGCAGAAGCTCTTCGGCTGGTTCGGCGGCGACATCAACGCGACGGCCGCCTTCTTCGGCCAGATCGGCCTCGCGCCGGCCTTGCCGCTGGCCTATCTGACCGGCGTGGTGGAGGTCTTCGGCGGCCTTTTCCTGGCCCTCGGCCTTCTGACCCGCCCCGCAGCCGCGGCGATCGCCGTCCTCATGGCGGTGGCCGCCTTCAAGGTGCACCTCGCCAACGGCTTCTTCTGGACCAACGGCGGCTACGAGTATCCCCTGCTCTGGGGCATCATCGCCCTGGCCTGCGCCTTCCACGGCGGCGGCTGGCTGTCGCTCGACCGGGCCATCGGGCGGGAGTTCTGAGCCCGCGCAGAGCGGCAAGAGGAAAGGACCGAGACCATGACCGACAAGGACGCAGCCGGTATCACCGGCTACCATGCCCACGTCTACTTCGACGCCGGGACGCGCGCGGCGGCGCGCGCGGTCCGGGAGGCCGTGGAGGCCCGCTTTCCGGTCGCGATGGGCCGCTGGCACGAGAAGCCGGTCGGACCGCATCCCTGCTGGAGCTACCAGATCGCCTTCGCGCCGGAGATCTTCGCCGAGATCGTCCCCTGGCTGGCGATGAACCGCCTGGGCCTGACCGTCTTCGTCCATCCGGAGAGCGGCGACGATCTGGCCGACCACCGCGATCACGCGATCTGGCTCGGCCGCAGCGAAACCCTCGACCTGAGCATCTTCGGATGATGACAGCGGGGAGGGCCGATTCAGGCCCCGCCGCCTCACTCCAGGTGCTCGTTCCCGATCACCGCCTCCGGCGTGCGCAGGAAGAGCAGGGCGATGACCGCCGCGAGGACCGGATAGATCGCGAGCAGGCGCAGGGTCAGTTCGGCGCTGCCGGCGAGGTCGAAGGCCAGGCCGACCGGCAGCGGGCCGAGCGAGGCGCCGACCACGCCGATCATCTGCCCGGTGCCCTGGATCGCGCCCAGGTGCAGGCGGCCGAAGTAGCGCGGCCAGAGGTAGCCGAACATGGTCATGGAGAAGGCGTTGTTGAGCCCGAAGACCACGGCGTAGGCCACCGCCGTGATCCCGTCGGTGACGAAGGTGATGCCGGCCAGGCCGGCGGCGGTGATCAAAAGGCCCAGGGCGAAGACCACCCGGGTGCGCAGGCGGTCGAAGAGCCAGCCGACCAGCGGCATGGCGGCGACCATGGTCACCGCCGAGACCGGGAAGACCCGCGCCGCCAGCTCGCTCGAGAGGCCCTGCGCGGTCAGGATCGAGACCTGGTAGAAATGCAGGGTGGTCACCAGCATGGCGATGGCGAACCAGCCGAAGGAGACGATGTAGAAGGCCGGCTGGCGCAGGGCCTGCCGCAGGGTCAAGCCGGTGATCTCCTCCGCCGGATCCGGCTCGCCCGCGGCGGCGGCCTCGTTTCGGCCCGCGCCGTCGGGACGCAGGCCGAGCGGCTCCGGCTTGTCGTGGACCAGCAGCAGAACCGGCGGCAGCATCAGCAGCCAGGTCAGGAGCCCGAGCACGACCCAGGCCTGTCGCCAGCCGATCGCCTCGACCATGGCCTCCGAGAGCGGCGGATGCACCGCCATGGAGATCCCGAAGCCCAGCGCCATCAGGCTCATGGCCAGGCCGCGGCTGCGGCTGAACCACTGCGAGACCAGGTTGGCGCAGCCCAGCATCAGCGAGCCCTGGCCCAGGAAGCGCAGCAGGCCGAAGCCGACCGCCAGCCAGAGGAAGTTGGCCGCGGCGCCGAAGAAGGCGCAGGCCAGGCCGAGCAGGATCACGATCAGGCCCAGCATGCGCCGCGGCCCATAGCGGTCGATGAAGCGGCCCATCTGAGGCAGCAGGAAGGCCGCCGCCAGGGTCGCGAGGCCGTAGGCGCCGGCGATGGAGGTGCTGGAGATCCCGAGGTCCTCGCCGATCGGCCCGACGAAGACCGAGAAGGTGTGCGACTGCCCGGGCCCGGAGGCCAGGACGCCCAGGCTCGCCGCGCCGACGATGACCCAGCCGTAGAAGACCCGCCGGTTGATGCCGGAGACGATCGTCTCCCTGACGCCCTTGACCAAGCTTCCGTCCCCAAGCACGGCAGCCGTCGGCGCCGCTCGCATCTTTCCCAACGAGCGGTCATAGCACGACAGGGGCACTTTGGCATCCGGGAGGATGCGGGCGACGAGAGCCTCTTACCCTGGATGATCTGGCCCCGGACGATCTGGCCCCGGACGATCTGGCCCTGGATGATCTGAAGCGGAAAACCGCGTGACCGCGAAAGGAGATGGAACGATGGGCAAGCTGGTCGACGGAGTCTGGCGGGGCGAGCGGTACGACACGGAGAAGAGCGGCGGCCGCTTCCGGCGCAGCGACAGCGCTTTCCGCGACTGGGTGACGGCCGACGGCAGCTCCGGCTTCGCGGCAGGGCCGGGGCGCCATCACCTTTACGTCTCCCTGGCCTGCCCCTGGGCCCGCGGTACCCTGATCTTCCGCAAGCTCAAGGGCCTGGAGGGGATCATCTCGGTCGACGTCGCGCATTGGCGCATGGCCGAGATCGACTTCGGCGCGCCGCACGGGCGCGCCGCACGGGTGATGCGGAGGGCGGGGCTGAAGGCGCGCCAGAGGCTCCTCGGCCGGAGGGCCAGACCGTGCAATTCCCCTGGCTCGCCTTACGCCCTTCCTCTATGACATGATCCCCTGAAGTCCGGCGCCGCGCCGCCGGCGACGGGGGGCGAAGGGAGTCTTGGGGGTCCGAGGGATGTCCGGAGCAAGCACTTTCGCCGAGACCTTGTCGGCCTGGGCGCGGCAGCGCGTCCTCGGCGCGGCCGGCTTGGTTGCCATCCCGCTTCTGATCCTGATGGCCGGCGCCCTGGCTCCGGGCCTCGCCGGCGCCCAGCAGGCGGTGGCCTCCTCTTTCGAGGAACGGCTGGAGGCCTGGAGACGGAGCCTCGAGGCCGCCGAGGGCGCGGTCGCCCTGCCGGAGCTCTCCGAGACCCAGGCCAAGGAGATCCGCGCCGAGCTGGCCAGGCTCCGCGCGGCGGCGCAGGCCGCGGTCACCGAAGCCGAGACCCAGCTCGCGCCGGTCCAGGCGCGGCTCGCCGCCCTGGGCCCGCCGCCGGCGGAAGGCGAGCCGCCGGAGGCCGAGGAGATCGCCAGGCAGCGCGACTCCATCAACAGACAGATCGCCGTGCTGGACGCGCACGTCAAGCAGAGCGAGGTCGTCATCGCCAGGTCCAACGAGCTGGACGGCCGGATCAGCGCCGCCCGTCGGGCCCAGACCGTGCGCCTGCTGTCCGGGCGCTTTCCTCTGCCCCTGGCGCCCGACACCGTGGCCGCCGCGGTTCCCGAAGGCCTGACGATCATGGGGCAACTGCTGGCGGCGCCCCTCGCCTGGTGGGACACGCTCAGTCTGGAGGAGCGGAGCAACATCCTGTTCTTTCGGACCCTGTTGCCCGTGGTCGCCGTGCTGACGGTCGTTCTCGGCCTGCTGCTGAGGCACTTCCTGCTGCGCTGGTTCCGGCGCGACCCGGGCGAGGAAGCACCGGGCTATACGCGCCGGCTCTTCGCGGCCATCGCCAAGGGCATCGGCGACGGTGCGATTCCGGCCCTGCTCCTGGGCCTGTTCCTCTACATCAGCACGCGCGAGGACACGCTGCTCACCGGGCTGCTGGGCGATATCGTGCAGAGCCTTTGCCTGGCGCTGATCCTCCTCCTGCTGGCCCTGGCGCTGCCGCGCGCCGTGCTCGCGCCCGACCTGCCGGCGTGGCGGCTGCTGCCGGTGCTGCCGGAGAACGCCCGGCGGATCAATCGCCGCGTCACCCTGCTGGCGGCCGTCTTCGCCTTCGACCTTTTCTTCGTCCAGGCGACCGCGTCCCTGCCGGTCTCGCTGGAGCTGGAATCGCTCTATGGCCTCGTGCTCACGACCCTGGAGGCGGTGGTCGCGCTGACCCTGCTTCCGGCCTCGCTGTGGCAGTATGCCCCCGACGCCCAGGAGCACCGTCCACAGGAGGAGCAAGACGAGGCGCCGAAGGGCCGGCGCCAAGCCTGGACCGGCGCCCGCCGCCTGGCCGGGCTGATCGCGCTGGCCGCGATCTTCGCCTCGCTGATCGGCTACGCCGAGCTCGGCAACTTTCTGATCAACAACCTGATCTTCACCTTCGGCCTGCTCGGCGGCATCTTCGTGCTGCGCGGCCTGGGGCGGGAACTGATCGGTGCCGCGCTCCGCGCCCGGATGATCCGCGAGAACCTGGAGCTGAGGCACGGGACCCGCAGCGTGCTGAAGTTCTGGTTCCGCTTCGCCCTCGACGTCGGCGCGCTGGGCATCGGCATAGCCCTGGGCTTGCTGATTTGGGGGGTGCCGAGCGAAGATCTCTGGCTCGGGATCGTAGCCCTGTTCTCCGGCTTCAGGATCGGCAACGTCACCATCTCGCTGGGCGAGATCGTGGCCGCCGTGGTCGTCTTCCTGGCGATCGTGGCCGTCACCCGGATGCTGCAGCGGACCCTGAACGAGAAGGTCTTCCCGCGTACGCGTTTCGACATGGGCGTACGCAACTCGCTCTCGATGGCCCTGGGCTACGTCGGCTTCGCCATCGCGATGCTGATCGGCATCAACGCCCTGGGGCTCGACCTCTCCAACCTGGCGATCATCGCCGGCGCGCTTTCCGTCGGCATCGGCTTCGGCCTGCAGGCCATCGTCAACAACTTCGTCTCCGGCCTGATCCTGCTGGTCGAGCGGCCGGTCAAGGTCGGCGACTGGGTGATCGTCGGCGGCTACGAGGGCACGGTGAAGCGGATCTCGGTGCGCGCGACCGAGATCGAGACCTTCGACCGGCAATCCGTGATCATCCCCAACTCCGAGCTGATCTCCAGCGCGGTGGGCAACTGGACCCACAAGGACCGGCTCTGCCGGATCATCATCGACGTCGGCGTGGCCTACGGCTCCGACACCGCAAAGGTGCGCGAGGTGCTGCTGGCCTGCGCCGAGGAGAACCCCCACGTGCTGAAACAGCCCGCGCCCTACGTCCTGTTCCGGAACTTCGGCGACTCCTCCCTGGACTTCCAGCTGCGCTGCTTTCTCACCGATATCGACTATTTCCTGCGGGTGCCCAGCGACCTGCGGTTCACCATCGACGAGGCCTTTCGGAAGGAGAGCATCGAGATTCCCTTCCCGCAGCGCGACCTGCACGTCAAATCGGTGGGCGAGCTGCCGCAGGCCCTGGCGGAAGGCCGGACCGAGTCCGCAGCCCCGGCCAGCCCGGCCAGGGCCGCCGCGCCGACCCCGATCGCGGCCGTCAGGGAGGTCCCGGAGGGCGAAGGCTCCTAGATCGAACCGCGCTCAACCAGAATCAGTGAGCCGCAGATAATCCGATCTCTCTTATGGAACGAGAGCAGATTATCCGCGTTCGAATGAACGCGGATAATCTGCTCTAGAAGGAGGAACCGGGCTCTTTGAGGAAGTCCCTTTCCTCGGCGGTCGACTCCCGGTCCAGGATCGTATTCCGGTGCGGAAAACGGCCGAAGCGGGCGATGATGTCCCGGTGTTGCCGGGCGTAGTCCGCCCATTCCGGATTGTCGGTCAGTTCCTCCATCAGGCGGCAGCAGTCCTCCTGGTCGGCCAGCGCTTCGCTGTGCTCCAGCGGCAGGTAGAGAAAGAGCCGCTGAGCCTGGTCGAGCTCCCGGTCGAAGCCGGCTTCGATCGCCCGCCGGGTGACGGCGCGGGCGGCGGCGTCGCCGTCGAAGGCGCGGGCATCGCCCCGGTAGAGGTGGCGCGGCACCTGGTCGAGCAGCAAGACCAGGGCGAGGGAACCCTCCGGGGTATCGGTCCAGACGTCGAGCTCGCCGCGGGCCGCCGCCTCGGCCGCCCGGCCCAGCCGCGCCTTCACCTCGGCGTCGAAGGCGGGGGTGCCGGCGAACCAGCGCGCGGCCATGCCCGGCGCGAACCAGAAGCCGAGCACGTCGGAAATCGAGGTCATGGCATTCGCTCCCTAACAGCCTGGCGGCGGCCGGCAGGATGGCACAGAGGGCCCGCGAAGGGGAGGCCCCGAAGGGCTGGAACGCCCGCGCCGGACTGCCGTCAGCCCCGGCACCCTGAACTGGCACTTTTGCTTGACCTTGAGCCGGCACCAGCAAGCACATGATGCTTTCCGGCAATCAGCCGAACGCCGCCCGCGCCTAAGCTTCAGATTATTGAATCATACTTTACAAATGTTTATTAATTAGTCATCAGATCTGGCTTTGATACCGGACCAACCGCAGGCGCGATCCGGGTACCACTTAGAAATCCTCTAAAGTCACCCAGGGGTACCAATTTAGAGTGCTTCCAATAAAGGAGGCCACGCCTTGAGGCTGGTTCGAGGCCGCTTCTTTCGGAGCGGGACCAAGGTGGTCGACGCGCCACGCCTGCCCCGCCGTGTCTCTCCCCCGACCCGCCCGCAAGGGTCCCGGGACGACCCTGGCCGCATCACGCCGACGCCGCC
>JAKSBE010000055.1 GCA_022361275.1 Kiloniellales bacterium
ATGTCGGTCTTCATCATCCGCCGGCTGATGCAGAGCGGTGTCGTCGTCCTGGTGATGTCGGTGCTGGTGTTCTTCGGCGTCAACGTGGTCGGCGATCCCGTCGACATGCTGATCAACCCCGAGGCCGACCAGGAGGACATCGAGGCGACGATCCGGGCGCTCGGCCTGGACCGCCCGATCCACGAGCAGTACTGGTACTTCCTGGTCAACGCCCTGAGCGGCGACCTGGGCAAGTCCTTCATCTTCGGCGAGCCGGCCCTGAAGCTGATCCTGCAGCGGATGCCGGCGACCCTGGAGCTGGCGGTCGCCGCCCTGCTCCTCTCCATCGTCATCGGCATCCCGCTCGGCGTCTACGCCGGGCTCAAGCCGGACACCTGGGTCAGCAAGTCGATCATGGCCGGCTCGATCCTCGGCTTCAGCCTGCCGACCTTCTGGGTCGGGCTGATGATGATCATGCTGTTCGCGGTCATGCTCGGCTGGCTGCCCTCGACCGGGCGCGGCGACACCGTCCCGCTGCTCGGCGTACCGGTCAGCTTTCTCACCTGGGACGGGCTGTCGCACCTGCTGATGCCGGCCCTGAACCTGGCGCTGCTGAAGATGTCGCTGGCGATCCGGCTGGCCCGCGCCGGGGTCCGCGAGGCGATCCATCAGGACTACATCAAGTTCGCCCGCGCCAAGGGCCTGCGCCCGGCGCGGATCATCCGGGTCCACCTGCTGAAGAACATCCTGATCCCGGTGACCACGGTCATGGGCCTGGAGTTCGGCAACCTGATCGCCTTCTCCCTGGTGACCGAGACGGTCTTCGCCTGGCCCGGCATGGGCAAGCTGATCATCGATTCGATCAACAACCTCGACCGGCCGGTGGTGGTCGCCTACCTCATGATCACGGTCCTGCTCTTCGTCCTGATCAACCTGGTGGTCGACATCCTCTATTCGGTCCTGGACCCGCGGGTCCGGCTGCAGGACATCAAGTCATGACCGCCTCGCTGGACGGGCGCCTGGCCGCCACACCAGAAGCTGCGACAAGCGGCGCCACGGAAGGGGTCCAGACGCCCTTCCGGCGCTTCCTCTCGGACTTCCTGGAGGACCGGATCGCCACAGGCGCCCTGGTCGTGCTGCTGGGGCTGGTCTTCATCGCGGTGACAGCGCCCTGGATCGCGCCGACCGATCCCTACGACCTGGCCGTGGTCGACGTGATGGACGGCAAGCTGCCGCCAGGCGAGACCAGCCTCGACGGCGCGGTCACCTATTGGCTGGGCACCGACGGTGACGGCCGCGACCTGCTGAGCGCCATGTTCTACGGCCTGCGCACCAGCCTGGGCGTCGGCATCATGAGCGGCCTGATCGCGCTGGTCATCGGCACCGCGATCGGCCTGACCTCGGCCTACTACGGCGGCCGGGTCGACACCCTGATCATGCGCTTCGTCGACCTCCAGCTCAGCTTCCCGGCGATCCTGGTCGCCCTGATGCTGGTGACCATCCTGGGCAAGGGCGTCGACAAGATCATCGTCGCCCTGGTCATCGTCCAGTGGGCCTACTACGCGCGCACGGTGCGCGCCAGCGCCCTGGTCGAGCGGCGCCGGGAGTACGTCGAGGCGGCGACCTGCCTGGCCCTGCCGCCGCGGCGCATCCTGTTCCGGCACCTGCTGCCGAACTGCCTGCCGCCGCTGATCGTGGTCGGCACGGTGGAGACCGCGCGCGCCATCGCCCTGGAGGCGACCTTGAGCTTCCTCGGCGTCGGCCTGCCGGTGACCGAGCCCTCGCTCGGCCTGCTGATCGCCAACGGCTTCGAGTACATGCTGAGCGGCAAGTACTGGATCAGCTTCTTCCCCGGGATCGCGCTCTTGATCACCATCGTCTCGATCAACCTGGTCGGCGACCGGCTGCGCGACGTCCTCAACCCGCGCCTGGAGCGCTAGGCGGATGGCCGAAGCCCCTACTCTCAAGGTTCGGGACCTGCAGACCCACTTCTTCACCAAGGACGGGGTCGCCAAGGCGGTCGACGGGGTCAGCTTCACCGTGGCGCGCGGCGAGATCATGGGCCTGGTCGGCGAGTCCGGCTCCGGCAAGTCGGTGACCGGCTTCTCGATCATCGGCCTGGTCGATCCGCCCGGGCGGGTGGTCGGCGGCGAGATCCTGTTCAACGGCGAGGACCTGCGCCGGGCCGAGGAGGAGCGCCTGCGCGACCTGCGCGGCAACCGCATCGCGATGATCTTCCAGGACCCGATGATGACCCTGAACCCGGTCCTGCGCATCGACACCCAGATGACCGAGACCATCCTGGCCCACGAGCGGGTCGACCGGGAGACCGCGCGGGCCCGGGCCCGCGACGCCCTGGGCCAGGTCGGCATCCCCGCGCCGGAGGAGCGCCTCAAGGCCTATCCGCACCAGTTCTCCGGCGGCATGCGCCAGCGGGTGGCGATCGCCATCGCACTGCTGAACCGGCCGGAGCTGATCATCGCCGACGAGCCGACCACGGCCCTGGACGTCACCATCCAGGCGCAGATCCTGCACGAGGTCCAGAAGCTCTGCCGCCAGACCGGCACCGCGCTGATCTGGATCACCCACGACCTGGCGGTGGTCGCCGGCCTGGCCGACCACCTCTGCGTCATGTACGCTGGGCGCATGGTCGAGACCGGCCGGGTCGACGACGTGATCGACCGGCCGCTGCACCCCTACACCCACGGCCTGATCGGCTCGGTGCCGAGCCAGAACCGCCGCGGCCGGCGCCTGACCCAGATTCCGGGCATGACGCCCTCCCTGCTGAGCCTGCCGGTCGGCTGCGCCTTCCGCGCGCGCTGCGACCGGGCCGACCACGCCTGCCGGGCGGCGCCGCCGGTCACCGAGCCCCTGGCCGGGCGCGGCATCCGCTGCTTCCATCCCCGTCTCGGCACCCCGGATGAGGCCGCGGGCGAGGCCGCCGGGGAAGGTGCGCCATGACCGCGCTGCTGGAAGTGAAGGACCTCTCCAAGCGCTTCGTGAAGTCGCTCGACCTGGCCGGGCGCATCGCCCGGCGCCTGGGTGCCGACGTGCGCGAGGAGGTGGTGCACGCGGTCGACCGGGCCTCCTTCGCCATCGCCCAGGGCGAGGTCGTGGGCCTGGTCGGCGAGTCCGGCTGCGGCAAGTCGACGGTCGGGCGCATGATCGCCGGCATCCTGGAGCCCAGCGCCGGCGAGGTGCGCTTCCGCGGCGCGGCGCTCTCGACCGAGACCGGGCGCGCGGCCCGCGACGTCTCGCTGAAGATCCAGATGATCTTCCAGGACCCCTTCGCCTCCCTGAACCCGCGCATGCGGGTGGCGGAGATCGTCGGCGAGGCGCCGCGCTTCCACGGCCTCTGGCGCGCGGCCGAGGCCGAGGACAGGCTGGCCGAGGTCATGCTGCGGGTCGGCCTGGACCCCAGCTACCGGCGGCGCTATCCGCACCAGTTCTCCGGCGGCCAGCGCCAGCGCATCGGCATCGCCCGGGCCCTGGCGGTTTCGCCCGAGTTCCTGGTCTGCGACGAGGCGGTGGCGGCGCTGGACGTGTCGATCCAGGCCCAGGTCCTGAACCTGTTCATGGACCTGAAGGCGGACCTGGGCCTCACCTACCTCTTCATCAGCCACGACCTGGGCGTGGTCCAGCACCTCTCGGACCGGGTGATCATCATGTACCTGGGCCGCATCGTC
>JAKSBE010000148.1 GCA_022361275.1 Kiloniellales bacterium
ACGTCGGCGTCGGCGCCGACCGAGAGCGAGCCCTTGCGCGGGTAGATGTTGAAGATCTTGGCCGCGTTGGTCGAGGTGATGCCGACGAACTCGTTGACCGTCAGGCGGCCCGAGTTGACGCCGTGGTGCCAGAGCACGTGCATGCGGTCCTCGACCCCGCCGGTGCCGTTGGGGATCTGGGTGAAGTTGTTGTGGCCTGCGCGCTTCTGCGGGGTGCAGAAGCAGCAGTGGTCGGTCGCCGTGGTCTGCAGCATGCCGGCCTGCAGCCCGCGCCACAGCGCCTCCTGGTGGTGCTTCGGCCGGAAGGGCGGGCTCATGACGTGGTGCGCGGCGTAGTCCCAGTCGGGGTGGCGGTAGACCGAGTCGTCGATCAGCAGGTGCCCGGCCAGGACCTCGCCGAAGACCCGCTGGCCCTCGTTGCGCGCCCGGGTGATCGCCTGCAGGGAGTCGTTGCAGGAGTTGTGCACGATGTAGAGCGGCACGTTGAGCACCTGGGCGATGCGGATCGCCCGGTCGGCCGCCTCGCCCTCGACCTCGGCCGGGCGCGACTGCGGATGGGCTTCCGGTCCGGTGATGCCCTTCTCCAGCAGCTCCTTCTGCAGGTGCGCGACCAGTTCGCCGTTCTCGGCGTGGACGGTGCAGATCGCGCCCAGCTCGCGGGCCCGGCCGAAGGACTTCACCAGGATCTCGTCGTCGGCCATGATCGCGCCCTTGTAGGCCATGAAGTGCTTGAAGGAGTTGACCCCGTGCTCGCGGGTCAGGGTCCCCATGGCCGCGTGCACCGTGTCGTCCCACCAGGTGATGGCGACGTGGAAGCTGTAGTCGGTGGCGGCCTTCTCGGCCCAGCCGCGCCAGGTCTTGTAGGCCTCCATGATGTCCTGCTGCGGGTTGGGGATCACGAAGTCGATGATCATCGTGGTCCCGCCGACCGCGCCGGCCGTGGTGCCGGAGAAGAAGTCCTCCGAGGCCACGGTGCCCATGAAGGGCAGCTCCATGTGGGTGTGCGGGTCGATGCCGCCGGGCATGACGTAGCAGCCGCCGGCGTCGACGACCTCGGCCCCGGCCGGCGGGTCCAGATCCACGCCGATGGCCGCGATCTTGTCGCCCTCGATGAGCAGGTCCGCCCGCTGTGAAAGGTCGGCATTGACGACCGTGCCGCCTCGAACCAACAGAGTCATCTTCCTTCTCCCATGTTCTGCGCCCGTTTCCCTCACTCTGTCGTCGCCGGATCAAGTCGGGCGACGACAGCGAAAGAAACCAAGCAGGTTCATCGCGATCCCCCGCTCTCCGGCGCCCCGTCCTCCGGGGACGCCGCGTCCCCGATCCGCTTGATCAGCTCCAGCGAGAAGGGCACGAAGCCGAAGCGCGCGTAGGCCGCCTCCGCCGGGGCGTTCCCCGTCTGAACCCCGACCAGCAACTGCCGGTAGCCGCGCGCCACCGCGGTCCGCTCGGCCTCGGCCATCAGGGCCTGCCCGATGCCCTGGCCCCGGCAGCGTTCGCGGACGTAGAGCTCGTCGATGTAGGCGTAGGGCCTGAGCGCCTCACGGACGTAGACCGGCGCGGTCTCGAAGGTGAGGAAAAGGTGGCCGACGACCTCGCCTTCCCGTTCGGCGACCAGCTTGGCGCCGTTGGTCTTCGCGACCCGCGCCTCGCCGCGTGCCAGGGTCTCCTCGGCGCCCGCGCGGTCGAGGCGCCGGTTGCCCACGATCGGCTCCTCGTGCCGGTTCAGGAGCCAGGTCTGCTCCAGGATCGCCTCGCGATCCTCGTCGCGCGCCGGGCGGATCACGAAGGTCATGGCACGCCGCCCACGCGAGGTGCGCTCCCCTCCCCCTCCCGCGGGGAGGGGAGGCTTGGCGAGGCTTGAAGCCGAGCCTTGGCCGGGACATCGCCCGGCGCCGCGCGCGGGTCAGGGGCAGTTGCATCGGTCGCTCACGGAATACGAAGGGCTTCAGGTCAGCGTTTGCCTTTCATCAGGATGAGATAAAGGCCGCCACCGATAATCAGACCGACGAACCAGGCATAGCCGTAGATCGCATTGAAGATCTCCGGCACGGAGTCCACGAAGCCGGCCGCCTGCAGGAAGCCCGGCAGGTTCGGCAGGATACCGGCCACCATGGCGATGATGCCGGCCACGTTCCAGCCGTTGCTGCCGGAATAGATGCCGTTGGCCTTGAAGAGCTCGTCGACCTTCAGCTCCGTCTTACGCAGCAGCAGGTAGTCGGCGATAAGGATGCCCGCGATGGGGCCCAGAAGCGCCGAATAGCCGATCAGCCAGACGAAGAGGTAGTTGCCGGCGGTCTCCAGCAGCTTCCAAGGGAACATGGCAACGCCGATGCCGGCCGTGATGTAGCCGCCCAGGCGCAGGGAGATCTGCTTCGGCGCCAGATTGGAGAAGCCGTAGGATGGCGCCACCACGTTGGCCGCGAGATTCGTCGTCAGCGTGGCCACGACCAGCGCGATCAGCGCGACGATCACGCCGAAGCCGCCCATGCGGCTCGACAGCTGGATCGGATCCCAGATGGCCTCGCCGTAGATCACCACCGTGGCCGAGGTCACGGCGACGCCGATGAAGGCGAAGAGCGCCATGGGAATCGGCAGGCCGATGGCCTGGCCGAGGAACTGGTCCCGCTGGGTCTTCGCATAGCGGGTGAAGTCGGGAATGTTCAGCGCCATGGTCGCCCAGAAGCCCACCATGCCGGTGAGGCCCGGAATGAACACGGCCCAGAACTGGCCCTCCTTGGCCCCGCCCGGCCCGAACTGGCTGGGTGTGGAGAGCATCTCGCCGAAGCCGCCGGCCGCGAAGTAGGCCCAGGCCAGGAGCACGAAGCCCATCAGCAGCAGGAAGGGCGCGGCCAGGGTCTCCAGCCAGCGGATGGACTCCGTGCCGTGGCGAATGAAGAAGAGATGGATGGCCCAGAAGGCGAGGAAGGAGAGCAGCTGCCCCAGGTCGATGCCCAGAACCGGCAGCGCCGTTCCCGCGATCCCGCCGTCCGTCAGGGCGTTGAGGATCACGTAGATCGCCGAGCCGCCGACCCAGGTCTGGATGCCGAACCAGCCGCAGGCCACCAGGCCGCGGGCGAGGCCCGGGATCTTGGCGCCCACGGTTCCGAAGGAGGAGCGAAGCAGCACCGGGAAGGGAATGCCGTGCTTGGCGCCGGCGTGGCCGATGAGGACCATTGGAATCAGCACGATGGCATTGCCGAGCAGCACGGTCAGCACCGCCTGCCACCAAGACATGCCCGAGGCCACCAGTCCGGCCGAGAGCATATAGGTCGGAACGCAGACCACCATGCCGACCCAGAGGGCGGCGATGGCCTTCCAGTCCCAGGTGCGATTGGCCGCCGTCGTCGGCGCCAAGTCCTCATTCCAAAGATCCGCGTCGGCCCCGGCGGCCGGCGCAAGACCTTCCACGGATTCCTTGGTCAAGGACATGAAGCAACTCCCCTCGTTTTTATTTATCGGCTCCGATGGTCCGGCCGCCGGCTCACGGCTCTCCCAACCTCCCGAACCTCATCTGATTCAGCTTCGTCATCCTTTGTCCCGCCCCGCCTTCTCCAGCATCGCCCGCAGCAGGACCTCGCCGCCGGCGGTGATCCACTCCGGCTTGGCGTCCTCGATCTCGTTATGGCTGATGCCGTCGATGCAGGGCACGAAGATCATCGAGGTCGGCGCCACCTTGGCCAGGTAGCAGGCGTCGTGCCCGGCGCCCGAGACGATGTCGCGCAGGGCGTAGCCGCAGTCCTCCGCGCCCTTGCGCACCGCCGCGACGCAGGATTCCTCGAAGGGCACCGGCGCGTAGTAGAAGATCTGCTCCAGCGCCGTGTCCAGGCCGATGTCGGCGGCGATCCTGGCCACGCCTTCCCGCATCGCCCGGTCCATCTGGGCCAGCACGTCGTCCTCGGGATGGCGGAAGTCTATGGTCACGAAGACCCGGCCCGGGATCACGTTGCGCGAGTTGGGATGGACGTTGAGCATGCCGCAGGTCGCGCAGGCCAGGGGCGCGTGGTCCAGGCCGATGCGGTTGACCAGCTCGACCACCCGCGCCGCGCCCAGCAGGGCGTCCTTGCGCCGGTCCATCGGGGTCGGCCCGGCGTGGGACTCGACCCCGGTCAGGGTCAGCTCGTACCAGCGCTGGCCCTGGGCGTCGGTGACCACGCCGATGGTCTTGTCCTCGGCCTCCAGGATCGGGCCCTGCTCGATGTGCGCCTCGAAGTAGGCGTGGACCTCGCGGCCGCCGACCTCCTCCGGGCCGGCGTAGCCGATGCGCTCCAGTTCCTCGCCCATGGTCTTGCCGTCCTGGTCGGCGCGCGACAGGCCGTAGTCCAGGTCGAAGACCCCGCCGAAGACGCCGGAGGAGACCATGGCCGGGGCGAAGCGCGAGCCTTCCTCGTTGGTCCAGACCACGACCTCCACCGGCCGCTCGGTCTCGTAGCCCAGGTCGTTGAGGCTGCGCACCACCTCCAGACCGGCCAGTACGCCGAAGACCCCGTCGAAGCGGCCGCCGGTCGGCTGGGTGTCCAGGTGGCTGCCGGTCATGACCGGCGGCAGGCTGTCGTCGCGGCCGGCCCGGCGGGCGAAGATGTTGCCCATCTTGTCGACCTTGATCGTGCAGCCGGCGTCCTCGCACCACTTCACGAAGAGGTCGCGGCCCTGCTTGTCCAGGTCGGTCAGCGCCAGGCGGCAGTTGCCGCCCTTTTCGGTCGCGCCGATCTTGGCCATCTCCATGATGCTGTCCCAGAGCCGCTTGCCGTCGATCCCCAGGTTGCGCGTCTCCGCCATGGAACCCTCCCGCTTCAGCGCTTTTCCCATCAGGTCATCTCATTGTTTCGTTCCGACCAGTGAGCGGTTCGAGCGCCGGTACCCCCCACCCTGGCCCGCGCACAGCGCAGCGCGTACGCGCCCCTCAAGGGGGGAGGGAAAGCT
>JAKSBE010000001.1 GCA_022361275.1 Kiloniellales bacterium
AGGCCGACGAAGCCGATCGCGCCGGCGACCGAGGTGGCGGCGCCGATCGAAAGCGCGGTTCCGAAGACCAGCCTTCGCCTGACGCCGCGAAGATCGAAGCCCAGGCTTTTCGCGGTGTCCTCCCCCAGGGTCAGGGCGTCGAGCGGCCGGCCCAGCGTGAGGAGCAGGGCGGTGCCGGCGATCATGAAGGGGGCGGCCAGCCAAACGTGATCGAAGCTGCGGTCGGCCAGCGAGCCCATCAACCAGAACACGATCTCCAGGGCGGCGAAGGGGTTGGGCGCCAGGTTCAGGGCGAGCGAGGTGAGCGCCGCGGCGAAGCTGGTCACGGCCACACCCGCCAGGATCAGGGTCAAGGGACTGCCGTCCCGCCCGGCCAGGGCCTGGGCGACGAAGACGCCCAGGCAGGCGCCGGCCATCCCGCCCAGGGGCAGCGCCAGGGAAAAGAGACCGGCGAGGCCGGTGTAGAAAGTCAGGACGGCGCCGAAGGCGGCCGAGCCGGAGACGCCGATCAGGCCCGGCTCCGCGAGCGGGTTGCGCAGGAAACCCTGGAGCGCCGCGCCGGCCAGGCCCAGCGCGGCGCCGATCAGCAGTCCCAGCACGGCCCGTGGCAGCCGGACTTCGCGGACGATCAGGGCCGTCGCGTCCACGTTGCCGGCGAGCAGGGCCGTGGCCGTCTCCCGCAGCCCGATCGTCGCGGGTCCCACCAGCAGGGAGGCCGCGAAGGCGAGCCCGGTCGCGAGCGCAAGGAACGGGAGCAGGAGGCACCCGGGCGTCTGCCTGGAGTCCGAGTCGGCGGCGGCGGTCATTCCTCAGCCGTCCCGACGGCTCCCACGAACCCGGCGCTTTCCCGAAGCGCCGAGAGCCTGGCAACCGCCTCGGCCACGAAGGGCGTCCCGCAGATCCAAAGATGATCGGGGATGCTGACCCTCGGGCGCTCGGCGAAGGCCCGCTCCAGCGCGGGATGCCGGAAGATCTCGTTGGCCAGGGCCGGCTCGTCCCGCTGCCGCCCGAGGACAAGCACGTCGGGGTCCGAGGCCAAGAGGGTCTCCAGAGGCAGTTGACCGGTCCCGGTCAGGCCCAGCTCGCGACCGAGCGTGCGGAACCCGGCCGCCTCGACCGCGGCGTTCGCCAGCGTGCCGCGACCCGAGGTGAAGCCGTTGGCCCAGTACAAGGTGGCGAGGGGCTTGTCCTCGGTCGCTTCCGGCGGCGGGCCCGGCAGCTTGCGGTCGAAGGCGTCGATCAGGGCCTCGCCGCGCTCCGCTTCGCCGATCGCCAGCGCCACGGTCCGGATGTTGGCCCGGACGTCGTCCAAGCTGGCCGCTACGGGCAGCTCGACCACCGGATAGCCGAGCGCGCGCAGCAGGAACACGGTGGGGCGCGTCGTGAAGGTTCCGGCGAGCACCAGATCCGGGTTCAGCGGCAGGATCTCCTCCGCCAGCCCGTGATTGACCCTCACGCCGGCGGCGCCGTCGGCCAGGGCCGAGGCCTTCGGATCGCTCGCCAGATGGGTGATCGAGCCGATCCGGCTGCGGTCCGCCAGCAGCAGCAGGAGCTGGTCGCTGCAGAGGTTCAGCGAGACGATGCGTTCCGGCCGGGCCTGGGCCGGAGTCCAAAGCAGGGCAGTGGCAATCGCCAAAACGGCGAAGGCCGGTATGGCGTCAGTTCGGCGCATGCGCGACGGGCCCCAGCTTGATGCGGAGGCCCGCGAAGCCGGCGATGCCGGGCGTCCCGAAGCCGAAGACCTCCTGGTAGTTGTCGTCCAGCAGGTTCTCGCCGCGCGCGAAGACCTCGACGCCGTCATGGACCTCGAAGGACAGGCCCAGGTTGATCAGCGTGAAGCTGTCCAGCGTGACAGTGGAGCGGTTGGAGGCGGCATCGAAGACGAAGTCGTCCTGCTTCCCGTTGTAGCGGATTCCCAGGTTCACGTTGGCGGCTCTCCGGAACAGCTCGAAGGCGTAGTTCGCGTTGAAGCTGGCGATATGCTTCGCCCTGCGGACCAGTTCCCGGCCGTCGGCATCCTCGCCGTCGGTGAAGGTGTAGGCCGCGTTCAGCTGCAGCCCCGGCAGCGGCTCGGCGAAGGCCGCGACCTCGACGCCCTGGATCTCGCTGGTGCCCGGCAGGTTGACCGCGGTGTTGGCGGCGCCTTGGATCAAGTCTTCGATCCGGGTGTTGAAGTAGGTCACGTCCACGATCAGGCGGTCGTCGAGGACGGACTGCTCCACCCCCACGTCCCAGCCGAAGGCCTCTTCCGCCTCGAGGTCCGGGTTGCCGGTGAAGTCCGGGGTCGCGCCGAAGAGCTCGAACAGGGTCGGGTTCTTCACGCCGCGGCCGATGCTGCCGTGCAGCCGGGTTCCGGTCTCCTCGTGCCGGAAGGCGGCCGTCCCCCGGTAGGTCACCTCGTTGTCGAAGAGACGGTCGTTGTCGTCGAAGCGGCCGCTGCCGGACAGGAAGAGGCGGTCCCACAGCGCCACCCTGTACTCCCCGACATAGCCGTAGCTCTCCACCTCGACGTTGTTGCGCCCGGAGAAGCTGCTGTCCGTGAACTGCTCCTCGCGCTCCCGCTCGACGGCGAAGGTGACGGCGTGCTCGGCGGCGGCCACCTCCGGCGTCGAGAAGAGGAAGCTGCTCTGGTAGTCGAGCTTGTCCTTCTCGCCCCTCGAGGCGGAGGTCTTCGCGCCCGTGCCGTCGAAGCTGTCGCGGTCGACGTCGATGATGCCGGCTCGCAGGACCTGCACCCAGGCGCCGTCGAAGAGCGTCAGCCTGGCCCGGGCCTGGCCGTAGCGCTCCAGGGCCTCGGACTGGTCGTCGCTGTCCGTTAGGTTGACGACCGCCGCGAAGGCGTCGTCGTCCCGGTCGCTGTCGACCAGAAAGCCGACCGCCTCGATCTCGAGGGCCTCGACGGGCGAGACGCCCAGCTTCACGCGGGCGGTGGTGTTGTCGTAGTCGTCCTCTTCGCCGTTGCCGTTGCGGCGCTCCGCCACCGAGGTGCCGTCCGTGACGAAGCGGTTCACGCTTCCAGACAGGTAGAAACGCTCGCCGCCGTAGCCGAGGCCGAGCAAGCCGTCCTGGGTGTTGAAGGACCCGGCCTCGCCTCGGGCGACGAGCGTGAGGCCGGGCTCGGGCCGCTTGGTGACGACGTTGATCACGCCGCCGATGGCGTCGCTGCCGTAGAGCGCGCTCTGTGGGCCGCGCAGCACCTCGATCCGCTCGATCTCGGCGTTCAGGAGGTTCGCGAAGTCGAACTCGGACCCTGTGGCAGGGTTGTTGACCTCGATGCCGTCGATCAGCACCAGGGTCTGGTTGCCCTCAGCGCCGCGAATCCGGACCTGGGTCAGCGCACCGACACCGCCGCTGCGGCTGACGGCGAGGCCCGGGGCGTCCCTCAGGACGTCGGAGACGATGCGGATCTGCCGCTGTTCCAGCTCTTCCGCGGTGATCACCGTGACCGCGCTGCCGATCTCGTCCGCGGGCAGCTGAACGCGGCTTGCCGAGACCACGATCTCGGGCAGTGCCTGCGCCGGCTCCTCGGCCATCAGCGGTCTGGGCATCTGGCCGGCGGCCAAGGCCGCCAGGAGCAGGGAAAGGCTTCGGGCAGGGCCCCGTACAAGGCCTCGTACAAGGCCCGGCCGCGCGTTGCGACGGGTATCGACCTGGACTGCGTACATGAATGACCCCCCTCGGATCTCAAGGCTGAAGGCTCTGAAAGGGGGCGGAGAACGGCACCGGCCGCCCGCGCCCGACGACGGGAAGCCGTGGCGCGCGCGGGCGGGATCCCAGGTCTCGGACCTGGCGACCCTCGGTATCGTTCGGAGGCTGACAGATTGCGCCCCAAGACGGACCCCCACGCGGCTGCACGGCTTCTGCGCGTCACCGCGAACGGGTCTCCGTCCCGCCGGCACACCCCGGGCAGCGGTTGGGCAACGCTGGCGGCGGCAGGTCTCCTGGCTTGCGGGTCGTCGCGCGCGCCCGGCCTTCCCAGTTTCCCAGTGGCCGGATGGTGGGCGCTTGCTCGCCGCCTACAGTTGCGGGGGCAGCCGGGGATTTGGTCCGCACACCGGTGGCCGATGTCGCGCGCCTTACCCCGTTCCCTCTTGCTTCCCCGAAGGGAACCGTCGCTGGCGAAACTCTAGCCGGTCTTTGTTACCGACGGCAACGGCAATTGCCGGCCCCGTCCGCCCGGACACGAAGTGGCCAGGGCGAACCGAGGGTCTGACCAGGGTCCTGACGTCTCGCCGCGGCCCGCCCCGCAAAGCCGGCGGCCCTTCAGCTACCGCCGCGCCCCGCCAGTTCCCGATCCAATACCAAAAGGTGCCAACGGTTGTCCGCTGCCGCCTTGACCTGGTCCAAGAGGCGACGAAAGAGATCCTCCTCGTTGACCTGTTCCTCCAGGAACCAGTGCATCAAGGGCTGCGTGCCGTATTCCTTGCTCTCATGGGCCAGGTCGAACAGCTCGTTGATTTGCCCCGTCACCTCCGTCTCCATCGCGAGAGCGGCGGCGATCGCGGCCTCCGGCGTGGCGTGATCCTTCCGGGGCTGGTCGATCGCCGTCAACTCGACCCGCGCGTCTCGCTTGACCAGGTAGTCGTATATCCGCATCGCATGCCCGATCTCCTCGCCGGAATGGGCCCGGAACCAAGCGGCGAAGCCGGGGAGCTCCTGGGCATCGAAGTAAGCCGACATGGCCAGGTAAACGTGGCCGGCTTTGAGCTCGTTGTTCACCTGCCGATTGAGAGCCTCTGCAACTCTCGGATTCAAGGGGACGGGCATCGGATTCTCCAGCTACACCGGAAGAAATAAGAAGATCACGCCTATCATTCGCAACAACCCGGCGCAACGACGTTCCGAACCTCGGCGTGGATTTCGGGGGCAAGAGGTCGCAGGCTCGATCCTGCCGCTGCAACCGGTCTTTTCGGTGGGTCGAAGCGGGCCCGCTCTTTCTTTGCTTAAGCCGACGGCTTCGGCTCATGGGCTCATGTGGCGGAGCGGCCTCATGCCGTGGGCGGGTCTGAGCCGCCTCAACGTCCGTCGGGCAAGCTGACCTTGAGGTTGAGGAAGACCTGGTAGTCGCGGATCCGGTCGTCGGCGACGCCGAGGTCCCAGCGGTCCTCGACGCTGCCGGCCAGGGAGAGGGCCATCGCCGGCCGCTCCTTCTCCGCCTCCAGGAAGTGCCAGAGCAGCTCGCCGCCCAGGGCCTGGGTGACCGCGGTGCCGGCCGTGTCCCAGTCGTAGCCGTAGGCGTAGTCGACGCTGCTGCTCAGGGTGTCGGGCAGCAGGATGACTTCGGCCTTGAGGCCGACTTCCCAGTTCTCCTCCACCGTCGCCTCGCTCGAACGGGCCTGCTCCTGGCTCCAGCGGGCGCTGGGCGCCAGCTCCAGACGCCGGCCCAGCGCGACCCGGGCGCCCAGGCCGGTGCCGTAGGTGACCCGCTCGCCACCCGCCTGGTCGCTGGCCGAGCCGAGGGACTGCGAGAGGTCCCAGCCCCAGGCGCCGTAGTCGCTGCCCAGGCTGAGAGTCGAATCCACGCGGCGGCTGGCGCTCGGGACCCCGTCGCCCTCGGGCGAGGACTCCTGGCGGCTGTCCTCGACGCCGAAGGAGAGCCCGACCGTGGGCCGGCCCAGCCAGACGGGCAGAGGCGCCTCGCCGGGCCCGCTCGTCGGGGCATAGCGGCCGCTCAGCTCCAGGTCCCGGGTCTGCTCGACCGGCAGGGCCGCGAGCGCCTCGACGTTGTCGATCCGTTGTCCGGCCTTGGCCTCGAGGGCGTAGTCGTCCCAGGTCAGGCGGCTGGTCACTGCCGTGGTCTGGCGGTTGGCTTCGGCGTCGGGGTTGGCCAGGCTGGCGAAGCCACGGCCGAGCCGTTCGGCCTCCAGGCCGAGGTCCCAGTTCAGCGGCGCGTCGGCGACGCTCCGGTCCTTGAGGACGGTGACCCCGACCTGCCCGGCGTATGCCTCGCCGGCGACCGGAGCCTGGGCACCCGCGCCGCCGTCCGGGTCGTGTCGGCTGCGCGCCACCTCGCCACGCAGGCGCAGGCGCTCGTCCAGCCAGCGGGTGTCGGTGGCCAGGGACCAGGCGTCGCCCGACTCGGTGGTTTCGGAGGCGGCGCCGTCGCGGACCTCGCCCCGGGCGTAGGTGCCGCTGACCTCGACGTTGTCCTTCAGGGCCTCGATCGGCCGCACGGCCAGGTGGCTGCCCTGGACCCGCCGGTCCGGGCCCTCGGTCCGGGCCGCCGGGTTGCCGCGGAGTTGGGCCTCTTCGGTCAGGGCGAAGCCGGTGACCCGAGCCCGGGAGTCGCCGGTCTCGAGGGAGAGCGAGGCGCCCGGCCGTGCGGCGTCCTCGACGACCAGGCCTTGGGCGCCCAGGTTCTGGCGGCCGAGCTTGGCCTCCGAGGCGATCTCGCCGTCCCGGAAGCGCAGCTGCATCTGGTATTCCTCGGAGCCCTTGGACTCCACGCCGGCCTCCCAGCGCTCGTCCTTCAGGGTCGCGCTGCCGTCGCCGGTGACCACCTCGACCGCCCGGTCTTCCCGGGGTTCGTCCAGCAGCCCCGTCATCCGCGATGCGGCGGCGTCCTGGCCTCGGCCGGCCAGCGCCGCCGCCTCCCGGACCTCGATCCGCCAGCGGCCGTGCTCGGAACGCCCGCCGCCCTCCAGGGCCTCGACCAGGCGCAGCTCATGGCTGCCCGGCTCTGGCGGGGCCTGCAGCCGCAGCGCGGTGGTCTCGCCCTGGCGTTCCAGACTGGCGGCGACCGGCGCTCCGTTCAGCTCCAGCGCCAGGCGGTCCAGGGTCCCCTCGGGCAGATCCGGCGGGAGGCGAAGGACCACCGGCTCCCCGGCCAGCCAGAAGTAGGCCTCGGCCGGCGGCTGCAGCCGCGAGATCCACTCCGCGGCCGCGGCGGCCGGGCCGGGGCCGACGAGCATCAGGAGCAGCGAAAGGGTGAAAGGCTCGAAGCGTCGCCGACGACGGGCCCGGCCGGGCAGGACCGAGGACCCGAGACTGGCTGTCGTGACGTTTCCTGCCATGGGCACGCCGGTGTCAGACCTTCAAAACGTTGAAGCCGAATGGTTAACGCCAGCGGAGGGGCATTTGTGCCGGCAAACTGTGACCAGAATGGGAAGCTGCTGCCGGCCTCGCCAAACCTGCTGCACGCCTTTTGCTTCCCTCTGCCTGTCATGGCCGGGCTTGACAGCAAGACTTTCAAAGATCGGGCAAAGATCGGGCGTCCGCTACGGATAGCCGGCCGGAGCCGTCACTCCCGGAAGGTCTGGATGGCCGCCGCGATGCGGCCGGCGGTGGTGATCCAGCAAAGGAGGCCGAAGGCCGTCGCGAGCCAGGCAAAGGCGCCGGGGAAGAGGCAGATCGCGACCAAGAGGGCGATGGTCTCGCTGCCTTCGGTCAGGCCGCCGAGGTAGTAGAGCGACTTGCGGCCGCGGAGGTCCGTGGTCAGGCCGCGCTTGGCGGCCAGGATCGCGTAGGCCAGGAAGGAGCTGCCGGTGCCGACGAAGGAGAAGATCAGGAAGGCCGCGGCCAGGGCGTCCTCAGGCCGGCCCAGGGCGAAGCCGAAGACCGCCCCGGAATAGAAGAGGAAGTCGAAGACGATGTCGAGGTAGCCGCCCAGGTCGCTCGGGCCGCGCTGCCGGGCGACCGCGCCGTCCAGGCCGTCGGCGATGCGGTTGGCCAGGATCAGCAGCAGGGCGAGGCCGTAAAGCTGGAAGGCCAGGGCCCCGATCGCCGCAAGGCCGATGGCGAAGCCGAGCCAAGTCACGGCGTTGGCGGTCAGGCCGCTGCGCGCCAGCCAGCGGCCGGCGCGCTCGAGGGGCGGGTCGATCACCCTGCGCATCAAGGGGTCGAGCATCCGAGCGCCTAAGCCTTTTCCTTCGCGGGGGACCGCCGAGGCGGGGAGGGGCCGCAGGCCCCGGCGCCGGTCATGTGGCCGGGCGGCCCTCGCTGTAGAAGTTGACGCAGACCGCGCGGTCCGAGCGCAGCACCGCCTGCTGGTCGAAGCGGGCGATGTAGTCGGCGGCGATCTCCTCCAGGGCCTGGCGGCTGGTCGCGCCGTCGTCGTGGAGGACGACCAGGACCTTGCTGCCCTCCGCCTCGGTCTCGTCGCTGACCCGGTCACGCCAGAACCCGGTGCCGTCGAGGACGGTGAAGCCGTCCGGAAAGCGCGGCGCGACCACCGCGTCGAGGAAGCCCCACCACTGGTCCAACTCGACCCGGCCGCCGTCCGGGACGCTCTGGCCGAAGTAGAGCCGCGCCTCCTGCCAGGACTGGCCGGCGCAGGCAAGGCCGCCGCCGCCCGCGTGCTGGCAGGCGCCGGCGGCCAGGGCCGACGAAAGGGCCAGGGCGGGAAGCCAGCGGGACTTTCGC
>JAKSBE010000567.1 GCA_022361275.1 Kiloniellales bacterium
CGCCGCTGCCCAACACCGAGGCGGCGAAGCACCCGGTGACGGCGCCGGACAAGCCCTACGCGCCGATGTCCTTCGGGCCGGTCGGCCGCGGCTGGGAGCCGCGCTACAAGCTCGCCGGGACCTACGACGACGCCTGGCTGGACGAGGTCTTTCCCTTCCTGCCCGCCGACTTCGACGAGGCCTATTACCAGGCCGCGCCGGCGGACCAGCAGATTCCCTATCCCCGGGGCGGCGAGGACGTGGCGCTCCTGAACCTGACGCCGGAGGGCCGCACGGCCTTCAAGCTGCCCCGGGTCGAGGTGCCGGTGGTCTTCTTCCGCAAGGGCGGCGGCCGGGAAGAGAAGGAGGCCCTGCTCGACACGATCCTGATCGAGCCCGAGGCGCGGCGCCTGCAGCTCACCTGGCGGTCCAGTCTGCCGCTGAAGCGCGACATCTTCGAGATCGCCCAGGTCCTGACCGGCCGCATGTCGCGCGCCTGGTGGCGGGCGCGGGAGCTCGGCAAGACCTACTATCCCTCCCTCGGCGCCCTGGCCCGCGCCAAACGGCGGGACGACGAGGACGACGCCGCATGACCGCGCAGCCGATCGCGATCCTGGGCGTCGGCATGACGACCGGCGTCGGCCTGTACGGCGGAAGCCTCCTGCGCCGCGATCCGCTGTGGCATCGACAACTTCCAGGAAACCCGCTTCATGGGCGACGGCGGCGAATGGCTGCTCGGCTGCGAGGTCCCGCTGGAGCAGCCCTGGCGCGGCCAGACCAAGCTGGTCAAGATGCTGGCCGGGCCCTTGCGTGAATGCCTGGACCTGCTGCCCGGCGTGCCGCCCCGGGAGATCCCGCTGCTGCTGAACCTGGCGGAGCGCGACCGCCCCGGCCGCCTGGACGGCCTCAGCAACGCCTTCTACCACGCCCTGATCCAGGAGATCGGCAGCCACTTCCACCGCGACTCCCAGCTCATCGCCGGCGGCCGCGTCGGTGGCGCCCTGGCCTTGAAACGGGCGCGGGAACTGCTGTATCGCACCGCGGGTCCGCACGACCACGTCCTGGTCGCCGGCGTCGACAGCTTGCTGACCGGCCCGACCCTGAACGCCTATCTGGCGCGCGGCCGCTTGCTAACGGCCGAGAACTCCAACGGCTTTGTCCCGGGCGAGGCCGGCGGGGCCCTGCTTATCTCCCGACCCGGGGCGGGGCAGGGGGACGCTTTGCTCTGCGGCGGCCTTGGCTTCGCCACCGAGACCGCGACCGTGGAATCGGAGGAACCGCTGCGTGCCGAGGGCTTGGCAGAAGCGATCAAGGCAGCGCTTGCTGCGGCCCGTCGCGATATGGCGGACATGGACTTCCGCCTCACCGACGTCAGCGGGGAGCAGTATGGCTTCAAGGAAGCGGCGCTCGCACTGACCCGAGTGCTCCGTCGGCGCAAGGAGGAGTTCGATATCTGGCACCCGGCCGATTGCATCGGCGAAGTCGGCGCGGCTGCGCTGCCCTGCATGCTGGGCGTCGCCCTCTTCTCTGCCCGTAAGAGCTACGCACCGGGGCCGAATATCTTATGTCACCTGGGCAATGACGATGGCCAGCGCACGGCTCTGGTCGTACAGCAAAGTGGGAATGGCTGATGGCCAATAATGTCTTCGCCAACGGTATGGAAATTTCTTGCAAAGCCGCAGACGGAAAGTCGGTCTGTTGTTTTCCCGATGTCTGTTTCACGCCACCACAGACGCCGGCAACGCCACCCGGCGTGCCGATCCCCTACCCGAACACGGCTTTTGCCAAGGATACGACCAAGGGCAGCCGCACGGTCAAGATCAGTGGCAAGGAGGTGATGCTCCGGAACAAGTCCTACTTCAAGACCAGCACTGGGGACGAGCCTGGCTGTGCGCCGAAGAAGGGCATTATGACCGGTAAAATAAAAGGTAAAGCCTATTTCATCAAATGGTCGATGGATGTCAAATTCGAAGGACAGAATGTGGTGCGCCACCTCGACATGACGACGCACAATCACGGGTCGAACTCGAACACAGGACCCTGGCCGCACATAGACACTGAATCATTGTCAGACCCGTCCAATCCTTGCATTGACGACCTTCATCAAGAGTATCTTGCTTGCCAGGGTTACATCCCATATGGCTCGCATGATGTCTGCGATCAACTGGCCCACCGCAAACCTTCACAATCCAAGACAAGTATCGAAGCCGAGGCGTTTGGGACAACGGCAGCGATGAACGAATGCTTGGCAGCTCGACGTTGCTTTCTTCAGGACTTCGACCCAAGTGGCTGTTGCGACGCCCAGACACCACATCATATCATCGAGGCTTCCGCTCTAGCTGAGAAAAGCCCACACAATGCCACATCGGCAAATCCGGCCAACTTCCTAGCAGGTATCCAGGGATACAACGTAAAAAAAGCTCCCTGCGTTTGCGCGGAAGGCACGAGCCAGAACGTCGGAACGCACGGCCAGTTTCACACGTTTCAAAAGGAAAGTGTGAACAGGGGAATCGCAAACGGTACCATCGCCCAGGAAGCGCTACCACTCTCTAATGATAGCACAATAATAGAATATGCCACAACATATGGAGACGCGAAGCAAAACGGCATCGAGGCATTTAAGAAGACGTTTCCGGAATCGAAGTGTAATACGGACTGTCTAAAGGCCCAGTTAGACGGATATCATAAGAACTGCGGCATTGACGATGACACTAAGATCAAAGCCGTACGCGAAGGCCAAGATGATGTGGCCGCGGCAGAGGCAACAACAATAGAAAGAAGCCATACAGTTTATCTTGAGCAGCAAAGAGCAGCGCGCTTGCGCTAAAATATCCGCCTGATAGCCTGGGAGTCAGATTGATATGGCCGGTCGCTGGACCGATTTATTCTCATACGTGACGGGGGCGGTGCGCTATAAGGATTTGGCTATGCTTGCTCTTGTGAGTGAAGAGTCGAGGAGTGACAACGCCGATCGTACCTACTTTTTGATTTGGGATTCCGGCGAGTGGGAAGGCTTCGATGCTCCCAAGCCTTGGGGCGTGGTTAGTATGTGTGTGTGCGAGCACCCCATCGAGCAGGCTATCGCCTTGGGTTCCGGAGGGCAGATATTCTGTGTTGGCAGCGGTCAGTTGTCTGAGGAGATCTTAGAACCCAAAGGTGATCCCCCGGGCGAGAGGCCAACTATGAGGGGGATTCGTAGTATCGGGGGAAAAGCCTACGCGGTAGGCATGAACCGTCGAGTCTATCGTCGCGATCAGATCGATTCATGGGTTCGAATTGATCATGGGGCTAAGCCGCCTAGAGAAAGTGAGAGTATTGTCGGCTTTGAGTCGATTGATGGGTTCAATGAGTCCGATATTTATGCGGTAGGATGGGACGGAGCTATCTGGCAATTTGATGGCTCAATATGGTCAGAGCTTGCCAGCCCGACTAATCTTGTTCTTTCTGATGTATGCTGTGGGGGGGACGGACTTGTTTATGCTTGTGCCCGAACCGGTATTCTTCTTAGAGGCCGTGATCAGAAATGGGAAGTCGTTGAACATGAGCTCGACATCGGGGATATTTGGAACCTAGCATGGTTCGATGGGCAACTGTATCTTTCTACAATGCGTAATGTTTATACTCTTCATGGGGATAGCCTTCGCCCGGTGGACATGGGCGATGATACACCAAACACATGCTTTCATCTTACCGCGCGTGATGGCGTTCTTTGGTCTGTTGGCGCAAAGGATGTGATGTCTTTTGACGGCCGGCATTGGACGCGGATAGATTAGAACTCATGCCAGATTTGAGTGGTATTCTGTGTCAGGACGTTGAAGTGTCGGCACACTTGGTGAAAGTCTACATGGCGCGAGGTGGAAGGGCCGCAAAAGAAGTGGATGGCTACAATGTTTCCCTTGGTTTTCATTTCGCCTGATGGGGGCAGGGTCGAGGGATGCAAAGAAGCCGGGTCCTTCTACGACGAAGGTCGGGGAGGCATGAAGCTCGAAGAAGAACGTCAAGCGCGTCTCATTCGTTCGCTCAGCCTTTGCGGATCCCAGATCACGACGGTGGGTACTGGGCCCGGCAAAGTGCCGAGTAGGCCGGTTGTCGGAGCTGAATCTTATGACCAAGGCGCTGCGCCTTGTGTCTGCTGCGAAGGAGAAAGCCAAAACCAGGGCACCCACAAACTCATGCACCAGGCTCAGGCCCGGCGCGCTCACAGTGCCAAGGGTACCGCTAACCCAAATCCGATGTTTCCGCTGGTCACGGCGACGGGAGAGCCCGCCAAGATGCAAACGTTAGGCGACGCGATCACCAGCGGTGTGGAGTCTCTTTGCGAGGTTTTTTCAGAAAGCAAGTGCGACTCCGGATGCCTGGAAGCACAGTTGAATGACTATCATTTCAAGGCTGTCAATGAACAAGGCAAGGCGCTGCCGGCGAACGAGCTATGCAAGGAACTCCAGAGGCGTAGGAACAGGGGGCTGGATGCAGCTGATAACGGGTGTGGTAGGAGCTGGACGCAATCTTGCTGTCTTAGGGCAACAGGTGGATGAGGATGACAATCCGGTTGACCTCTGGACAGCGGGTTTCTGGAGCGATGGTAACTGGATTTCGGAAATTGACTTGGACTTCAATCCCGTTGCACTTTGCCCCCTGGCGGATGCGGAGGATGCTTGGGCGATTCTGGGTTCAGGGGGTGAAGTGCTTTGGGTGCCTTCGGCGAAGTCAGATCCGAACGGCCGGAAAGCACGTGTAGATGGTGGCGACCCTGTGGGCTTCACGACCATATGTTCCTATGGCAGTGGTGTCGCGGCAGCGCAACTGGGACAGAAAGTATTCTGGTCAAACGGAAGCAGTTGGAAGCCTCTGGGCTCTGGATTGCCGCCTGCCGATAACGGGAGGACGATTGGATTCGAGGCTATGGCCGTTGCCGGAGATGAACTCGTCGGCGTTGGCTGGGGGGGAGAGATCTGGTGGATGCGCGACGAGACATGGGCACAAGTGGACTCGCCCGTAAACACGATACTGACCGGGGTGAGTGCCTTCGACGGTGAGATTTTGGCCTGCGGCCGATTGGGAATCATACTAAAAGGCCGCGGTGACTCCCTCGAAGTAGTTGATCATCAGCAGACAGAGGAGGACTTTTGGTCAATCGTTTCACATAAAGGTAAAGTATTTGTTTCTTCCATGCGCGCGATCTACGAGCTTACAGATGAAATGCTGCGCCCTGTAGATGATGACTCGGAGATCGGTAGCTACTATCGCCTTTCGGCGAATGACCAAATATTGATCTCAGTAGGCGCACGCTGCGCAATGATTTTCGAAGGCGTAAGTTGGAAGCAAATTTTCTAGATTCTCTGCTCATCATGCAAGATATTGTACCGAGATCTTTGCGCTTTCGCAGACACGCGGACTGCCGGTCGTAAGTGGGCGGGTAAATCCGAGACATGCTTATCGTCGAGCCTGTGCTCTCGCAAAACGCCGAGGAAGCGGCCTTTCTCTGGCTCCTGCGCTATGCCGCCGTTCAATCACCACATTATCATCTCGATGAACTGGCGAAGCTGGGCAACAGGGTCGAGGCGCATGTCGATGGTTTGCGGGTGGCGGGCGAAGCAGGGTGGCGGCTGGCGCGGGAACAAGCGGAGCAGCAGAAGGAGGCGGGGGAGGTCTTCGCAGCCGCGGCTTTAGCCTTCGAGAGCCGGGACAAGGCGAAGATCGGGACTTTTCCCGACTTGGCCGAGGCGGACCCGGAAAGTCGGCGCGGCTTGGTTTCAGCCCTCGGCTGGATCGGTCGGAAGGCGCTGCTCAAGGGCATCGGGCTCGAACTCCTCGAGCACCTCGTCGTGGCGGTGAAGGGCACCTTCGCCTTTCCCGAGGTGCCCGAGACCCGGCGCCTGCAGCTCACGTGGCGGTCCTGCCTGCCGCTAATGCGATCAACGGTTTCAGAATCGAGCCCGTTCGGCTATCATCAAGGCCGCGTTCGAGAATCATCCGGGGAATATCGATTGAATTGAGTCCGACATGCGCGGTCCGCGGGCGGCGGATGCGGGGCTTCGTTCATTCGGCGGGCTCATGCCGCGTCCCGAAATACAACTTGCCGCCAGGGGCGGGACTGCAAAAAGATGAAGCTGGAGGTCCGATATCGCTGGTCCGCATGTGGTTGCTCACGAACGAGACACCCTTCTCGGCTGAACGGACTTGGGCCCGCGACGAGCGAGGAGCCGAGTTCTGGCTCGTCGCGATTCGCGCTGCCTTCGAGATCGACGCCGACGGCCGGCAAAGCCCGGCGGAGGAGCAGACCGAGGTACAACGCTTCCCGATCTATGCCGGCGATCCCGTGCGGCACGAGATGCTCTCGGATGCCGATTTCGCGCTAAGCAAGACCGGAACCGACATACTGATCGCTGGCCATGCCTACACGCGGGAAGGCAGGCCTGCGGTCAAGAGCCACGTTCGCCTGAAGGTGGCCAACGTCGACAAGGTCGTGGACGTCATCGGCGATCGCGCCTTCTTGGAAGACGTCTTGTCGACCTCGATGACCCAACCGGCCGAGTTCACGACCATGCCGCTTTCCTGGGCGAGGACCTATGGTGGCTGGGACGATGAGGGTAAGGAGTGGGTGACGGAAAATCCGGCGGGTTGCGGATTTGCCGCGGATCGCGAGCGCCTGATCGACACTCTGGCGCCGAACTTCGAGTATGCCAAGGCGCCCTATCGCGGGCCGGGGTCGGGCCAGCCGGCCGGCTTCGGACCGGTGGCCTATCATTGGCAGCCTCGTGTCGGTTACGCCGGCACCTACGATAAGGTGTGGGAAGAGCACTGCGACCCCCTGCCGCCAAAGGACTTCGACCGCCGGTATTTCCACTGTGCGCCCGCTGACCAGCAGACCGCAACCTTCCTCACCGGCTACGAAAAGGTGCGGCTCGACGGCTTTACCCCGAATGGCAGTTTCGCCTTCGTTCTGCCGCGCTTGGCCTTCGATGTGATTACCCGCTTCCGTGGTGCGCCGGACGTCCGGCAGGCGCCCGATATTCATACGCTCTGGATTTACCCCGACCGGCGGCGTTTCGAACTTGTTTATCTCACCGCGCTCGAGGTGCCCCCGGGAAAGGAGGAGCGATTGGTCGGAACGAAGATCCGCATAAAGCCGCGAGTGGGTGTCTCGGACTTGACACGCCGTAGCGGCGTCTGGGTCTCGGATTAGCCGATGGCGGGGACGGCCATCGTCGGCTGTGGAGCGCGCACGCCGCTTGGCTTCGATCGCAGGGCAAGCGCGGCTGCCGTCAGGGCCGGCGTTTCGATGGTTGCCGATCACCCCTTCATGGTCGACCGCTCTGGACTGCCCATTACGGTGACGCGGGACGCCGGCCTCGATCCGGCCTGGCCCTGCGTGAAACGAATCGCGACCCTGGCGGGGGCCGCGGCGCGGGAGGCGCTGGCGGGCCGCGTACGGCCCGCGAAGCTTGGCCTAGTGCTCAACCTCGGAGAGCCCCGGCCAGGCCTGCCGGAGGGGACTTCCGCCCGGGTCGCCCAGCATCTGCGCAGCGCGTTGGAACTGGACGGTCCGGTCGATCACGCAATGGGGGGGCATGCCGGGGGTATTGTTGCGATCGAGGCAGCGCGGCGTCTGCTCGATTCCGGCCGTGCGAAGGCGGTGCTGGTCGGGGGTGCGGAAAGCTATCTCGATGCGGGCACGTTGGAGTGGTTGGACGAGCGGGAGCGGCTCCATTCCGAGACCAATGTCTACGGGTTCTGCCCCGGCGAGGGTGCGGCCTTCCTCCTGCTCGCGAAGGGCGGCCAGGGCGCGTTGCTCGAGGTTGCCCAGACCGGCTTCGGACGCGAGGCGAACCTGATCGGGACCGAGGACATCTGCCTCGGCGAAGGTCTGGGCGCGGCGTTCACCGCGCTCGGCAAGGCCTCGGCAGACCGCATTCTCTGCGACATGAACGGAGAGCGCTACAGGGGCAACGAGTACGGCTTCGCGGTGCTCCGTGCCCGTACGCTGTTCCGCGACGCGGCGGACTACGAGACCCCGGCAGCTTGCTGGGGAGATCTAGGCGCCGCCTCCGGCCCGCTCTTCGCCTGCTTGGCCGTCGAGGCCGAGGCCCGCGGCTACGCCAAAGGTCCTTCCACGCTGATCTGGGCCAGTTCCGAGGGCGGGCAGAGAGGCGCCGCACTCTTGAGAAGGCCAGGGAGCGCGTAATGTCGAGCCATATTCTCGTCAACAGCCTCGGTTTGACCTACAAGGGAACCATCGGGATCTCGACGGCGACGATCCCGGATGTCTGTAAAACGCCTTCGCCGGGCGGCCCGGTGCCGATCCCCTACCCAAACATCGCCCAGCAATCTTCACTGCGGAAGGGCACCAAGACGGTCAAGGCCAAGGGCAAGATGATCGCCATCAAAGGCTCGCAATACGGGCGTTCGAATGGCGACGAGCCTGGGACGGCGGGGGGGGTCAAATCAAACGTCAACATGAAGGCGACCGACTGGATCACCTACAGTTTCGACGTCATGATGGACGGCAAGAACGCCTGCCGCCACACCGACAAGAAGTTTCACAACAACCAGAACACGGTCGATCTGCAGGGCAACGTCGATCCGGCGTTGGCGCGCAGCACGGCTAAGGAGAGGCTGATCGACATTCTATGCGAATGTCACGCCAGCAATCCGCCGCAGCATCCGAGCGAGCCCTGCACGGACATCGGCAACCGGGTGGACAAGTGCTGCAAGGACGCGATTGCCAACCTCCCGCAGCCATCTGGCGTCAGCGGGGAACGTAGCTATGACCGAAACTACAATCCGATCGCGGACTCGCAGGGACAGCCCATGGACTTCGACGCGGCCGCGGCTGCCGGCGTCGATTTGACGGGGGCGAGCTTTCCTGACGCCTGTGCCGTCGACGGCAACGGCAATCCCACACAATTCTTCGACTTCAAGACGGTCTGTCCCAAAGGCCATCCCTACAAGGACGCCAGCGGCAAGATCAAACGCGCCTCGGGGGACCCGGCATCCGCGGTCTTCGGCTTTCATGCCCCGAAGAAAGGACGTAAATCGCAGTTCCAAAGATACAAGGAGATTGGGGAATCCCTCAATCCTCCAACCGAGGCGGACCCCGAAATACTCTCTACCGCAGAGTGCGCATCGCGATGAAGGACCTCACGCTCTACTCTCCCATCTTTGGAGACATGCCTGTCGCCGTCCCCTGCGTGAAGATGTCGTTCTACCTGACGGAACCGGCCTCTAGATGCGCGCGCGGCGTCGCGCAGATCATACAACTCTATGCCGGGCTGGTCCCCTCCGGCGCGATCCGGGGACGTGTCGCCTGGGACGATGACGATGATGAGGAAACCTATATCGTTCCCTTCGACATCCGGGATGCGAGGCTCATCGAGGCCGAGTTTCAGCCCCAGACTTTCGCTGGCATGGAGATGTATACGGCTTGGCTGCTCGGAAGCGAGAGCGTCCAGGCGACGGGCTACTCCGTGACAATAAAGCTGTCCGACACGGAGACCGAGACGAAGCCGGACTGGCTGAACTACGTCGAATTGACCCTTCCGCTCGAACTGGTCAAAGAACGGACAACCACGGTCAAGGATCTATTTGTCGCTGTTCTGGGAACGGTAGAGTGCCGTTCCGCCAACTGCGGTTTGTCGCTTGATTTCACGACGGGTGTAGAACCCTTCATCCGGGCGGACGTCAACGCGCGTCTCATGCGCTTCATCGGGCTGGATGGCTGCTACGAGCACCACCATTTCTCCCTGGGCACGAAACTGCCGCATGTGAGCTGGCTCACCTATTCGAAGGCCCCGGGCCTGACCCGCCTCTTCGACACGCCGTTGGAAACGCCCGACATCGGGGAGGCGCGTAGCGAGGTCTTCGCCGGTGGCAGGCTTTTCCAGGCCTCGGCGCTGCCGGCCTTGGGCAATGTCAACAGCGGTGCGGGGGACCTCGGCGCGCTGCCTACGCTCGACCGGGCCTTGGCGCCCTTTACGGTCTCCGATACCTCCTATTTCAAGTGGATGGATGCGGAGCTGGCCGAGCGATGGGTGGACCGTTTCAGGGATGTGACGTCGGGTCCCTGGGACAACACGGGACTCGTGCCCTATTGAGGTGCGTCGTGGATGCCTGGATGACCGCCCTCACGCCCGGCCCCTGCGCCAGAAAGCTGAGAGATTACCAATCGATTTATGGAATTGGCACTGGAATGGTGAGCGCTGGGCTAGGCGAGGCTTCTCCAGCAATCCGCACTTGTGTGCTGCAAAGTGGGCTAGAGATAGTCGACTTTGGCCCTGGTGCGTTGGAAGCTTGCTGTCAGTTGAGCGAGTTAAATGTTCAATTGCGACCAATACATCATGTCCCTTGACGATAGAGGGTGGGCTAGGCTTGTGTGGCAATACAGTTCCGACTGTAGAATTTCCTTGTGCCTAAATTGTCCAATGGCGTTTCCGCGCTGATGAGTGTCCTTTTCGACGTAGTCGCCCAGCACGCTGAGGACTCTGGATTTTTGTGGCTGCAAAGAGCCGCGGCAATATCTGCGCCGCATTATGACCTTGACGAACTCACTACCTTAGATAACCGCCTGGAGGCGCATATAGACGGTCTGCGTGTGTCGGCGGAATCTGGGTGGGACATGGTTTTGGCGCAAGCAGAACGGCACAAAGAGGCGGGCGAGGTCTTCGCCGCCGGGGTGCTGGCGCTGGAGAGCCGGGACACGGCCAGGGTCGAGGCCGTGCTGGCGATTGCCGAGGCTGAGCCGGAGGCGGTGCGGGGGGTCGTTTCGGCGTTGGGCTGGGTCGGGCGTGAGGCGTTGAAGGGGACCGGGCGGGAGTTGCTGGAGGCCGAGGGGGCTTTTCGGCGGCGTCTCGGGATCGCGGCCTGCGCAGCGCATCGCGTGGATCCCGGCGAAGCATTGAGCAGCGCATCGGCGGACGAGGATCCGGCGCTGCGCGCCTGCGCGCTGCGGGCGGCGGGGCAGCTTGGGCGGGTAGATTTGTTGCCGGCGCTCTTGGAGCGCCTGGACGACGCCGATCCGGCCTGTGCCTTCCGGGCCGCCTGGTCGGCGGTGCGGCTGGGGGATCGCAAGGCGGCGCTGCAGCGTCTGGCCCTGCTCGCGCTGGCGGACGACTCGCCCTTTCAGCCGGCGGCCGCGGAGATCGCCCCGCGGGCCATGGCGGGGGGCCAGGCCCGCGAGTTGCTCGGGTCCCAGGCGCGCAATCCGAAGCGGCGGCGGGCGGTGATCCGGGCCGTGGGGGCGAGCGGCGATCCCCATTATGTACCCTGGCTGATCAGGCAGATGGAGACGGTCGAGGTCGCCCGGGTCGCCGGCGAGGCCTTCGCCATGATCACCGGCGCCGACCTCGCCTACGAGGATCTGGAGGGCGACTGGCCGGAGGGCTTCGAGGCCGGGCCGACGGAGGACCCGGCCGACGAGGACGTCGGCCTCGATCCCGACGAGGATCTGCCCTGGCCCGAGCCCGAGCGGGTTCAGGCTTGGTGGCAGGCACGGGCCGGGCAGTTCGAGGCCGGCCGGCGCTATCTCGCGGGCCGGCCGGTCGAGGCCGCGGGCTGCCGCGAGGTTCTGGCGGCCGGGTTCCAGCGCCAGCGCCGGGCCGCCGCCCTGGAACTCGCCCTCATGGACCCCAAGGCGCCGCTCTTCGAGACCCGCGCCCCCGGCTTTCGCCAGCAGAAGCTGCTGGTCCAGGGAATCCGGGCGGCGTGACCAACCTGAGCGTCGCCGGGATCTTCGGTGCTTTGGCCCTGGCCTTCGCCGGCTGGGCCTGGCGGGCCCATCGGCGCGGCGGTCCGGTCACTCGGCCGCCGGCAGCAGGGCGGCGGCGTGCTCCCGGGCCTGGGCCAGGAGCTCCTCCTTCAGGGGGGCCCGCATGGCGAGCAGGTCTTCGAGGCGGACCACCTCCTCGAAGGCCGGGCTGCCGGAGACCTCGGAGATCTGGATCATCAGCTCGTCCGGCGCACGCCGCGTGCCGACCGGGGCGTTGAGAAAGGTCAGCTGCAGGTCGCCGAGGCCGGGGAGGGGGGCCGCCTCCACCCCGAAGCCCAGGTCGCCGAGCAGCCGGACCAGGTCGGGCTGGTGCTGCACCACCGAGGTCATGAGCAGGAGGTGCAGCAGGGTCTCCGTCAGGTCCCGCTCGTTGACCTGGTCGCCCTGGGCCAGCAGGTCGGCCAGGCGCGCCGGCGTGAAGCCGGAGTAGGTCAGCACCCAGCGCAGCGGCGAGATGGCCGTCAGGCTCTTGGTCCGGCCGCCGGCCGAGGCCTCGTAGGGATACTCGACCCGGGCGATGGCCGGCCGCGAGGTGCTGAAGCTGACGGGCCCGTCGAGCGACTGCGGCAGGTTGTAGAGCTTCGTGCGGGTCAGCTTCAGATAGCTGTCCTGGAGCTCCACGAAGGCCTTCTTGGCGCCCTTGACGGTGCCCGAGGTCGTGGGGCCCGGGCGCACATGGTCGCCGAAGACCCGAGGTGGCTGAAACAGGGGCTGCAGGGTTACCAGGTAGCTGCTGAGCCGGTCGTGAAGAGACTCGGCAACAGCCGTGGTCAGCTTCCGCAGAGTGAGAAGCGTCTCCATGTCGAAACGGTCTTCCATCGGGCTCCCTTCCTCGGCCGGCGCCGCCGCCCCCGGCCGCCTCGGTCGCAAAGGCAAAGAAGGACTTCGAGCTATGACGCTCTTTCCTCCTTTTCATCGCTGACCAGGGAGACCAAAGGCAAGACTTTGTTGTCATTGTAGTCCTGGAAGGATCGGGGCACCAAGCGGCAATCCGGGCGCCGGGATACCCCGATTCGCGCCCCGGCAGGCCCGGAGGCGGCGCCTCGCCGGTGCCGGCAAGGGGCCCGGGCGCCTTGGGAGGGCGGCTGGCAGGCCAACCTGGGGCTGCTTTTTTGCCTTTTCTGGCCCGCCCGAGGGGTGTCCTCGCTGTACCTCAACCCCGGAAAGGCGATATCATGCGGCGGCGGTCGTAAAGACACCGTGCCGCCGACGGGCGCCGAGGTATACGCCAAGGTATACGGGGGCGAAGCTGCGGCGACCCGGCCGTGTCGTTTGCCGAAGGAAAGGGCGAGCTCTGCAAGGCGACATGAGTGAACCGTTAGAGGGCTCCGAGACGTTTCGTTGGCAATCGGCCGGCCTCAGCCATGTCGGCACGCGTCGCAAGGTCAACGAGGATTCCTTCCTCGAGCTCGCGGAGCGATGCTTCTATGTCGTCGCCGACGGCATGGGGGGGCACGAAGCCGGCGACGTCGCCAGCCAGTTGGTGGTCGACCGCCTGCGGGATCTGCCGCCGATCGAAAGCCTCAACTCCGCGGTGCGGGTCATTCTCGAACGGATTCAGGCCGCCAATGCCGACCTGCGGGACTATGCCCGCAAGTTCAGCAGCTCGGGAATCGTCGGTACGACCCTGGCCGCCCTGATCGGCGTGGACGGGCGCTGTTCCTGCCTCTGGGCAGGCGACAGTCGGGTCTACCGGCTGCGGGACGGCGACTTCAGCCAGATCACCCGCGATCATTCCCAGGTCGAGGAGATGATCAGCCTCGGCCTCGTCGAGCGCGCCGACGCGGAATCCCATCCCGCGGGCAACGTCGTCACGCGCGCCGTCGGCGCGGCCGAGGATCTGGCGGTCGACGTGATCACGCGCCGCGTCGTGGACCGGGACACCTATCTCATCTGCAGCGACGGCCTGAACAAGGCCGTGCCGGACCCCGTGATCGCCGCGACCCTGGAAGGGAAGAGCTGCCGCTACGCGGCCGAGGACTTGGTCCGGCGGGCGCTCGAGAACGGCGCGACCGACAACGTGACGGTCATCGTCGCCCGGGCCGAGAAGCTGCCCGCCGCCGGCGGCGCCTGAAGCGGGTCCGGCGTCAAGCGATCCGTCTTTAGAGCGGCGCGGCGTCCGGGAGCCTGACCGTCAGGAGTTCGCTGAAGCTGGCTTGCGACGGCAGCCCCTCGAAGAGGCGAAGGCAGGCGGGGACGTTGTCGGAGCCGTCCGTCCACCAGACGCTGTAGGCGCCCAGACGCGCCTCGGCCGTCGTGTGCAGCAGAGCCGGATAAACGTCGGATCCGAGCCGGTCCAAAGCCGATTCTTCCATGCTCCAGGCCAAACCGTTAGAGGGCGGGCACCAGGTCTTGACGCCCAGGCCCTCCGCTTCGGCTGCGCCGAGGATCTCGTCGCCGATCTCGTCGAGGCGGGCCTCGAAGGCCTCGAGCTGGAAGTCCTTCTCCAGACAGGAAAGCGTCGCCTCCTGCGCCGCCGAAAGCCAGGGCGCGTCGGCGATATGGAAGGGGGTTCTGCCCTCGGGGAAGGTCGATGCGATGGTCATCGGGTAGTAGCGCCCGACCGCATCGACGCTCGGCATCAAGGTGCCGGCGGCCATCGCCGGGCCGCAGACCCCGGCCGAAAGGGCGAAGCGCCATACGGGACTGGTCAGGTAGACGTTCAGCCAAGCCTCCGACAGCCGCTCCTTGCTGGCGCTGATCGCGCCCTGCAGCCAGCCGTCCCAAGGTTCCAGAAAGGCCTTGGGGAGCCCGCGCCGCACGAAGTCCCCATGCGTCGGGACCTTGCCGAAGTAACCCAGGAGGGGCTGGGCGCCGGGGCCCTCTGTGGTCTCTAGCCGCATCGAAAACGCTCGAGCAGGTCCCGGCGGAAGGGATTGTTCACGCTCGCGGCATCGAGCTCGAAGACGGCTTCGAAGCCTTCCACGGTGAAGGAAAGGTCGAATTTGTCGCCGGTCGCACGAGGATCGAGCCTGCCCCGGTCGACGAGCCGGAACAGGGCCCAGGGCCCGTCGAGGGTCAGCACGGCCGGCCGCGCTTCGATCACCGGCGTGAAGACGATACGCGCCACCGTCGAGCCGCCCGGCGGGGGCCAGCTCATGGACGTCTCGCGCGGCGGGCCGTGCCGGTAGGTCAGGCGCTGATCGCCCAGCTCGAGCACGACCTGGCGCACGGCCTCGTCGAGCTTGGTGGGCTTGAGCCGGAAGCTGACCGAGGGCTGGGCGCTGCCGCCCGGAAAGAACGCCTCCCGGATCGTCTCGGCGGTCTCGAGCTGCCGGAGGGTGCCCGGCGAGATCCCGAGCTGCGCGCCGCCGGCGGCCCGGGCGCGCCACGGCCGCGCGGAGCGGTCGACGAAGGGCGCCAGGAACTGATCGAAGAACCGCTCCGTGCGGCCGCCCGGGCCGAAGAAGCGCGCGAAGTCCTCTATGGCGATGTCGTCGCTGCTGCCTCTGGCCAGCGGATAGCGGTTGCTCAGCACGTCCTGGCAGTAGCCGAGGACTTGCTCCCGCCAGGCCCGGTCCCGCTGCCCGCCGACGGAGGCCGAGGCCACGCCGACGCTCTGCGCGGCGAGCCGCTGGAGCCATCGCCGGACCGGGGTGGGATGGCGCTGGGCCTCGACCCTGATCCGCTGGACGATCTCCGAGCCGCTGCCGGACAAGAGGCCCTTGGCCGCCTCCGCCTGGCTGGCTGCGGCGGCGATCGAGTTGAGATGAAAGTGAAGCTCGGCGATGAGCCCGAGGATCCGGTCGACGGAGCGCGGCTGATCGTTCTCCGAACGGACCAGGGCATGAAGGGCCGCGAACTGCTGCGTCACGCGATCCGCCGGATCGTTGATCGCAAGGGGCACATCCGTTTCGCCGGGCCCGCCGAGCAGCTTCTCCAACTGTTCCTTCATCTCCTGGAGCCGGCCCGCCTCCTCTCCGATGTCGACGGGCAGACCGGCCGAGATCGAGAGATCGGTCTCGCGCGCAACGGCGGTGAGCAAGGCGACGATCGGAGAGGATTCGGCCGAAAGCGCCCTCGTGACGTCGATCGCCTGGCCGAAGCCGCCGAAGCGCACGAGGTCGATGCCGTCGAGGTAGGCGCTCCAGGTGCGGGCATAGTCTTCGAAGTAGAACTGGGTCACCTGCTGGGTGAAGGCCGGCAGGTTCTCTTCCTCGAGCTCTTCCGTGGCGGCCGAGCCGATGACCCAGCGCTCCGAGGCGGCGATGCCGGCGAGCTCCGGCCCCTTGATCCGGAACACCCTGGTGTAGCCTTCGTAGGTGAAGAGCCCCGGAACACCGGTGCTGAGATCGCCGCCGCCGCGCCGCTCGAAGACGCGGGCCCCGGCGCCGATCTTGTCGGCGAGACGCCACTCCTCCAGGCCTCTGGCCGCCCGAGAGTTCTTGATCTGCGAGTAGACCCGTTGGACCAGCGGCCGGGTCGCCAGAATGGCCCGCGCCTGCTGCACCAGGTTCTCGTTGATCGGCGGTGGCCTGAGCTCGGTCGTCAGCAGGGCGGCAAGATGGGCGGACAGCGCGTCGCGGGCCTGCGCGTTGGCCTCGCCGGGCAGTTGGTTGTTCCAATCGACCGAGAACCAAAGCGTGACGACCTCCGGGTCCAGGTTCCTGGGATCGGTGAGCATCAGGTAGGTCTTCAGCGTGGTGTACAGCAGATCGAAATTGTCCGCGCTGCGGGCGATCTGGTTTTCGAGGCGGCGCACCATCCGCGTCAGCAGCAGCGAATTCAGCCCGCGCGCATAGGCGGCGCGCGCCGCGTCCCCCAGCTTGTCGCCCTGGTAGAGCCCGAAGGTCATGAGGGCCGGGGCGGATTTGTCCATCTCCTCATAGCCGTTGGGCAGGGACCGCAAGGCGGCCAGCTGAGGCAGGACCTCGCGGACGTCGATGCTTTGCGGCGACGCCTGGTCGAGGCTTCGGTAGTCCGCCGTCCGCGCCGCGACCTCGTCGATGAAGACGTCGTTGCGGATGTAGCTGGTGGTCCACAGCGCCAGTATGCCGGCGAGGGCGAGCGCCCCGCCGCCATAGGCTGCGCGCTGTACCCAGAGGCCGTAGCGGAAGAGGAACCCGGTGTGCCCGACCAGATCGGCCTCGCGGAAGACCACGTCTCTCAGCAGGCGCGTCAGGAAGTAGCTTCGCCCCTGGCCGCCCAGGGCCGGGAGCTCCTGGCGGCGCAGACCGAAGAGGTTCGACATCGCGCTGATCGCGCGGTCGATCGGCGTGCCTTCTTGGGTGCCGCTGGTGAAGTAGACCCCCCGCAGCAGGCTCGGCTCCTCGTAGCGGCTGGGCCGGAAGGCCTCGGTCAGGAACTCGTTGAGCGACGCCTTGATCGAGGCCATCTGCTGCGGAAAGCTGAGGATGACCCCGCGCCGGTTGAGATCCCTCTCGTCGCCCAGGCGGTCGAAGACCCGGGTGTTCAGGCGTTCCACCAGGCCGTCGAACTGGCCGGGGAAGGACTCCAGCGACCGGCCGTTGTCCTCGTTCCCCGCGCCGGCCGCGGCAAAGGTCATGCCCCAGACCTGTCCGCGGTCGTCCCGCCCGAGGTCGTCGAAGAACTCGACGAAGCCGGCGATCAGGTCGCATTTCGTGAAGATGACGTAGACCGGCACCTTGACCTTGAGGTCTTCCGTCAGCTCCTGGAGGCGCTTGCGCACGGCCAGGGCATGCTGGCGGATCTTGTCCCGATCCCCGCGACCGAGGTCATCGAGGCCGATCGCCACGAGGACGCCGTTGACCGGGCAACGGCGGCGGTGCCGCTTGAGGAGCCCCAGGAAGTTCCGCCAGGCGGCGCTGTCCACCATCTCGTCGCTGTCCTGGGTGGTGTAGCGGCCCGCGGTGTCCAGGAGAACGGCTTCATCGGTGAACCACCAATCGCAGTTGCGCGTCCCGCCGACACCGCGGATTGCCGCGTCCCCGAACTTGTCCATGAGCGGAAAGCGCAGCCCCGAGTTCTTGAGCGCCGTCGTCTTGCCGGCGCCCGGAGGGCCGATGATCACGTACCAGGGCAGCTGATAGAGCAGGCGCCGCCGGCCGCTGCCGCCCAGCTTGGTGTCCTTGAGCACCTTCAGGGCGTCCCGGAAGCGCTCCCGCAGGACCTCGTGCTCCTCCTTGGAGGCCGCCATCTCGGGTGAAAGCGGGGCATCCTTGGCGCTCAGCAGGGCTTCGCTGATCTGCGAGTCCTTTTGCCGGTTGCGGAAGAAGGTCCAAAGGCGGCTCGCGATCCAGGAGATGAAGATCAAGGAGATCGTGACGATGCGCGTGTCTTCGCCGGCAAAGGGCTCCCAGCCGGCGATGGCGATCAGCGGCGCCACGAACCAGATCAGCAACGCCAGAAGGACGATGCCGAGGAAAGACACGACGGTGCGGCTGAGCAACCAGCCGAAGCAGGCCTTCAGGATTCGCATCGGGTGGCATCCCCTTGCTGTCGAAACGCCGGCGTCCCGGGCGGCTGGGCGTGCTCCGCCAGCACCCCTGGGCGCATACCGCGCCCCGCCCGCCGATCGGATGGCATGGTCATCCCCGCTTCACCTTTCCGCCCTGGCAGCCACCGCTGCGATCGCGACATCATCTCAGCAACCCGGTTCCGGATGATCGGGGCCTAGCCGGCCGGAATCTTGATCTCGATGCGGCGGTTCATCTGCCGCCCCTCGGCCGTCTCGTTGCTCGATATCGGCTCGGTGTCCGCCCGGCCCTCGGTCACCAGCTCCATCGGGGCCCTGAGGGTCTCCGCCATCAGCCGCGCGACCGCGTCCGCACGGGCCGACGACAGGTGCCAGTTCGATGGAAACCTCACGGTGCGGATGCGCTGGCTGTCCGTGTGGCCGATGACTCTAATCGGGCTGGGGGCGGCCCGAAGGACCTCGGCCACCTTCCGGACGATCGGCGCATGGCTGTCCGAAACGCTGGCGCTGCCCGAAGCGAAGAGCCCCCGGTTGTGCAGGACCACCTTGATCCGCGAGCCTTCGTCGATGACATCGACGAAACCGCTCTCCCGCTCCCTGGCGAGCCCGGCACGGACGAGTTCGTACAGACTCGGCTCGCGGGCCGCCTCGCCGGGCGGCGGCATTTCCGGCAGGAGCTGCTTGATGGTCGCCGCCTGGCTTTCGGTGAGGGGCGGCGGCGCCTGGACCAGCGTGTTGAGCTCGGCAAAAACCGTGTCGGACGAGCGGTTGAGGTAGTGGCTGAAGATCAGATAGGCGAAGACCGCGACGGCGCAGACGGTCACGGGGACGACCCACAAGGGTATGTAGCGCGCCGCCTTGGGCCGCGGGTCGGTCAGGCCCCGCCAGGACGGGGAAAGCTCTCGTTCCGCTTCGCCGCGGAGTCTGCGGATGGTCTCGTGGAGATTGTGCGTGATCTCGCCCAGTTGCGCCGCACCCCTGTCGAGGACGGCGTACTTGCCCTGGAACCCGAGCGCCAGACACACGTAGAGGAGCTCCAGGAGATCCAGGTTGTCCGCGGGGTTCTGCATCATCTTGGACAGGATGCTGAAGAACTTCGCGCCGCCTCTGGTTTCGTTGTGAAGGCTTCCCAGCAGGCTGTGCTTGCTCCAGATCGATCCGCTGCCCCAGGGCGTGGCGAGGACCGCCTCGTCGATCATCGCGCAGAGCGCATAGCGGCCCGCATAGACGGCTTGCGCGCTCGCACCGCGGCGCCGTGCCGTTTCCTCGAAGTCCTTGACCATGCGGAGCGCGGCTTCCCGCAGGCCGCCGGGGTCGTCGTGATTCGGCGTCTTGCGGAGTTGCCGGGTCAGCGTGAGGGCGGTCGCCGCCGCGCTAAGCAGAGGATTCTTGCTCGTGCCCTCGATAGGCGGGCCCGGCTCGAAGCGGCCCGGCGGCGCGGCCCCCGGGGTTTCCGGCGCGTCCGTGCTCCGCCGGCTGCCACCCGGCGTAGGCAGGATGATCGTGCGCTCGAAATCCTCCTCGCCGATATCGAAGTCTTCAAAAGGATCACGGCCTGGCATGGCGTTTACTGCCTGATTGCCCAGAAGTTCATTTCAAGACCCGGGAACTTGCCCGCGACGTGGACGGCGATTCCGCCCGAGGAATCGAGCTCCTTCCAGAAGGCGCTCCTGGTGTCCAAGGCGAAGTAGGTCACGCCGGAGTGGAAGGGAATCTGCCGCGGCGCGACCGGCAGGGCGTGCACGTCCACGCCGGGCAGCGCCCGATTGACCAGGTCGCGGATCTTCTCGACCGGCCCGATCTTGACCTGGGCGGGAAAGCCGTTCCTCAAGGCGTCGGCCGGCACGTCCGCATTGACCGCCAGAACGAACATGGCGTCGTGCAGCAAGGCCTTGTCCGGAATGGCGGCCACCCTGATGCCGTACTTCCGTTCCTGAAGGGGAATGGCGACGGCGCGCCTGTCGATGACCATGCTCAGCGATTGCCGGAGCGAGGCCATCAGCGGCTCGAAGGTCTCCTTGAGCCGGTCGTGGCGGTACTCCGGAAAGGCCGGCGGGCGCTTGCCTTCGATGGTGAAGGTCGCGAGGTCGCCGGCCAGGGACAGCAGCAGGCGGAAGAGCGCCTCGGGATGCACGTCCGGGGTGCGGGCGAGATGCGCGATGACCGGCTCGTAGCGGTTCACGGTCTGCAGCATCAGGAAGTCCGCGATTTCGGCGGCGCCGCCACGGCCGGATTCGGACACGAGGCCGGCCAGGCCTTCGCCGCGCTGATGCAGGAGACCTTCGAGCTCGTTGACGTAGCCCAAGAGCTTCGCAGAGGCCCTGCAGTCGACACAGGGCGGAATGAAGCCGTCGTCGAAGAGCGCCGTCTTGTCGGCCGCGATCTGGATGATTCTCGTCAGCCCCAGGGTCAGAAAGCCGCTCCGTTCATCGCTGTCGAGCTTGAGCGCGAGGCGCAGTCGGCCGACCTGAAGCTGCGCGGGCGCATCGGAGCCGCCGCAGCTGTCCCGCACCTCGAACTCGTCGACGCGAAATCGGGCGACGGCAGGGGCCGAGCCATTGAGGCCGATATCCAGGCCGCGGGGATCCTGGACCGGCAAGGCCAGGTGGACGACCACGTCCTTCATGTCCTCGTCGAGCTCGAGCGGCGGCGGCGCGTCGGCCTCATCCGGCGCGCTGAAAAAAGTCCCGTCCGGCATCGTCCCGGAACACCGGGTGATGGCCAGCTTGCCGGCTTTCAGGAGGTCCTGGTCGATCTGCAGCTCCTTGATGCCCCAGCCGAAGGGCGTGAGCGCGCCGGCGCATCGGCGGACCAGGCTCTCAAGGTAGCGGTCTTGCTGCTGGAAGTGCTGGGGGCGCAGGAACAGCCCCTCGGACCACACCACCTTGTTGTTGAGCGTCATTGATCCCGGCCTCCAGCGGTTGCGTTCAGACTGCGCATGATCCGAGCTTCACGGGCCAAGCTTCACGGGCCAAGCTTCACGGGTCGAGGCTGCGGCAAGGCGTGCGCGCCCGCGGGCCGGATGACGGGGGCAGCGATCAATCATCCTCTTCAATCGTGATTTCCACACGCTTGAAGCCGACTATGAGATCCGTCCTTTCGCCTTCGGGCACGGCGATGGACGCGCGCCAAAGGCCGCCACGATCATACAAACGGTAGTTGCCGGTGAAACCGACAATTCGTGTTTCGGGCCTCAGCTCTCGCTCGAGCTCGAGCGTTTGGCCCGGCGTCAGCAGAAACTCCTCCTTAGCCTGAAGCTCCGCGCCGAGGCTGGCGATGTCGCCCTCGGTCAGGTCGTCGAAGGTGGCCGCCTTGAACGCGGCATCGGATTTCAGTTCGTACATCCGCACCACCAGGGGCTTGGGCTGGCCATCCGCGTCGGGGTTCAGATCCTCGGCGCCCACGATGCTGACGGTGATTCGTGTCGGGCTCGAGCCGCAGCCGGCCAGGGCCATGGCAAGCGCCACCGCCAGAGCTGCGGAAATCCTGGGTCGAAACCGCCGGGCAGGCTCTCCTGGCCACATGCCTCACTTCTCCCTATTCAGGCCGCGACCCGGACCGCGGAACGGCGAGGCGCTGGCTTTACCCGTTATCTGATGCACGCGCTCCTCATACGCCTTGGCGAACTCGCGGCCAAAGAGGTTGTCGAAATCCTCCTCGGCCTCCTGGGCGATCTCGGCGTAGAGCCGCGTGAACTCCTCCCAATATCGCGACTTCAGCCCTGGAATGAGCTTGCTGACCTTGTTCGCGGATTCGATTTTTGCTTCCAAGGCCTTGGGGTCGAACCGCTTCAGCAGAACGGCAATCGCCCTCTCCATTCCGACGACCATTGCGATCTGATGCGTGTTCAGGTCTTCGAAGGCTTCCTGTATCGCTTCCCGAGGCGGCAGTCGACCCCTTTGACTTTGGCCGAGCAGGGACTCCACGGCCTCTTCATCGCTCAAAGACCACTTGAGCGGGTTGTTGCCGCTTTGCTGGATGATCGTCTGCGACATCTTGAGCTCGCTCTTGATGACGCGCCGGGCTTCCAGCAGCCCTCTCAGGCCGACGACGACGTCGCTGTAGATCTCTCCCAGCAGTCGCATCGTCTCCACGGGATCGGCGTTTTGCAGATCCGCGGCATCCTCCAGGCCTGCGCCGGCGAGGAAGGCCTTGAAGGCCTCGCTGTCGCCATGCCCGGAAGCGGCCGAACCCGAGCGGGCCGCTCCGCGCCGGTCTTCGGCTGGCGGGGCGTCGGGGGGATCGAGCGGCGCGGCTGCCGTCCCGGGGCCGGCGCCGTGCTGCGCGGGGGCGCCGCCGGCCTCCGCCTGGATGCTTCCAGGGCCTTGGCCACCGAAGAACGGGTCCTCCGACCGGGCCGGCCGCGCCGTCGCTGCGGCCAAGGGCTCCGCGGCCAAGGGCTCCGCGGCCGGTTGCTCGTCCCAGTCCGCGGGAATCTGGTCCTGTGGCGCGGTCTCGAAGGGGTCGAGGGCGACCTGCTCGCAGCCGATCTGCTGGAAGCCGGAGAAAGTCGCCTCCTTGGCGTCGTCGGTCGGCTCCGGCGCGTCGAGGTCCCAGACCACCGGGTCCCGTGGGCGCAGGTCTTCGTCGGGCAGCGCCTGGCCGGGCAGGAGGCCCAGCAGGTCCTCGTCTTCCTGATCCGGCGTCAGGGCGTCCGCAGGCCCGACAAGATCATCTTCGACACCCCCGACAACATCCTCTCCGACAAGGTCCTGGAACGGGTCCGCGGCGTGATCCTCGGGGCCAGCGGCTTGACCGCCGGCGACCTGGACCTCCAGCTGGTAGTGACCGATCGAGAGCTGGTCTCCGTCCGCCAGCACCACCGAGTTGCCGCGTCCGACCTTCTCACCGCTGGCGTTCACGAAGACGCCATTGGTGCTCGTGTCGGTCAGACGATAGCTGCCCTCGGCATGCTCGATCCTGCAATGCTGACGTGAAATCGCTCCGGTCGGATCCGGCAAGACAAGATCGTTCTCGGAGCTGCGGCCGATTGTGATCGCACCAGTCTCCATTGCGGCCCTGTCGCTCTGGGCCGGGACCAAGTCTCCCTTTGTCTTGACCTCGACTACGAGCAAGCCACCATCCCCAAATGCCAGTCTGAAGTTCACCCCTTTATGATGAAACTATAGCCTAACCGACAAGCGCTTGCATCGAAATGCTCAATCGGAGCGCGCACCGCTTAGGCGGGGTGCGCGTGCTTCGGCGCCCGGCAAGCGCAGGCTCTTCTTGCCGCGGCCGTTGTCGTGACCCGGCCGTGGGGACATCGCGTCTTCGTCCGATCGGATCGTGGTCCGCGCGCGGAGGCTAAGCACTATGGGGTCACCCGGCCGCGAGAAAAGGCCTCGGCCGCGGCCAGCCTGTGCGCCGAGCAGCAGCGCTCGGCCAGGGCGCCGCGGCCATGGCGCGGTCGGAACGACCGGGGTGCTCGGGGCGCAGCTGAGGATTTGCCTCAAAAATGCCTCATGTATGAAACCTTCGCGATATACGATCGGCTGGCGGCCGGTTTGGCTGCGTGTCGGAAAATTCAATGAAAAGAAAAATTTATCGACGGTTCTTTTTCGCTCGTACAGATTTTCCCTGGCTCAGAGGTCATCGCCCTCGACACGGAATGGTGGTCGTAATCTTTGATCCGCCTGCCAATGCATTGTATTTTAGATGCGTCCGGTACGGACGGGATGGTGAGGGTAGAAGGTTGGCCGAGGCGAGTTCTGGCGCCGGATCGACCGTCTATGCCGCAGCCTCCGACACAGGAGCGTTAGGGGACGGACGGCTTATGCGTTTTGGGGTGATTCTGTTTTTCGCTTTGGGATTGACGGCCCTGGGGGGGTGCAAGCTCCTGGAGTCGGGAGACGCCGACCCGGATGCGGCGCTGGCGCCGGCGCCGGCGCTGGGACCCGAAATTCCGGTCGTCCTGTTCCAGCCCGAACCGGGCCTGACAGCGCGCGAACGGATGCGGAAGTCGCTCGATCTGCTCCAGGTCGGCCAGGAAGGACAGGCCAAGGCCGAGTTGAACGCCTACGTCTTGGAAGTGCCGGACAGCCGGCTGGCGCGGAGTCTTCTGACACAGATCGACGCGGATCCGATCGAGATGCTGGGCCGCGAGCACTTCCTCTACATCGTCAGGCCCGGGGATTCCATCTCTTCGATCTCCAAGAAGATGCTGGGCGACCCGATGAAGTTCCACATTCTGGCCCGCTACAACGCGCTCGACAATCCGAGCGAGATCAAGGCGGGTCAGACCATTCGGGTCCCGGGGAAGCGGCAAGCGTCCCGGACGGCATCTTCGAAGAAAGAGTCCCCCGCGAGCGAAGCCAGGGCGCCGGTGGCCAAGAAGAAGCCGGCGATCGTCAAGAAGACGCCGGCCGAGCCAAGCGCACAGGCGGCGGGGCCTGCGAAAGCCCGGATCCCTGCCGATATCCCTGCCGAGACGCCCGAGGTCGCGGCGGAGGCGCTCGCGGTGAAGGCGGAGGCCGGCAAGGCGGCGGAGCCGCAGGCTGTCGCCCTTGCCTCCACGCCTGACGCCTCCACGCCTGACGAGACGCCTGACAAGGCCGCGCCTGAGGCGACCCCCGGGGCGACCCCCGACGCGACGGATGCGCCTTCGGCCAATGATCAGATGGCCAGGCTGTCGCCGGCCGACTCCGCGGTCGCGGAGGAGTTGAAGGCCGTGACCATCAAGCGGGCGATTCTCAAGGCCAAGGGCTATTCCGACCGCAACGACCACAGCAGCGCCTTGAATCATCTCGAGGAAGGCCTACTCGAGTATCCGGATGCCGCCGAGCTGCAGAGTGCCGCGATCGCGTCTTACATCCGGCTTTCCGACCAGCAGGCCGCGGCAGGGCAGCTCGGGGATGCCGAGAAATCCCTGCGCCGCGCCTCGGAGATCGCGCCGAATGACCCTCAGGTCGGCGAGCTGCTGGCCGTTCTGGAGCGACGCCAGCAGGTCGAGAATCTGTTCCAGGAAGCCTCGCAGCTCCAGGGTCAGGGTAAGACCGTGGAGGCCTTCGAAATCTACAAACGCATCACCGTCCTGGAGCCTGAACACGCCGCCGCGAACAAGCAGGTCGCCAAGCTGAAGCCCGCCGTGACGGAGACTTATCATCGCCAGGGGATGATAGCCCTTCGGCAGCAAGATCTCGACACCGCGATCAGCAAATTGGGCAAGGCCTTGGAGGTCGATCCGGACTACACACCGGCAAGGCGCGAGCGTGATCGGGCCATCGATCTCAAGAAGAAGATAGAAAGCCTGCCCAACAACTAAGGTCCCGATGCTGGAATTCGCGGGAGCGAATTGCAGGTCAGGACATTAACTTGTTGAATCTAGTGTGTCAGCTTAGAGCACGACGATGCGAGGTCACTCTATCTCGCATCGTCTCATTGTCGTGCTCTAAGGTTTTACGGCGCGAAGGTTTTCCTTGATCTTGTAGGCGCGATAGAGGAAGAGCCTTAGCTGGCTGTGCTGCGGATCGTAGGCCAGAGCCTCTTCCCAAAGGGCGATGGCCTGGTCGAGGTCTTCCCTGAAGGCGCGCATGCCTCTTACGAATCCTTCGTCCGCCAGAATCTTTTTGGTCTCGGCGAGCGCGGTCTCGACCCGCTCGTTCGCGTTGCGCCCTGACAGCTTGGAGAACCTGCTCGACTCCTGGAGGTGGAGAAAGGCCTCGCGCATTTGCCCGCTGCCGTAAAGATCGAGGCCGACTTTGCGATGGGAAAGAGCCAGGAGTTCATAGGCCCGTTCGTCTTCGGGATGCCTTGCCAGATGAGTTTCGAGGCCTTCGATCGATGTCCGATAGGCCGTCCTCTCGATCAAGGCCTCCAGATTCTTTATAGAACTCTGCCTCGCCTGTTCGTCGAAGGTCTCCTGCGCTTTGAAAGCCGTGCGCTCCATCGCAATCTCGGGATCCACCAAATTCGCTTGCGGGTCCTTCTGGCTGCCGCTGGCGGAGACTTGGCTTGGTGCTTGCGGAGCGCGGGAGGCCTTTGGCGGTTTGCTGCCGCTCGGCGGAGGCGGCGCTTCGGCCGGCGCCGTCTCGGCGGCCTGGGCCGCTTTCCTTTTCCTGGCGGCCTTCTTCGTGTTGCGGAGCGATCCGATCACCCGGGCGCGCTGGCTACGCACGCGCTCGGCTTCGAGAGCCCGCAGTTCTTCGCGCGCGGCTTCGTGTCCGGGATCGAGGCTCAAGACGGTGAGGAACTGTTGGCGGGCCTTGCCCGCGTGCCCCTTGGACAGAGCCTCGGCGCCGCTGTCGAAGGCGGCTTCGACCTTCCGCCTGATCTTGGCCTCCAGATCCCGCCGTGCGGCGGCGGATTTGGCGTCCTCCTCGCCGAAGGATTGCAGTATCTGTCGCTGTATCAGCGCGGCCCTGAGCTCGCCCCGTCTGGCCAGCTTGGCCCCGAGCTGGTTCCGGTCCTGCAGAGCCTTGCGGTCCAGCAACTGCGTCGGCGGCTTGGGCGTCGTGCCGCAGCCGGCGATCAGGAGTGCCGCGCCGAGGAGCGCGAGCGCTTCTTTCTTCATCATCACTTGGCGGCCAAGCGCTTATATGTTTCGAGCCGTTTGGCGAAGGTCGTCAAGTTGTTCTTGCAGTAGATCTGCGTGCGGCGAAGCACGTAGGGATTGGCGAACGACGGATTGCCGCCGCGGGTGACGGTGACGCCCAGGTCGAAACCCTCCGACTTCACGACCTCGACGACCGCTTCGTTCTCGGCGCCGTAGGGGTAGGAGAAGGTGTGCATGGGAATGTCGAGGCGGCTCAGGGTCTTCTTGGACAGCCGGACCTCTTCGCGCACGCGCTTCAGATAGGCCGATTTGCTCTCGCCGTCCTTTCGTTTCGTCAGGTCGGCGTGGGTCTTGGAATGGGGCTGTATGTCGATCAGGCCCGATGACACCATCTCCTTCATTTGCGGCCAGGACAGGCCGCTGGGCGCGCCGATGAAATCGGTGTAGACGAAGACCGTCGCCTTGTAGCCGTGCTTGCGCAGTATCGGAAAGGCGATGTCGTAGCTCGATCTGAAGCCGTCGTCGATCGTGATGATGACGGACTTTTTCGGCAGGCTTCGCCGGCCCTTCATGAAGCCTATCAGGTCGTCGAAGCCGATGACCGTGAAGCCCTCGTCCTTCAGGTAGGCCATCTGCCGTGCGAAGGCCTTCTTGGTGACCGAAACCTTTCTGCACGCCTCGCCGTCGGCGGTGATGCCGTGATAGGCGAGGATGGGCACCGTCTGATAGCCGTCCTCGAAGACGGCCGACTGGTTGATCGGCCGGCGCGGAATGACGACCTGCTGGCCGGGCTTGATCCTCTTGATCTGGTTGACCTCGGCGATGACCCAATCGAGGGAGGGGTCGTCCAGATAGGTGGCGGCCAGCGACCGCAGGCTGTCCGAAGGACCGGCGGCGACCACCAGGAAGTCTCGATCTTGAGCGACCACCTTTCCGTCCGGTACCAGGAAGCGGGCGCCGCCGCAGCCGGACAGCAGCAAGGCGGCGAGCAACAAGACCGCAGGTGTCGGCTTAGGCATCTTCACTCCCTTGCTTGCGGCTGCGGCCGTCGAGGGCAACGGCCATCTTGTTGAAGGCTGAGATCACCTCTCCCAGGTCGTCGCGTCTTTCCCCCGGGATCCGGCAGTTGAAGTTGCCCTCGGCGACCTGGGCGATCGAAGTCCGCAGCAGCCGGAGCGGCCGCGACAGCAGTCTTCCGAGCACGTAGGAGACGATCGCCACCGCCATGACGGTCGCCATCCCGAGGGCGATCAGGAGCAGGCGCGTGGTATCGATGACGTCGCGCATGGCGCTCTGTGTCACGCCCAGGTGAACGGTGCCGACACGCCTTTGCTGAAACAGGACCGGCGCCTCGAAGTCCAGAATGGCCGCGCGGCCGGCTTGTCCGACGACCGAGGTCCTGATGCCGTTGTGTTCGTCCTGCAGCTCGGCCTCCTGCGGCAGCTCGAAGCTGGTGCCGATGAGCGAATCGTCGCTCGATCCCCGCACGATGTCCTCGTGGTCGAGGATCGTGAGGTAGTCGAAAGACTGGCCCTGAGCGGCATCCTTGACGAAGATCTCGATGGCCACCCAATCCTCGCTCAACAGAGGCACCGCCGTCTCCGAGGCGATGAAGCGCGCCATCGAGGACCCGGCGTCCATGGCATAGCGTTCGAGAGTCTCGCTCTGCTTCGCGTCGATGAAGAAGATGCTGACCGCCATGATCGCGGCCACGAAGCCGGCCATGAGGACGGTCCACTTGACCTTGATCGGAACGTAGCGGCGCCTTTCGGGGTCGCTGGCGCCCTCGCTGAGGATCTGTGCCTCGTGCTTGAGCGCCTGGTGGAGTTCCTCGCCGCTCTGAAAGCGCTCCTCAGGGGCTTTTGCCAGCAGCTTGTTGATGATGTGCCGCACGCCCGGCGGCACGTCCGGCCTGAGCGAGGAAACCTGCGGCGGGTTTTCCTCCGTGATCTTGTAGAGCAGGGTGGCGATGCTGTCGCCTTCGAAGGGCTTCTGGCCGGTGCAGAGCTGATAAAGGACGACCCCGACGGAGAAGAGGTCCGATCTCTCGTCCACCGGCTTGCCCTTGACCTGCTCCGGCGACATGTACTGCGGCGTGCCCAGGACCGTGCCGACGACCGTCTGGTCTTCGGCGCTCGGGTCGTCGATGCGCGCGATGCCGAAATCGGTGATCTTGATCGTCGACCCGTCGGACAGCAGCATGATGTTGCTGGGCTTGATGTCCCGGTGGACGACGCCGTGCTTATGTGCGTAGCTCAGCGCGTCGGCCAGTTGCATGCCGAGGGACAGGATCTGGTCGAGCGGCAGGGGCTCGCCGGAGTCCATCACCTCGGCCAGCGACATCCCCGTCAGGAGCTCGATGACGATGTAGGGCCTGTCCTCGAGCTGCCCGACGTCGTAGACGGTGACGATGTTCCGGTGGGAAAAGTTACCGGCCGCACGGGCCTCGCGGAGAAACCGTCTTACATACTCCTTATTGGTGCACCACTCCTCTCTCAGGACCTTCAGGGCCAGGGAGCGGTCGATCTTGGGATCGTAGGCCTTGTACACCTCGGCCATCGAGCCTTCGCCCAGGCGCTCGACGACCTCGTATCTGCCGACTTGCTTCAATGCACCTTTTCCCTAGTCATCCTGACGGCAGCAACCCGGCTCCTAGCAGAGAGGTTAAGGTAAACTATCTCTTGCAACCGAGAACTCCAACAGGAAAGAGAGAATAGGCAACAGCATCCCAGCGTTCCCTTCGGTGCGCGACTCAACTATTTGATATAAGAAGATTTCTCATCCAAATCATGCAGCGGCCGCCTGCTGACCGGCGCCCGTGGTCCTGCGCGCCGGAGGTGTAGATCCTCGCCGCAGGGTTCTAGATGAAGCACAGTTGCGGCAAGAGTTTTTGCAGATTTGTTACGGTTCTCCAGATGCTTGCGCTGCCACGCAGAGGTTCGGCCGCGCCGCGAGGTGCCCGCGCCATGAGCACCCCGCGTCCAGTTGAAGGCAGGCGGCTCTATCTGTATGAAACAGATCGATTTGTCTCCGTTCACGTGAGCTTGGCCGAGCGGCGCTCGATCCGGGGTCTGGCCAAGCGCGCGGCCCTTTGCCGATCATCCGCGGAGCGGGTAGCCCGGTGTCCGAGGTCCTGCAACCGGCGGTAGGAAGAAGAGGATACGTCGGCTTGGGCCGCAGCGTCCCGGTCACCTATGGTACCGAGATCGATTCGGAGGCGCCGCCCCTGGTGCTGCGGCCGGTGCGCCCAGGGCGCGCGCAGCCGGTCGGCCAGAAATGAGACCGGCCGGTGCGGTCCGGGGCCGGAGGCGGCCGAAGCGCCGTGTGCTGCTGCGTTTGGCGGCGGCGGTCCTTCTGGCCGCCTTCGGCCTCTTCGCCTTCTACCAAGCAGAGCAGGCGCGGCTGCCGAGCGTGGACCCGGCCGAGACGCGCCGCCTCCTCGACGAGGTCCAGCAGCGCTACCCCGGCCGACGCGGTCCACGCGGAGCGCTTTTTTCCATCGCGAGTTTTCCAGCTATCTCTTTCTTCAGCCGGACTTCCCCGAGGCTGCCTGGCTGGCGGCGAAGCCGGCGGGCGTGGACTATCTGCCGGACTATGCGTCCCTGCTGGAGGCAACCCAGAAGCACGCGCCGGCGTCCGAAGCCGAGGGCTGGTGGCGTCAGGGCTTCGTCTCCGACTACGGCCGTTCGTCCATCGAGAACGACGTCAACACCTATGCGGAGCTTCTCATGGCCGATCCCGCCGAGCTGATGCGCCTGGCCGAGGCGTTCCCGCCCGTCGAGGCCAAGGCACGCCTGCTCGCGCGCTACTACGCGCGGCTGAACCCCGATTTGGAAGCAGGGCTGGCGCAGGGGCCGACCGCCGCCTTGCTGGAGTAGGGGCCCTCTCCGGGCAGGACGAAGGGGCCGGCAGGTCGCCGAGGTGCTGACTTGCAGGTTTCGGAGAGTCACCCCCTCCCCACCCTCCCCCATCAAGGGGGAGGGCTTTGTTGAAAGGCGGACGCGGTCTTCTCCCTCCCGCTTGATGGGGGAGGGTGGGGAGGGGGTGACATGCCGATGTCTGC